>CAZXLI010000429.1:0-4337 GCA_964641795.1 uncultured Bordetella sp. | reverse complement strand
CTATGTGCAACCCAGCACCCGCCAGCTGCGCGCGGTGCGCGGCACGCGCTCGATTTACCACAACAACGCGATCCAGTCCTGGCTGGTGCAGGAAAGTGGCGAGGTGCGCAATGTTCAGCTGGCCTAGCGTGCGTGGCGCGGCGGCGGCCTTGGCGCTGACGCAGTTCGGCGCGCTCGCCCACGGCGCGCCCGCGCGCTACGAAGGCATCGGACGCGCGGCCACGCCGCGCGAAGTGGCCGCGTGGGACATCGATGTGCGGCCCGACTTCAAGGGCCTGCCCCAGGGCAGCGGCTCGGTCGCGCAGGGCCAGGTCGTGTGGGAAGCGCAGTGCGCTTCCTGCCATGGCGTGTTCGGCGAGAGCAACCAGGTCTTCAATCCGCTGGTCGGCGGTACCACCGCCGAGGATGTGAAGACCGGACGCGTCGCGCGCCTCACCGACCCGGCCTTTCCCGGCCGCAGCACCTTGATGAAGGTGTCCACCGTGTCGACGCTGTGGGACTACATCCGCCGCGCGATGCCGTGGAACGCGCCAAAGAGCCTGAGCACCGACGAGGTCTACGCCGTCACCGCCTACCTGCTGAACCTCGCGGGCGTGCTGCCCGATGACTTCGTGCTCTCGGATGCGACGATGCCAGCCGCCCAGGCCCGCATGCCCAACCGGCTGGGCCTGAGCACCCGGCACGGCCTGTGGCCCGGCAAGGGCATGGGCAACGGCGGCCGGCCGGATGTGCTGGCGCAAGCCTGCATGTCGAACTGCGACGCGCCCCGGCAGATCGCTTCTTCGCTGCCCGACTTTGCGCGCAACAACCACGGCAACCTGGCCGAGCAGCAGCGCCTCGTCGGCCCGCAGCGCGGCGCCGACACCGCCAGCGCGGGCGCTGCCACACCGGCGGTCGCGGCAAAGCCATCGGGGCGCAGCAGCGCGGCGTCTGCGCTGGCCCTGGCGCAGAAGCACAGCTGCACCGCCTGCCATGGCCTGGACAGCCCGCTGGTCGGCCCGGCCTTCCGCGCCGTGGCCGACAAATATGCCAACCGCAGCGATGCCGAGGCCTATCTGGCTGGCAAGATCCGCTCCGGTGGCCAGGGCATCTGGGGTGGTATTCCGATGCCCCCGCAGTCCCTGCCCGACAACGATGGCAAGCTCATCGCCCAGTGGCTGGCGGGCGGCGCCAAACCCTGACCCATGTCCGGTTGCGGGTTCGCCCGCTCCGGCCCGGCGCCCTGCCCTCGGTACCCTCGCGACAACCAGGAGTTCATTGATGTTCAACCGCAGACAGATGCTCTCGCACTCGGCCAAGGTGGCCGCGCTGCTGGCCGGCGCCGGCCTCCTGCCCGAGGCCGCCCGCGCCGCCTACAACACGGCCGCCTTCGACGCCAAGACCATGGCCGAAGCCGTGAAGGCGCTCGGCGGTGGCGCCCCTGTCGAGAGCAAGGACGTCACGCTCACCGGCCCCGACATCGCCGAGAACGGCGCGGTGGTGCCGGTGGGCGTCGCCACCGCATTGCCCGGCGCGAAGAAGCTGCTGTTGCTGGTGGAGAAGAACCCGAACGTGCTGTCCGCGGTGTTCGACGTCAGCGACGCGGTGGAAGCCAGCTTCTCGACCCGCGTGAAGATGGGGCAGACCTCCAACGTCTACGCGGTGGCGATGATGGGCGACGGCAAGGTGCTGTTCGCGCAGAAGGAAGTCAAGGTCACGCTCGGCGGCTGCGGCGGCTGATAACACCCAAAGCACAAGGAGAAATCCCCATGGCAACCGATCCGATGCGCATCCGCGCCCAGGTGGCCGGCGACAAGGCCACCGTCCGCGTGTTGATGAGCCACGAAATGGAGACCGGCCAGCGCAAGGACGCCGCCGGCAAGCTCATCCCGGCCTGGTACATCCAGGACGTCACCGCCCTGCACAACGGCAAGACCGTGCTCACCGCGCAGTGGGGTCCTTCGGTGTCGAAGAACCCGTTCCTGCAGTTCAACATCAAGGGCGCCAAGGCCGGCGACAAGATCGCCGTCACCTGGAAGGACAACCGGGGCGAGACCCGCACCGACGAAGCCGTGGTGTCCTGAGAGCGCCATGACGATGCTGCGCATGCCAGTTCCCGCGCGATCGATCGCGCTGATGCTCGCCGCCCTCGGCGCCGCCGCGCCCGCCCTGGCCCAGACCAAGTCGGCTGCCGATGGCATTGCCGAGTACCGCAAGATGCTCGAAGACGGCAACCCGGCCGAGCTGTTCGAGGCCAAGGGCGAAGCGCTCTGGAAGACCGCTCGCGGCCCGAAGAACGCGACGCTCGAGCGTTGCGACCTCGGTCTCGGCGCCGGCGTCGTCAAGGGCGCTTGGGTGCAGCTGCCGCGCTGGTTTGCCGACACCGGCCGCGTGCAGGACCTCGAATCGCGTCTGCTGACCTGCATGGAAACGCTGCAGGGCTTCAACGCGAAGGAGATCGCCACCACGCCGTTCGACAAGGGCGAGCAATCCACCGTCACCGCGCTGGCGGCCTGGATCTCCAGCGAGTCACGTGGCATGAAGATGGCGCTGCCACAGGGCCATGCCGAGGAGAAACGCTTCTACGAACTGGGCAAGCGCGCCTTCTTCTTCCGCGCCGGGCCGATGGACTTCTCGTGCGCCAGCTGCCACGGTGAAGCCGGCAAGCGCATCCGCCTGCAAGACCTGCCCGATCTGACCAAGAACCCCGGCAACGGCATCGGCTTCGCGGCCTGGCCGGCCTACCGCGTGTCCAGCGGCGAGATGTGGAGCATGCAGCGCCGCCTGAACGACTGCTACCGCCAGCAGCGCTTCCCCTACCCTGGCTTCGCCTCCGACGTGACGATCGCGCTGGGCGTCTACATGGGCGTCAACGCCCAGGGCGCCGAATCCATCGCGCCGGCACTGAAACGCTGAACCGGAGCCCAATCTCACCATGCAGAACCTCCATCGATTGCTCGCTGTCGCGGCTGCCGGCGTGGCCGGCTGGCTGGCCGGATGTGCCACCTTGCCGCCGCCCGAAGAGCTCGACCGCCAGGCGGCCGCGATGATCAAGGCCTCGTTCCGCGACCAGGGCATCGCGAAGGTCGACCGCCTGAACCAGGACCTGGGCCAGGCGGCCTGCTCGAGCCCGACGCCCCCGTCCGATGCGGTCGGCAAGCAGATCGAGGCCGAAGCGATGGCCACCATCCAATGGCCGCAAGGCGGCCAGTACATCGGCGACTGGCGCGAAGGCGAGAAGCTCGCGCAGAACGGCCGTGGCATGACCTGGACCGATGCCAGCGCCAGCCCTTCGGCCAACGGTGCCCAGTGCTACAACTGCCACCAGATCGACCGCAAGGAGATCTCGCACGGCACCATCGGCCCGTCGCTGTGGAACTACGGCAAGCTGCGCGGCGTGAAGGACGTGGCCGACCCGGCCACCGCCCCTATCGTCCAATATACCTGGGGCAAGCTGTGGAACAGCAAGGCCTACGCGGCCTGCTCGAACATGCCCCGCTTCGGGCACGCGAAGCTGCTCGACGAAAAGCAGATCCGCGACCTGATGGCGCTGCTGCTCGACCCGAAATCGCCGGTCAACCAGTGAGCTGCAGCAAGCGCGAATTCCTGCAGGTCCTGGCGGCCGCGTCGGCTGCCGGCATGGCGCTGGGCCCGCATGCCGAGGCCGATGCAGCCACGGCCGAGGCCGCGCTGTACGACATTGCGCCGTTCGGCAATGTCTCGTTGCTGCACATGACCGACTGCCATGCGCAGCTGCTACCCATCCACTTCCGCGAGCCCAGCGTCAACCTCGGCATCGGCAGCCTGCAGGGCCAGCTGCCGCACCGGGTGGGCGAGTCGCTGCTGAAGGCCTGCGGGCTGCGGCCCGGCACGCCCCAAGCCCATGCCTTCACCTTCCTCGATTTCGAGCGCGCGGCACGGCGCTACGGCAAGGTCGGCGGGTTTGCGCACCTGGCCACGCTGGTCAAGCGGCTGAAGGCCAGCCGTCCCGGCGCGCTGCTGCTCGATGGCGGCGACACCTGGCAGGGCTCGGCCACCGCGCTGTGGACCCAGGCGCAGGACATGGTCGACGCCTGCCTGCTGCTGGGCGTCGACGTGATGACCGGCCATTGGGAATTCACCTACGGCATGGCGCGTGTTCAGCAGATCGTCGAGAAGGACTTCGCCGGCCGCATCGAGTTCCTGGCACAGAACGTCAAGACGCAGGACTTCGGCGACCCGGTGTTCAAGCCCTTCACGCTGCGCAAGGTCAACGGCGTGCCGGTGGCCATCGTCGGCCAGGCGTTCCCCTACACGCCGATCGCGAACCCGCGCTACCTGGTGGCCGACTGGGCCTTCGGCATTCAGGAAGAGAACCT
>CAZXLI010000428.1:0-4340 GCA_964641795.1 uncultured Bordetella sp. | reverse complement strand
TGCGCCAGCTTCCCGGCCCACCGCATTGAAGATCCCCCCTCCAGTCCCCCTCACCTGATGACGGGGGCTGGAGGGGGGAGCGCGGTGGGACGCCTGGCGCACGCGCTGCTCCCAGGGCCTGAGGGCAAACGCGCAAGGGCAGCGGGCGTGCCGGCACGAGTCTTCAGCTCGAGCCGGCGCGACGGCTGCGCGCGTCCCGCCCGCACCAGGTCATGCGCCCGGCCGGCTACTGCGATCGGCGTGACACCAAGCAAAGCGACTGGCGCGACGATCGAGGCCGGGCGCACCGATCACCAGCCGACGCACCACGACTGCGGCGCCAAGCCGCTAGCTTCGGCGGCTGGCCAAGGCCGCAGACGGCGGCCGCACTATCCGCGCGCTAGGAACCTTGATGAGTCGGAGGGGAGCGGCGATGCCAGGGCACCCAGGCGCGAGCGCCGCAGTTGGCGCAGTTGCCGGGATCGCGGCGCCGATAGTGCAGCTTGGTATTGGCGCCGCAGCTCTCGCAGCGCCAAAGGTCGCTGGCCGGCTCGGCCTGGTCGTGGGGGTTGCCGGTGTTCGGCTGATCGTTGTTCTGTTGAGTGCTCGCCATCGGCCGCGCACTCTAGCGACGGGTGATGACACGGCGCTTTCGCGTCCGCGAAAACCGCCGGCGGCACTCGGCCTTGCCCTGGGCGCCACATAGCCGCGACAGCACGCGGCTACGTGGCGCCCAGGGCCTCGCTCACCTGGCTCTCGATCGCGCGCGCCCGCACCTCGCCGATGCCAGGAGCGAAGACCCACCACCGGCTGCCCTGCTGGGCTGCCCGGTGCAGGTCGCCCAGCGTCTCGAGGCCGGCGCACCGAAGCCGCTGGACCTGCCCAGGACGCAAGACTACCGACAGCGGATCGTCGATGCGATGCGCAGCTGCAGGCCTGCGAACAGCAGGACCACGTGCGGCAGCTTCCTGCGCCGATTTGCGCAGCGCAGCCTCAGCAGCGGCGCGCGTCTGTTGCCGGTACCAGGCGGCCCAGACCGGAGACGCGTCCGTCGCCGGAAACGGCCAGTCGGGCGGCGCGCCGCTCACTTCTCAGGGGGCCATTGCAGGCCCCACGAGTCGATGACTCGCCGCACGCGCTGGTCGCCATCGGGCACCAGTGTGTGCAGGTCGGCCACCGCCCAGCGCAGGCCGTCCAGGCAGGCGAGAATGTCATCACTGATCGCCTCATCGACAGCGCGCAGCTCATAAAGATCGAACGGAAACGCCGACGAGTTATAGGCCGATGCGATGAAGTGTGCGATGCGGCGCGCCTGGCCCGTGTCACTGCGCTCGGCGATCTGCAGCAGCCGCAAGAAGGCCTGGCCAGCCCTCGCCGTGGCGGCGCTTGCGCGCTCGCGCATGCGCTCCTGCTCGTCCCTGAAATCCTGACCCATCGTTGTTGCTCCCCGTTGCTTGGGCCCTTCGTGGTGCCGGGCAATTAGACCGTGTCCAGCGTCTCGATGAACGGCCGATAGAACACCTCGACAAGGCACCGCGGCCGGTAGGCAATGGCCGCCTGCGCCTGCTCAGCCGTGAGGCCGAGCTCGGCGCGCCAGTGCGCCTGCAGCTCGTCGTCGGTAGACACCTCGTCATTGCACAACGAGTCGTTGAGCAGCGCCCGCGTGCGTGGCGCCAGCTGCTGCAGGCACGCCGGGATGGCGGCGGACATCCCGGCGGCGTAGGCGCGCACGCGCGCCAGCGCATCGGACCAGTCGGGCGCGTAGTGGTCAGCCTCGAATGGGTCGGCCTGGCAGCCCTTGGGCGGCCACACATTCATGCCGCCACCGGGCAGCTTCTCGAAGCAGGCGCCAATCTCGGCGCCCAAGCGCCGCGCTTCTTCGCGCGCGCGGCGGTGCGGGTCCGTGTGCCCCGGCGCGCTAAACATCGCGCTCAAGGCGGCTTGAAGTGTCTTCATGATCATCTCGTCGAAAGGGGGTAGGTGTGTTCGGTAAGCCCGGCCGACAGGGGCGGCACATGCCCCCCTGTTGGCCGTTCGCGCCCTGCTCAGGCCTCGGCCACCTCGTCGGCCGGCACGGTGAAGCTCAGCAGCACCGTGCGCACGCTCGTGCCGGCCTCGGCGAAGGTGTCGGCCGGCAGGGGCTCCCAGGTGCCTCCGTAGTGCTCGACCAGCGGCTGCAGGTGCTCGTGCTGGCGCGGTCCTGCTGCGCAGACGGCGACCAGCGTGCCCCCGGGCTTCAAGAACTTCGCGGCGTGCTCGATGTGCTTCACGTCCGCAGCGTTCACGAAGGGTGGATTCATCAGCACCAGGTCGAAGCGCTCGCCGAGCTCCTCGGGCGTCACGTCGAGGAAGTCCCGGCAGAGCACGGTGCCGGCCAGGCCACTGGCGCGGGCGAGCTGCGCGAGCGCGTGATTGATCTCCACCGCGACCACGTCGAGACCGTACTGGCGCCGCTTGCCGGCGGCATCGGTCGGTGCGATGAACGGCAGCGCCTCCAGCAGATGCAGCGTGCCGCTGCTGGGCTCGAGCACGCGCTGGCCGGTCTTGGGATCGGCGATCGCCACCATGCGCCGCGCAAGCTCAGGCGGCGTGGGGAACAGCTGCGGCGCCGATACCACCTGGATGCCCTGGCGCAGCTGCTCTCGCATCGCGTCGAACTCGGTGGGGCCCTTCGGCTGGTGCAGCGCGCGCGGCGCGATCCGCTCGGGTGCGGGCAGGCCTGGCACCGGCAGGCCGGGCCCGGCCGGGCCCTTGGCGCTTGTCTCCTGCGGCTGCGGCTCCTGCGGCTTGAGGGGCGGGTCCACGCGCGTGGCGTCCTGGATGAACACCAGCGTCGTAACCCACTGGCTGGCCTTGGCCGGCTCGTGCCCCAGGCTGCGGGCTACGAAGTTGTCGACCTCGCGCCGGCGGTGCGCGGCCGTGGTCGCAGTGGCCTTGGCCAAAGTAGTCCGCTTGTGGTCCTTGTAGACCTTGTCCCATTGCGCCTGGCTGATCTCCAGCACGCCCTCGCCGGGATAGTTCGTGATCGGCGGCAATTTGGTGGCGGCCTTCACTGCCGCCGCCGCCTCGGCGCTGGGTGCCTGGTAGTCCCTGATCTCCTCGATACCGATCACGCGCACATAGCGGCGATTCACTGTCAGGCTGTTCACCCTGCCCTCGCGCTTGTTCACGCGCGTGACCACGACCCATTCACCCGACACGAGGACTTTGCCGCCAACCTGGATGTCGAAGCGGTCGGCTGCGAGGCCACCCTGCTCCTGCAGCATCGCGCGTTCGTACGTCAGCCGGTTGTCGAAGTGATCGAGCCAGCGCTGGGCCAGCGTGATCGCCCTGGGGTAGTACGCCAGCGCGATCGCGCGCACCTGGTCCACCGTGGCCACGGCGCCATCGAGCGCCGACCACAGACTCATCGGGCCCTCGTACTGGCTGGCCGGTGCCTCGCGCGGGTACTCGGCCAGGCTGAAGCTGTGCGAGAGGTGGCACACGTTGGCCACCGCCATCGCTTGCTCCAGCGTCTGCACCGGCTGCCAGGCCGCGAGCTGGGCATTGCACTCGGCCACGCGGCGCTCGTACATGCGGCGATCGGCTTCGATTTTCTTGATGCGGCGGTGCCGCACCGCGGGCAGCTCCTTGTACTTCGCATGCCGCAGCGCCCCTGCAGCGCGCCGGCTCCAGTATTCGGAGGTGTCCCACAGCCGCACCGCGCGGCGCATGCCGTTCTCGATACGCTCCTGGTCGCGCCGAGCATGCCGCTCGCTGTGGTGGCCCACAAGGATCGGCTGGCCAAGCGGTATGTTGTCGGTGATCGCACTCACTGCGCGCCGGGCTGCGTGCGCCTCGCGGCCGCGGTTGTCGCTGTAGTCCCCGAAGCGCTCGGCGCGCTCCGCAGCCCGATCGACCAGGCTCGTGTCCTCGTCGTCGATCTCGCCGCACAGCTCGGTGAGCAGGTCCTCACGGTCGGGCGTCCACATGGGCGCCACAAACAGATCCTGCTTGGGCGCCCACTTGAAGCCGGCCGCCTTCACCCGCTCATACGTCGCGCTATCCAGGCGCGTCACGCTGTATAGCCGCAGCTTGTTGTCGTCGGGCGAGTAGGTGGCGGACATGCCAGATAAGCTGCGCGCGGCAGCGTCGCCGCCCTCGCCGGTGTCCTGGTCCACCGTCTGGCCTTGGTCCACGTCCCCGCCCTGGGCTTCGCCCGCCCCTGCTTGATGGGGAGCCTCGGGGGGCACGGGGGGAACGCCCGCGTCGTCTTGGGGTTGGGTGCTGGAGCCGGTGTTGGTGGTCGTCGCGTTCATGGTGCTGGTATCCCTTCGCTGTGGGTTGGTGGGTGGAAGTGCCTGCTCGACGGTTTCGCCTCG
>CAZXLI010000427.1:0-4348 GCA_964641795.1 uncultured Bordetella sp. | reverse complement strand
GGGCGACACCACGCCGGTCGTGCGCGCGCTCGAACGCATGCTGGCGATGCGCGCCTACCAGCGCGGCCTGCACGTGGACGGCAGCGAGAACCTGGCCGCGCTGCAGCAGGTGGGCCTGACGCCGGCCGAGGTGCAGGACATGTACCGCACGATGGCCATCGCCAACTACGAAGACCGCTTTGTGATCCCCAGCTCGCACCGCGAGTACGCCGAGAACACCTTCGACATGAAGGGCGGCTGTGGCTTCTCGTTTGGCAACGGCTGTTCCGATGGCGCCAGCGAGCTCAGCCTGTTCGGCGGCAAGAAGCGCCGCACGATCCCGATCAAGAGCACGGTATGACGGCGAGGACCATGACCATGACCATGAACCTGAGCCTGCGGGCACTCGCCCATCTGCTGGGTTACCCCGATGCGGCGTTGCGCGCCGACCTGCCGGCGCTGGCCCAGCTGCTGGCTGACGCGCGCGGTCTGTCCGCCGGTACGCGGACGGCGCTGGCGACCCTGATCGCCGGCTTGCAGCGCGGCGATCCGCTGGAGGTGGAGGCGCGCTATGTCGAGACCTTCGACCACGGTCGCCGCACCGCGCTGCACCTGTTCGAGCATGTGCACGGCGACTCGCGCGACCGCGGCCCGGCGATGATCGACCTGCGCAACACCTACGCCGGTGCCGGCCTGTACCTGGAGGACGGCCAGTTCCCCGACTACCTGCCGGCGGTGCTGGAGTTCGCCTCGACCCAGGAACCGCGTACGGCGCGCGAGTTCCTCGGCGAGATGGCGCACATCCTCAACGCGCTGCATGGCGCGCTGGCCGAGAAGCGCAATGCCTATGCTGCGGTGATCGGCGCGGTGCTGGAGCTGGCGGGCGAGAAGGTGCAGCCCGTGACGCTGCCCCCTGAGGAGGCGCTGGACGCCAGCTGGGCCGAGCCCGAGGCCTTCGGTGGCTGCAGCAGTGCGGGCCAGCAGGCACCCAACACGCCCCAGCCGGTGCACATCGTGCGCGGCAAGGCCTATCAGAATTCCGGAGCGTCCACATGAGCCACGAGACCCCGATGCTCGACTTCCTGCTGTTCGGGCTGTACCCCTATGTCTGCCTGACGGTGTTCTTCGTCGGCAGCCTGATCCGCTTCGACCGCGACCAGTACACCTGGAAGAGCGATTCGTCCCAGCTGCTGCGCACCGGCAGCCTGCGCTGGGGCTCGAACCTGTTCCATATCGGCGTGCTGTTCCTGTTCTTCGGCCACGGCTTCGGCATGCTCACGCCGCACTGGCTGTACGAGCATTTCATCAGCGCGGGCAACAAGCAGCTGCTGGCGATGGTCTCGGGCGGCATCGCCGGCACCCTGGGCTTCATCGGCGTCTCGCTGCTGCTGCACCGGCGCCTCACCGACCCGCGCATCCGCGCCACCTCGAAGACCAGCGACATCGCGCTGCTGGTGCTGCTGTGGGTGCAGCTGGCGCTGGGCCTGGCGAGCATCGGCCTGTCGGCGCAGCACCTGGATGGCGGCCTGATGATGCGCTTCGGCGAATGGGCGCAGCGCATCGCCACCTTCCGTGGCGGCGCGGTGGAACAGCTGGCCGAGGCGGGCTGGTTGTTCAAGCTGCACATGTTCCTCGGCATGAGCGTGTTCCTGGTGTTCCCGTTCACGCGGCTGGTGCATGTGTGGAGCGGCTTCGCCTCGGTGCTGTACCTGCTGCGGCCCTACCAGGTGGCGCGCAGCCGCCGCCTCAACGTGCCGGCCGGCCATGGCCTGCCGGTGCGCAAGATCTGAGCCCGGGAGCCCGCCATGTCGGTAGAACTGAAGCTGTTGGAGCCTGCCCGCGTCGGCGAGGTGCCGTTGCACCGCCCCGATGAGCGGCCGGGCGAGGACGATCTGCGCCAGCGCGCCTGCACCGAGCTGCTGCGTCAGCGTGCGCAACAGCGGGGCCTGCTCGCGGCCGACGATGCACCCGATGCCGATGGCGTGATCAGCGCCGCTGCCGCGCAGGCCATCGAGGCGCTGCTCGACGCCGAGCTGCAGGTGCCCGAGCCCGACGAGGCCGCCTGCCGCCGCCACCACGCGGTGCACCAGGCGCGCTACAGCATCGGCGAGCGGGTGCATGCCCGCCACATCCTGTACGCGGTGACGCCCGGCGTGGACATCCATGCGCTGCGGCGCGTGGCCGAGCAGTCACTGCTCGACCTGCGCGCGCAGCCGGCGCTGTTCGCGCAGCGTGCAGGCGAGCAGTCCAACTGCCCGAGCGCGGCCGAAGGCGGCCAGCTCGGCTGGCTGCGGCGCGAGGATTGCGCGCCCGAGTTCGCGCGCGAGCTGTTCGCGCAGACCGAGGTGGGTGTGCTGCCGCGGCTGGTGCACAGCCGCTTCGGCCTGCACATCGTCGAGGTGCTGGCGCGTGACGCCGGCCAGGCCCAGCCCTACGAGGCGGTGCATGGCGCCGTGCGCCTGGCGCTGCGCCAGCAGGCCTATGCCACCGCGCTGCGCCAGTACCTGCAGCTGCTGGCCGCAGCGACCGACGTGCAGGGCGTGGCGCTGGAGGCCAGCGACAGCCCCCTGGTGCAGTGAGGCCAGCGGCCATGCCGGACAACCCGCCCGGGGACGATGGCCTGCTGCAGCGGCTGCGCTGTTTTCACACCGACTACTTCCCGCGTTATCGCGAGCGCTTCCGCGAGCTGGTCGACCAGGGCCAGCATCCGAGCACGCTGTTCATCGGCTGCAGCGATTCGCGCCTGGTGCCCTACCTGCTGACCGGCGCCGGCCCCGGCGAGCTGTTCATCGTGCGCAACGTCGGCGCACTGGTGCCGCCGGCCGACGGGTTGTCGGGCCTGCACGGCACCGCCGCGGCCATCGAGTTCGCGGTGCTGAACCTGAAGGTGAAGCACATCATCGTCTGTGGCCACAGCCATTGCGGTGCGATGCGCGCGCTGTACGGCGAGACGCCCGACGAGGCGGTGCACCTGAAGGCCTGGCTGGGCCTGGCGCGCGAGGCCGCGCTGCCGGTGCGCATGAGCGAGGAAGCGCTGCGCCGCACCGAGCAGCGCGCCGTGGTGCTGCAGCTCGAGCGGCTGATGGCCTACCCGATGGTGCGCCGCCGTGTCGAGGCCGGCGAGCTGTTCCTGCACGGCTGGCACTACGTGATCGAGGACGGCAAGGTCCACGTGTTCGACGTCGAGCGCGGCTGCTTCGTGCCGGCCGACGAGGCCGGGCACAGCGGCACCGGACCCTACAAGCCCTTCGAGGAGCCGGACTGGCTGGACCTTGGCGCCGGTCGGGCGGCGGGCGGGAACTGATAGCCCTGTTCCAGGCCATCGGCCGCTGCGACCGGCAGATTCACCCCGGCTTGCCGTCCAGCCGCGGCTTCAGCAGCATCGGTCCATAACGCAGCGCATACGTGGCAAAACCGGCCGACCACAGCAGTGCCGAGACGCCGATGGCCACGGCATAGCTCGCCGGCCACAGCAGCGGCAGCGCCACGCGCAGCACGGCGGCGCCGAGCACCAGCGCGTACATCGTGACGTCCCAGCGGTCGGCGCGCAGCGGGCGTGCGGTGTGGCCGCGGGCCGTGCGCGTCATCATGCCGATGATCAGGCCGCTGATCGCGCCGGCGGTCAGCGCATGCGCGGCGATCGAGAGTGGCACCCAGCCGACCGCGGCGCCGGCGCGCAGCAGCAGGTGCACCGGGATCCAGGCATAGGCCGCGTGCAGCACCCACACCAGCGGCGTGCGCAGCGTGCGCCAGGGCTGCCACAGCCACAGCCGCCAGGCGTGCGCGAAGGCCGTGGCCAGCAGCAGCGGCACGCCCCAGGACGCGGGCAGGCCGCTGGCATCCAGCGCCAGCAGCGCCAGCACGCTGCCCAGCGCCATGCGCTCGACCATCGGCTGGCGCTGGGCCTGCGCGCCGGGCACGCCGTTGTTCGTGAACATCGGGATCACCCGGCCGCCCATCACCGAGACGATGAACAGCACCAGGTCCAGCCCCAGCTGCAGCCCGGCCCAGGCCGGCAGCGGCAACAGGCCCGCGAGCGCGGCCTGCACGGCAACGGAGGCCAGGCCCAGTGCGACCAGCAGCGCCACGAAGAAGTAGTTGCGCCGGTTGCCGCCGGCATGCAGCGCACGCCACAGGCCCCAGGCGCAGGCCCAGGCGAAGCCCAGGTTGGCCAGTGCGGTGGCCGTGGTGAACGGAGTCAGGGCCAGCACGCGCGCGACGAGCCACAGCCCGGCCAGCACTGCCAGCGCCGGCCCGGTGGGCGTGGGCTGGCCCGACCAGTTGCGCCCGGCCGCGAACAGGAATCCCACCACCCCGGCGAGGGTGAAGCCGAACAGCATCTCGTGCGCATGCCAGGCCGGGCCGTGCA
>CAZXLI010000426.1:0-4378 GCA_964641795.1 uncultured Bordetella sp. | reverse complement strand
GAGGAAGGCATTCAGCGGATCCTCGGCGTCCGGCGCGGCGGTACCGCCCTCGAACACGCCTTTGAGGTCGGCGCCCGCGCAGAAGGCCTTGCCGGCGCCGGTAAGCACGACGACGCGCACATCACGATCGCGCCGGATGCGGTCGATGGCCTCAGCCAGTTCGTCGCACAGCACGTCCGACAGCGCGTTCATCGCCTCGGGCCGGTTCAGCGTGAGCCAAATCGTGTCAGCCCGCCGCTCATAGAGGAGTGCGGAATTCGAATCCAAAACTGTCTCCTGCCGTCATGTGACGGTGTTTGTGACGCCCAAGGTGGGTCACGAATTTGCCGCAAAGCGTATCGCGGTGTTGTCAACCTGTCAAGCGTTCGGTAGACTGGCCATGACGCGCACCGAAGCAAGTTGCCGAAGCGAGTTGTCACCCCCGAGTCGACCACGCAAGCGGGCGGTTCGGTACTTGGGTTGTCGGGTTTGTCCTAATCAAGACGAGATGCAAAGCGATGCCTTGCCCATGACTGTGGCCGACCTGCTGCGCAAGCAGGCGACCCTGCGACCCGACGCGCCCGCGCTGCAGGATGCGCAGGGGGTGCTCAGCTTCGCCGAGCTGGACCGCTGGGCCAGCCGCATTGCGCAAGCGATGCTGGCCAGCGGCGTCCAAACCGGTGAGCGCATTGCGGTGCTGGCCGAGAACCGGCGCGAATACATCGGGCTGCAGCTGGCCGCCGCGAAGATCGGTGCAATCGTTGCCTGCCTGAACTGGCGGCTGGCCGATGCCGAGGCTGCGCACTGCCTTCGCCTCGTGTCGCCGCGCCTGGTCTTCGTGTCGAGGCGGTATGCCGACTTGCTCGTGCGCATCGGCTGGTCTGACTGTCCGGTGATCGGGCTCGAAGCCGAGTTCGACGGCTTCGTGGCCCCCGGCGTCGACGCGGATCCTTTGCTCGAGGTCGACGCCGAGCAGGGCCTGGTGATCCTCTACACCAGCGGCACCACCGGCCTGCCCAAGGGGGCCGTGATCAGCCAGCGCGCGATGGTGGCGCGGGCGATGTGCTTTGCCGCCGAGTACGGCATCACCGCGGAACACGCCTACGTCGCCTGGAGCCCGCTGTTCCACATGGCCGCCACCGATTTCAGCCTGGCCACGCTGATGATCGGCGGCAAGGTCATCGTGCAGGATGGCCTGGATGTGGATCGCCTGTGCGCGACGATCGAGCGCGAGGTGCTCGGCTGGCTGGTGGCGATGCCGGGCATGATCGCCCCGCTCATCGAGGGGCTGCGGCGCAACCGCACGCGGCCGCGCGGCGTGCGCTTGGTCGGCGCGATGGCCGATCTGGTGCCGCTGCAGCAGATCGCGGAGTTGACCGGT
The DNA here is from genome assembly GCA_964641795.1 of uncultured Bordetella sp. Classification (GTDB taxonomy): domain Bacteria; phylum Pseudomonadota; class Gammaproteobacteria; order Burkholderiales; family Burkholderiaceae_C; genus Pseudaquabacterium. Next base: position 3,018 of record CAZXLI010000426.1, on the reverse strand, counting down.
CTGCTAGGCGCGCCCTACATCAACAGCTTTGGCGCCACCGAGACGGGCCTCGCGCCCGCGTCCGGGGCGCTGTTGGCGCCAGGCGTGGTGCCCCAGAGCCTGGCCAAGCGCGAGTCGGGATTCTGCCGCGTGCGGCTGGTCGATGCCGACGATCGCGATGTGGCTGCCGGCGTGCCGGGCGAGGCGGCGATCCGCGGTCCGACGCTCTTCTCCGGCTACTGGAACGCGCCCGCGGTCAATGCGCACGACTTCCGCGGCGGCTGGTTCCACATGGGCGACCTGTTCACGCGTCGCGCCGATGGTTTGCTGGACTTCGTCGACCGCGCCAAGTACCTGATCAAGTCCGGCGGCGAGAACATCTATCCCGCCGAAGTGGAGCGCGTGCTGCTGGCGCAACCCGGTGTGGCCGATGCCGTGGTCGTGCGCCGGCGCGACGGGCGCTGGGGTGAGGTGCCCGTTGCCTTTGTTGCCCTGCAGCCGGGCGCGAGCGTCGACCACGAGGCCTTGCTGTCGGGCTGTCGCGGGCAGCTCGCCGGGTTCAAAGTTCCCAAGGAGATCCGGTTCGTCGAGCTGGCGTCGTTCCCGCGCAGCAGTACCGGAAAGATCCAGCGCCATGAGGTGGAGCGCCAATGGCTCGCCGCCTGAAGCCCGGCGAGGCCGCGAACCGGTCTGGCGGCCTCGGTTCCTTTCCAAGCATTCGTCACGGCCTTGCGGCCACTTCCAACCCCAGGAGCTTTCCATGAACCACACAGTCATCGTTGCCGGCGTCGGCATGATTCCCTTTGCCAAGCCCGGCGCCAGCGAGCCGTACAACCTGATGGGCGAGAAGGCTGCGCAACTGGCGCTCAAAGATGCCGGCGTCGACTACAAGGCCATCGAGCAGGCCTTCGTCGGCTATGTGTACGGTGACTCCACCTGCGGTCAGCGTGCGCTGTACCCGTTGGGCATGACGGGCATCCCGGTGCTCAACGTCAACAACAACTGCTCCACCGGCTCGTCGGCGCTGTTCCTGGCGCGCCAGGCGGTGCAGTCGGGTGCGGCCGAGTGTGTGCTGGCGCTCGGATTCGAGCAGATGCAGCCAGGCGCGATCAAGGCCGCCTTCCCTGACCGGCCGACGCCGTTCGAGCAGTTCGACCACGTCACCGACGAGCTGGTCGGCCACCCCGAGATTCCGCTGGCGCTGCGCTACTTCGGCGGCGCCGGCAAGGCCCATATGGACAAGTACGGCACCAAGCTCGAGACCTTTGCCGCCATCCGCGCCAAGGCCAGCCGCCATGCGATGAACAACCCGCTGGCGCTGTTCCGCAAGGAAGTCTCGGTCGACGAAGTGATGGCCTCGCCGACGCTTTGGGAGGGCGTGATGACCCGGCTGATGGCCTGCCCGCCCACCTGCGGCGCCGCTGCGGCTGTGATCTGCTCCGAGGCCTACGCCAAAAAGCACGGCCTGAACCGCCAGGTGCGCATTGCGGCGCAGGCGATGACCACCGACTTCCCCAGCACCTTCGCGTCGAGCGACATGATGCGCGTCGTCGGCTACGACATGGCCCTGGAGGCTGGCCGCAAGGTCTATGAATCGGCCGGCATCGGCCCGCAGGACGTCGACGTCGTCGAACTGCACGACTGCTTCGCGCAGAACGAGCTGATCACCTACGAGAGCCTGGGCCTGTGCCCTGAGGGCGGTGCCGAGAAGTTCGTGCGCGACGGCGACAACACCTACGGCGGCAAGGTCGTCACCAATCCGTCGGGCGGTCTGCTTTCAAAGGGCCACCCGCTGGGCGCCACCGGCCTGGCGCAGTGCTACGAGCTGACCCACCAGCTGCGCGGCACGGCAGAGCAGCGGCAGGTGAAGGGTGCACGCACCGCGCTGCAGCACAACCTGGGCCTCGGCGGCGCCTGCGTCGTGACCCTCTACCAAACGGCTTGAGAAAGGGCCTACCCATGATCGACAAGAAACACATCGGCTATGCGCCGCCACCCACGCTGTGGACAGTCGAAAAGGGGCGCATCGCCTTCTTCGCCAAGGTGCTCGGCCTGACCGACCCCATCCACACCGACGAGGCGGCGGCCAAGGCCGCCGGCTATCGCGGCATCGTCGCGCCGCCCACCTTCTACTTCGGCGCCGAGAGCGATGCGGGCGTGTCGATGAAGATGATCCAGGCCTTCGACATCGACCTGGGCAAGGTGCTGCACGGCGAGCAGCGCTTCGAGTACCGCGCCCCCGTGTGTGCCGGCGACACCCTGCGCATCGAGACCAAGGTCACCGACATCTACGACAAGAAGGGCGGCCTGCTCGAGTTCGTGGTGCGCGAATCCAAGGTCACCAACCAGCTCGGCGAGCATGTGGCCGACATGCGCGGCATCCTCGTCGTGCGCCACGGCTGAAGCGCGAAAGGAGACGCAGATGAGTTTCGATCCCAAGAACGTTAACGTTGGCGACGCGATGCCCACGCTGGAACTGCCGCCGATCACGCGCACCACGCTGGCCCTCTTCGCCGGCGCCTCGGGCGACCACAACCCGATCCACATCGACCTCGACTTCGCCCGCAAGGCGGGCATGAAGGACGTGTTCGCGCACGGCATGCTGTCGATGGCCTACCTGGCGCGCGCACTCACCCAGTGGGTGCCGCAAAGCCGCCTGCTGAGCTACGGCGTGCGCTTCGCCGCCATCACGCAGGTTGCCGACCGCGTGCAGTGCAGCGGCAAGGTGGTCGAAAAGCTCGAATACCGCGGCCGCCCCTGCGCGCGCATCGAGCTGACCGCCTCGCGCAACGGCGAGCAGGTCACGCTCAGCGGCGACGCGCTCGTCGCCCTGGACTGACTGCCCCCTCATCCACAACGAATCGCATTTGGAGAAACCCATGAAAAAGCTCGAAGGCAAAGTGGCCATCGTTTCCGGCTCCGGCCGGGGCATCGGCCGCGCCATCGCGATGAAGCTGGCCAGCGAAGGCGCCAAGGTCGTCGTCAACGACCTCGACGCCGGCCCGGCCGAAGAGAGCGTGGCCGCCAGCAAGGCGGTGG
>CAZXLI010000425.1:0-4421 GCA_964641795.1 uncultured Bordetella sp. | reverse complement strand
CACCGGGCGGGTCAGCGCGGGGCCGCGCTCGGCGACTCGGTGACGAACCCGATCCGGTTCAGACCGGCCTTCTGCACCACGCCGATCAGCTCGGCGACGCGACCGTACGGCACGCCCTTGTCGGCGCGAAGCTGTACCTCGGTCTTCGGGTTCTTGCGCGCGGTCTCGAGTACGCGCGCGGCGAAGGCCGCGGGGTCGAGCGCCTCGTCGCCGAAGAAGAGCTGACCCTGCGGATCGAGCGCGACGCTGATGAACTGGGGCGCGTCGTTTGGCTGCGCGGCATCGGCCTTCGGCAGCTCGAGCTTCAGGCTCGAGCTCATCAGCGGCGCGGTGATCATGAAGATCACCAGCAGCACCAGCATCACGTCGATCAGCGGCGTCATGTTGATGTCGCTCATCGGCCGCGACGCGCTGGGGCTTTCGAGACGGCCGAAGCTCATGTCCGGCCTCCTACCCGCGCGTCTTCGCGCCTTCGAGCGCCATCTCGCGCAGGTCGTGCGCGAAGCCTTCCAGCTCGGCCTCGCAGGCGGCGACCCACTTGCCGAACAGGTTGTAGGCCAGCACCGCGGGAATCGCCACCGCCAGGCCGGCGGCGGTCATGATCAGCGCCTCGCCCACCGGCCCGGCGACCTTCTCGATCGTGATCGAACCGGCCGCCGCGATGCTGCCCAGCGCGTGGTAGATGCCCCAGACAGTGCCGAACAGCCCGATGAAAGGCGCGGTACTGCCGATCGAGGCCAGCAGCACCTGGCCGAACTGCAGGTGCGCCAGTCCTGCGTGCAGCGCATCGCGCAGGCGGCGCGTCAGCTGAGACTCCAGCGCGCCGCGGGTTTCGAGCGTCGCCCCGCCGGCGCGCGGTGCGCTGGCGGCCAGCAGCGGGGCCAGCACCTGCTCGCGGTCCAGCGCGTTCAGGCGCGTGGCGCCGGCGTCGATCGATTCGGCGGCCCAGAAGGCGGGCACTGCGCGGGCGATGTCGCGGCGCGCGCGCTGCAGCACCCACGCCTTCCAGAGGATGACGGACCAGGCGCTGACGGACATCACCAGCAGCAGGCTGGCCACCGCACGGCCGATGCCGTCGCTCTGGGCCCAGAACTGCGCCAGGCCTTCCATCAGCGCAGGCCCAGCACGTCGTTCATGTCGAACAGTCCGCTGGGCTTCGTGGCCAGGAAGCGTGCGGCCCGCAGCGCGCCCTGGGCATAGCCGGCCCGGCTGGAGGACTTGTGCGAGATCTCGATGCGTTCGCCGGTGCCGGCGAACAGCACGGTGTGCTCGCCGATGATGTCGCCGCCGCGGATGGCGCTGAAGCCGATGGTCGACGGGTCGCGCTCACCGGTGACGCCCTCCCGCGCGTAGACCGCGCAGTCCTTCAGCGAGCGGCCGAGCGCCGTGGCCACCACCTCGCCCATCTGCAGCGCGGTGCCGCTGGGCGCATCGACCTTGTGGCGGTGGTGGGCCTCGATGATCTCGATGTCGTAGCCCTGGTTCATCATGCGCGCGGCCTGGTCGATCAGCCGCATCAGCACGTTGACGCCGACGCTCATGTTGGGCGCTAGCATGACCGCGATGTCGCGCGCGAGGGCGCCTATCTCGGCCTTCTGCGCGGCATCGAAGCCGGTGGTGCCGATCACTGCCTTCACGCCGAGTTCGCGGCACACCGCCAGGTGCGCCAGCGTGCCTTCAGGGCGGGTGAAGTCGATCAGCACCTGGGCCCGTGCCAGCCCGGCGCGCAGATCGCTGGTGATGGCCACGCCGGTGCCGCGGCCCAGCGCGGCGCCGGCATCCTGGCCGAGGCTGGGGCTGCCGGGCACATCCAGCGCGCCGGCCAGCTCGCAATCGGGCGCGGCCAGCACGGCCTCGATCAGCATGCGGCCCATGCGGCCGCTGGCGCCGGCGATCGCAAGGCGCACGGGGCTGCTCACGAGGGCTCCAGCGGTGGGTAGCTGCGCACCGCACCCGTGGGCGCCGCGGCCGGCGCCTCGGCTTTCGGCGGCCTGGGCAGGGCTTCCTTCTGCGCCTCGCTCAGCTCCAGCACCGGGGTCTTGCCGCTGGCCTTGGTGCGGCTGATCGAGGCGACGAACTCGCGCTCGGAGGGCAGCGCCGGCGCGTCCAGCTTCTTCAGCGCGTCACCCTCGAAAAAAGCGACCACGCTGATGCGCTGCGGCTCGGTGCCCTGGCGGCGGATGGTGAAGATGTAGTCCCAGCGGTCGGCATGGAAGATGTCGGTCAGCATCGGCGAACCGAGGATGTCGCGCACCTGGTTGCGCGACATGCCGGGCTTGACCAGCGCCACCTGCTCCTTGGTGACGACGTTGCCCTGCACGATGTCGATGCGGTAGGGCGTGATCGAGTACAGCAGGCTGTCCGTCGTCGACTGGATCGACGAGCAGCCGCCAGCGGTCAGCAGGCTCGCCAGGGCGGCGGCGTGGCACAACAAGGAAACAGGGCGCGAAAGGCTTGCCATGCAAGTACCCGGTAGGACCAAGGGGAGAAGGGCTGTGGGCGCCACGTCATGGGCAGCCTGCACGGCACTCGATATGATCCGGCGATTCTAGCGACCCGTACTTCGATGCCGGACTCTCTTGCCATGACGCATGCCGACGAACTCAAGAGCAGCGGCTTGAAGGCCACGTTGCCGCGCATCAAGATCCTCGAGGTCTTCCAGCGCACGTCGCAGCGCCACATGACGGCCGAAGACGTGTTCAAGGCGCTGCTGACCGAGGGGGCCGACATCGGCCTGGCCACGGTGTACCGGGTCCTGATGCAGTTCGAGCAGGCCGGCCTGCTGACCCGCAACCACTTCGAGTCCGGCAAGGCGGTGTTCGAGCTGAACGAAGGTCAGCACCACGACCATCTCGTGTGCCTGAGCTGCGGTCGGGTTGAGGAGTTCTTCGACCCCGAGATCGAGCGGCGCCAGCGTGCCGTCGCCCAGGAGCGTGGCTTCGACCTGCACGAGCACGCGCTGGCGCTGTATGCGGTGTGCACCAAGCCGGCGTGCCCGCACAAGACGAAGTAGCTATTCCTCGCCTTGTTCCATCGCGCGCTGGTGGCGTTCGATGAACTCCTGGTAGGTGTCGATGCCCCGCAGCTGCAGGATGGTGTTGCGCACCGCGGCCTCGACCAGCACCGCGAGGTTGCGGCCGGCGTCCACCGTGATCACCACCTTGCGCACCGGGATGCCAAGGATCTCCTCGTACAGCGGCTCGTAGGGCAGGCGCTCGAACTCGCGCTCCATCGTTTCCTTGCGCACCAGGTGCACGATGAGCTTCAGGCGCATCTTGCGGCGCACCGCGGTCTCGCCGAAGATGGATTTGATGTCCAGCAGGCCGATGCCACGCACCTCGAGCAGGTTCATCAGCAGCTCGGGGCAGCGGCCCTCCAGTGCGCTTTGCGACACCTTGTACAGGTCCACGGCGTCGTCGGCCACCAGGCCATGGCCGCGGGAGATCAACTCGAGCCCGAGTTCGCTCTTGCCGAGGCCCGATTCGCCGGTGAGCAGCACGCCCAGGCCAAGGATGTCCATGAATACGCCGTGGCGCGTGATGCGGTCGGCGAACAGCTGCGCCAGGTAGGCGCGCACGATGTCGATCACCTGCCCGGCCGATTCGCTGGTGGTGAACAGTGGGATCTCGGCGCGGTCGCACATCGCCACCAGGCGGTCGGGTGGCGCGACGCCGTCGGCGCCGATCAGCACCGGCGGCTCCAGCGTCACGATGCGCGAGATGCGCCGTTCCTGGTCTTCGGGTGAGGACGACGAGAGGTAGGCCACCTCGCGCCGGCCGACGATCTGCACCCGGTAGGGGTGGATGTAGTTCAGGTAGCCGACCAGGTCGGCAGCCGATTGCGCATCGCGTACCGCGGCTTCATCGAAGCGCCGCTCCGGGTGCGCGTGGCCGGCGATCCACTCCCAGCGCAGGATTTCGCGATGGGCCTCGAACAAGGCCTCTGCGCTGATCGAGGTGGGTTTCATCGGGGCCCCGGCCGCCTGGCGGCCGCCCCCGCGGGGCTACCCCAGTCGACCGGGAAACCCGGATCGCCTGGGGCTGCTCCGGCCACGACCCCGCTTTTCTGGTCGCCTGTGGCGACCGGTCCCCTGCCGGGGTGGCTTGTCATGCGACGGACTTCAGCGGCGCCCAGTCGGCGATCAGCTTGTGCAGCGTGGCGGCGTCTTCGGCGGCTTTCATGCGATCGCGCAGTTCGCGGTCGGACAGCAGTTCGGCGATCTCGGACAGGATCTCGAGGTGGCGCTGTGTGGCGGCCTCGGGCACCAGCAGGAAGATCAGCAGGCTCACCGGCTCGTCGTCCGGTGCGTCGAAGGGGATGGGCTGCTGCACACGCAGCACCGCGGCCAGCGGGTTCTTCAGCCCCTTGATGCGGCCGTGCGGAATGGCCACGCCATGACCCAGGCCGGTGGAGCCCAGGCG
>CAZXLI010000424.1:0-4442 GCA_964641795.1 uncultured Bordetella sp. | reverse complement strand
GATGACGCATCCGCAGCTGCTGATCCTGGACGAGGCCACCGAGGGCCTGGCGCCGCTGATCGTGGCCGAGATCTGGCGCGTCATCGGCGAGATCCGCGCCAGCGGCATCGCCACCTTGATCGTCGACCGCGACTACCGCCGCGTGCTGGCGCACAGCGACAGCGCGCTGGTGCTGCAGAAGGGCCAGGTGGTGCTGCGCGGCAGCGCCGACGAGGTGGCCGCCAGCCCGGCGCTGGCCGCGTACCTCGGCGTCTAGAATTCCGTCGATCAGAAGAAGCCCAGCGCGTTCTCGCTGTAGCTCACCAGCAGGTTCTTGGTCTGCTGGTAGTGGTCGAGCATCATCTTGTGCGTCTCGCGGCCGATGCCCGACTGCTTGTAGCCGCCGAAGGCCGCATGCGCCGGGTAGGCGTGGTAGCAGTTGGTCCACACCCGGCCGGCCTGGATGCCACGGCCCATGCGGAAGGCGGTGTTCATGTCGCGGCTCCACACGCCGGCGCCCAGGCCGTACAGCGTGTCGTTGGCGATGGCCAGCGCCTCTTCCTCGTCCTTGAAGGTCGTCACTGAGACCACCGGGCCGAAGATCTCTTCCTGGAAGATGCGCATCTTGTTGTGGCCCTTGAACACCGTGGGCTGCACGTAGTAGCCGCCTTCGAGCTCGCCCTCCAGCCGGTTGCGCGCGCCGCCGGTCAGCACCTGGGCGCCTTCCTGCCTGCCGAGGTCGAGGTAGCCCAGGATCTTCTCGAGCTGCTCGCTCGAGGCCTGCGCGCCGATCATCGTCGTCATGTCCAGCGGGTTGCCCTGCTTGATGGCCTGCACGCGCTTGACCGCGCGTTCGATGAAGGCTTCGTAGATCGATTCCTGCACCAGCGCCCGGCTCGGGCAGGTGCAGACCTCGCCCTGGTTCAGCGCGAACAGCGCGAAGCCTTCGAGCGCCTTGTCGAAGAACTTGTCGTCCTTGCTCATCACGTCGGCGAAGAAGATGTTGGGGCTCTTGCCGCCGAGCTCCAGCGTCACCGGAATCAGGTTCTGGCTGGCGTACTGCATGATCAGCCGGCCGGTGCCCGTCTCGCCGGTGAAGGCGATCTTGCCGATGCGCTTGCTCGAGGCCAGCGGCTTGCCCGCTTCGAGCCCGAAGCCGTTGACGACGTTGACCACGCCCTTGGGCAGCAGGTCGCCGATGATCTCCATCAGCACCAGGATCGACACCGGCGTCTGCTCGGCGGGCTTGAGCACCACGCAGTTGCCCGCGGCCAGCGCCGGCGCCAGCTTCCACACCGCCATCAGCAGCGGGAAGTTCCACGGGATGATCTGGCCGACCACGCCGATCGGCTCATGGAAGTGGTAGGCGTAGGTGTTCTCGTCGATCTCGCTGATCGTGCCTTCCTGCGAGCGCACGCAGCCGGCGAAATAACGGAAATGATCCACGGCCAGCGGCAGGTCGGCATAGGTCGTCTCGCGGATCGGCTTGCCGTTGTCCCAGGTCTCGGCCGCGGCCAGCGTGGCCAGGTTGGCCTCCATGCGGTCGGCGATGCGGTTGAGGATGTTCGCGCGCTCGGCCGGCGAGGTGCGGCCCCAGGCCGCCTTGGCGGCATGCGCGGCATCGAGCGCGCGCTCGATGTCTTCTTCGGTGGAGCGGGGGATCTCGCAGAACACCCGGCCGGTCACCGGCGTGATGTTCTCGAAATACCGGCCTTGCGCGGGGGCCACCCATTCGCCGTTGATGAAGTTGCCGTAGCGCGCCTTGAAAGCGACCTGGGTACCGAATTTGCCGGGCTCGAGCATGTCCATGGGGTTCTCCTGGAACAGGGGGGGGTTGAGACGCCGATCAAGGGGCAGGACGCGTGCCAGCCCGTCATAGCCCGCCAAGTACGTGGCAGCGCGGGGTTCGACGCACGGTCACCGCGGGAAACCACGCAGGCACTGCTCCAGGCTGTGACAGCGGCCGCGGCGCAGGCACAGCCGCCAGGCGCTGGTTGTTGCGATTCGGGCCGCATCGCGGTCAAGTCCGCACTGCACATTTCTTGCAGCGTCGTGCGGCAGGAGACACACGATGCAGCGACGCACTGCCTTGAGGGCGCTGGCCGTTGGTGCCACGCTCGGAACACCGCGCCTGCGGGCCGAGGACACCGGCGGCGACCCCTACGGCTCGTTCCAGTGGCCCGAGCTGAAGCGCGAGTTCCTCGTGCCGGCCGCGCCGGTGGTGTTCGACCCGCGGGTGCAGGTGCAGGTGCCACCGTTCGCCGAGGACGCGATGAACGTGCCGGTCACCATCGCGGCCGACGGCCTGGCCGGCGTGCAGCGCCTGCTGGTGCTGGTGGACCGCAACCCCATCCGCCAGGTGATCGAGCTGCAGCCGCTGCACGCCTTGCCCCGCGTGAGCCTGCGCTTCAAGCTCGAGCAGGCCAGCCCGGTACGCGCCGCGGTGCTGGCGGGCGACGGCCGCTGGCATGTGGGCAGCGGCTTCGTCGATTCGGCCGGCGGTGGCTGCACGCTGCCGGGCGCCAGCCGCAGCGACGGCAGCTGGTCCAGCACGCTGGGCACGATCACCGGCCGCGTGTTTCCCAGCAGCCCGGCGGGCGGCGGCGCCCGTGTGCGCGTGCGCGTGATGCACCCGATGGACACCGGCCTGGCCAACGGCATTCCGGCGTTCTACCTCCAGCGGCTGAGCCTGCTGGACGCACGAGGCCGCGAGCTGCTGCGCCTGAAGCTGCACGAACCGATCAGCGAGAACCCGCTGCTGAGCTTCGACTTCGCCGACCCGCCGCCCGGCCCCCTGCGGCTGGTGGGCACCGACAACAACGGCAACCGCTTCGACGGGACCATTCCATGAACGGCCTGCGCCTGCTGGGCCTGTCGTTCGTCCTGGTGATGCTGTGCGCCCTGCCGCCACTGGTGTGGGCGCAGGCCGATCCGACCACGCTCGACTACCGGCTGCAGGCGCAGCCGCTGGCCGAAGGCGTGTACGTCGTGCCCGGTGCGAACGCCGACTTCTCGCCGGCCAACGGCTGCCACATCATCAACACCGGCTTCGTCGTCACCGGCGCGGGCGTGGTGGTGATCAACACCGGCCCTTCGCGCCGCTTCGGCGAGCAGCTGCGCGCGCTGATCGAACGCACGACGCGCGAGCCCATCCTGCGCGTGGTGCACCTGAACCTGCACCCGGACTACTTCCTCGGCAACCAGGCCTTCGCCGACGTGCCGCGGCTGGCCACCGCGCGCACGCGCGCCGGCATGCAGCGCGAGGCCAAGGCCTACGAAGACAACCTGTACCGCCTGTGCGGCGCCTGGATGAAAGGCACCGAGGCGCTGCTGCCCGATGCCGAGCTGAAGCCGGGCCGCGAGCGCATCGGCCAGGTCGAGCTCGAATGGACCGCACTCGCCGGCCACACCGACAGCGACCTGCTGCTGCGCGTGCGCACGGCCGGCGGCGACGTGCTCTTCGCCGGCGGCCTGGTGTTCAACCGCCGCGTGCCGACGATGCCGCATGCCAAGCTGCCCGCGTGGCAGGCCAGCCTGCGCGCGCTGGCCGGCATGGCGCCGCCGCGCCACGTCGTGCCCAGCCACGGCGAACTGGCGGGCGATGGCATCGGCATGACGCTGCGCTACATCGCGTGGCTGGACCGCCAGCTGCGCGAAGCAGCCGACCAAGGGCTCGAGCTCAATGAAGTGCTGCGCCTGCCCGCGCCGGCCGAATTCCGCGGCTGGGCCGCGTACGAGAGCGAGAGCCTGCGCAACATCGTGCGGCTGTACCCGGCCTACGAGCAGGCTGCGCTGAAGGCGCGCTGAGGCCTGGCGGTGTCACGGCACGGCGCGCGCGCTGTGCAAGCCTGGAGCACCGATCGGAGAAACCCTGAGGCTGCGGCCGCCTCGTCAGCCCACGAACTGCTCCATCACGCCGCGATTGCCAGTGGCATGGATGTTGCCGAAGAGATGCCACCCCACCCGAGGAGACACCACCATGCGACTGAAACCCCTTGCCGCCCTGCTGACCCTGAGTTTCGGCACCCTGGCCGCCAACCATGCCGTGCTGGCCGCCGTGACCGAGCAGATGATCGAAGACTCGCCCAAGACCGGCCAGGAGGTGCTCTCCTGGGGCCTGGGCACGAACGGCCAGCGCTACTCGCCGCTGAAGCAGGTGAACGCGGCCAACGTCGGCAAGCTGGCGCCGGTGTGGGCCTTCTCGTTCGGCGGCGAGAAGCAGCGCGGCCAGGAATCGCAGCCGCTGATCCACAACGGCAAGATGTTCGTCACCGCCTCGTACTCGCGCCTCTTCGCGCTCGATGCGGCCACCGGCAAGAAGCTGTGGAAGTACGAGCACCGCCTGCCCGAGGGCATCATGCCCTGCTGCGACGTGGTCAACCGCGGTGCCGCGCTGTACGACAACCTGGTGATCTTCGCGACGCTCGATGCGCAGATCGTCGCGCTCGACCAGGCCACCGGCG
>CAZXLI010000423.1:0-4510 GCA_964641795.1 uncultured Bordetella sp. | reverse complement strand
GTCCCGCACGAAGTCATAACTCTCAATCTTGTCGATGCCGATGCGGTGCTTGACGGTGACCGGCAGCGACGTCGCGTCGCGCATGGCCTTGATGCAGTCGGCCACCAACTGGGGCTCGGCCATCAGGCAGGCCCCGAAGGCGCCGCGCTGCACGCGCTCGCTCGGGCAGCCGCAGTTCAGGTTGACCTCGTCGTAGCCCCAGCGCTGCGCCAGCCGCGCGCTGTGCGCCAGGTCGTCCGGCTCGCTGCCGCCGAGCTGCAGCGCGAGTGGATGCTCCTCGGCATTGAAGTCCAGGTGCCGGGGCACATCGCCGTGCAGCAGCGCACCGGTGGTCACCATCTCGGTGTACAGCCGCGTGCGGCGGGTGATCAGGCGGTGGAAATAGCGGCAGTGGCGATCGGTCCAATCCATCATCGGCGCGACCGAGAGGCGCCAGGGATTGACCGGTGTGGCAGGGGCGGCAGTCATCACCGCGGGGATTATCCCAGCGGCCCGTGGCCGGTGCGATGGCGTGGGACTATCCGGCCCGCGCCGCGTTCTCCGCGATGCCCTCGGCGAAGCGCGGCAGCAAGGCCTCGGGCAGGTCGTGGCCCATGCCGGGAATGATGTCGGCTTGCGCCTGCTCGATCTTCTTGACCAGGTCGTGTGCGGCATGCACCGGCACCAGTGCATCCTCCTTGCCGTGGATCACGCGGGTGGGTGCGCGGATGCGGGCCAGCATCGGCGAGCGGTCGCCGTCGGCGGCGATCGCAACCAGCTGGCGCGCCACCCCGGCGGGATGCCAGGCCCGCTCGATCGAATGCGTCAGGCGCTGGCGCAGCCGCATGGGATCGGGGGCATAGCCCGGGCTGCCGATGAGGGCCCAGATGCGCATCGCGTGGTTCACGCGCGCCGCGGTGTCCGTGCCCTGAGGACGGCTGAGCAAGGCGCGCCGCACGGCCGGCCGCGCCTGCGGCAGATGCCGCGCGCCGGAGCTGGTCATCATCAGCGTGAGGCTCTTCACGCGCTCGGGATGTGAGGCAGCCAGGTGCTGCGCGATCATCCCGCCCATCGATGCGCCGCACAGGTGAACGCGGGCTATGCCCAGCTGGTCCAGCACGCCCAGCGCATCGTCGGCCATCGCCTTCAGCGGATAGGGCGAATGGACCCGCAGCCGCAGCGCGTGCCGCAAGCTGGCGCGCAACAGGCTGGGCACCCCCAGGTGGTCGAGGTGGCTGCTCAGGCCGATGTCGCGGTTGTCCATGCGGATGACGCGGAAGCCTCGCTGCACCAGCTGGGCCACCAGTTCGTCGGGCCAGGCAATGAGCTGCATGCCCAGGCCCATGATCATCAGCAGCGGCTCGCCATCGCGCGGGCCCTGGTCGTCAACCTCGAACTCGAGGCCGTTGGAACGCACTCGCATCGGGTTCAGGCTCCGTTGGCCGCCTGCATCGGCGAATGGTGGGTGACCTTGTAGAACCAGCGCCGCGCACCGCGCAGGTCGAAGCGCTCCCAGCGCTCGGGATCCTGCTGCAGCCGATCGGCAATGACGTACAGGGCGAGCGGGTTCATGCCCATGCCAACGTGGCTGGCATGCACCTCGATGTTCTCGGTGTGCGGCTCGCCGTCGTTCAGGCTGCACTGCCAGGCCACCACGCCGTCGGTCTTGCTGTAGATCGAGGTGGTCGGCACGCTGGGCGGCACGCGCAGCTGCGCGATCAACGCCGGGTCGTGCATCACGCTCTGGCCGCTCACCATCTCGTAGAAGCGCCAGGCATTGGTGGCACGGGGGTGGCCCGAGAACGGCGAGCCCAGCGTGATGACGCAGCGCGACCTGTCGGGCATCTCCTTGGCCAGCTCGCGCGCGTAGACGCCGCCCAGGCTCCAGCCGATCAGACTGACCCGTTCGCGGTGGCGGTCGGCCACATGGCGCAGCTGCTCGCGCAGGGCGTCCAGCACGCCGTGGCGCGGGCCGAAGTTGAAGCCCAGCTTCCACGGGTAGGCGGTGTAGCCGCGGTCGGCCAGGAAGGTGCGCAGCGGCGCGGTGGTGATGTCGGTGGCACCCAGTCCGGGGAACACGATGACCGGATGGCCATCGCCGATCGGCAGCTGGCGCAGCCAGGGCGTCGCGGCCAGCATCGCGGCCCATTCCCAGGGCGCCCGGGCCTCGAGCATCAGCTGGAACGGACCCGGCGCCCTGAGTTCTTCGAACTCCGGCGGCACGGTGCCGCCCGTCTGGCGTCGCCGATTCAGCGTCATGCAATGCACCTCGTCTCGTGTGCGGGCCCCCAACTGGCCACCGGGCAATGGTATCGATATCACCGCGCAGCGGTTGGGGCACTTGCCCTAGCCACCCCTGTCGCGCGTGCGACACCGCGCGCCGGGGCGGGTGGTACCTGGGCCACAATGCCGCCATGCTTGCGCGCCTATCGTCCGTGTTGCTCGGCTGCCTGACCGGCCTGTTGCTGGTCCTGAACACCCTGCTGGTGTTCGGCCTGATGCTGCCGCCTGCCTTGTTGAAGCTCCTGCCCATCATCGCGCTGCGCACGCAGTGCGACCGGGTGCTGAATGCCCTGGCCTCGGCCTGGGTGCGGAACAACAACGCCTGGATCGCGCTGGCCGCGCCGGGTGCGCGTTGGGACGTGTCCGGGGTGGAGGGACTGCGGCCGCGCGGCTGGTACCTGGTGGCCAGCAATCACCAGAGCTGGGTCGACATCCTCGTGCTGCAGAGGGTGTTTCATGGCCGCATCCCCTTCCTGAAGTTCTTCCTCAAGCGCGAGCTGATCTTCGTGCCGGTGATCGGCCTGGCCTGGTGGGCGCTGGACTTCCCCTTCGTGCGCCGCGGCAAGGATGCCGGCGGCAGCGACCTGAAAGCCACCCGCAAGGCGTGCGAGAAGTTCAAGCGCATCCCGACGACGGTGATCAATTTCGTCGAGGGCACGCGCTTCACGCCCGCCAAGCATGCCGAGCAGCGCAGCCCCTTCCGCCACCTGCTCAAACCCAAGATCGGCGGCCTGGGCATGGCGTTGGCCACGATGGGCGATCAGTTCGAGGCCATGCTCGACGTCACCATCGTCTACCCGCAGGGCACCCCCAGCTTCTGGCAGCTGCTGTGCGGCCGCTTGAACGAGGTGGTGGTGCGCGTCTCGCTGCAGGAGCTGACGCCCGAATTACGCGGCAGCGACGTGATCGGCAATCGCGCGCAGCGCGTGCGGGTTGGTCGCTGGATGGAGCAGCAATGGGCTGCGAAGGACGTGCTGATCGACGAACTGCTGGCGGGCAGCCAGCGCGCCGCCACCTGAAACGCTGAACCCCAGCGCCGCGCGGCGCTCAGGCCAGCCCGGCGCGCCGATGCTGCAGCGACAGCAGTTCGTTGCCGAGCAGCGCACCGATCACCAGCGCCCCGCCCTGCAGTGCCGTCGGGCCAGGCGCTTCGCCCGCGCCCACCCAGGCCAGCAGCACGCCGAAGATCACTTCGAGCAGCGCGATCAGCGAAACCTCGGGCGCCGGCAGCACGCGCGCCACGCGCACCGCGATCAGGCAGGGAATGGCCAGCTGCACCACGCCCAGCAGCCCCAGCAGCGACAGGTCGTGCGCCGAGGCGCTCATCGGCCACGCCAGCGGCAGCGTGATCGCGGCGGACAGCACGGCACCGATCAGCACCGCCGGCAGCATGTCCGGCTCGGGTGCATCAGGCTGCCGTCGCTGGCGCTGCTGGATGTGCTGCAGCAGCGTCCAGTTGGTCGCGCCGGCCAGCGGCACGCCCAGCGCGACCAGGATGCCCGTCAGGGACGACCCGCCCTCCAGCGCCTGGCGACCGAACATCCAGGCGATGCCGAGGCCGGCCACACCGATCGCCGCCCAGGTGCGCGCGGGCAGCCGGTGGCGCAGGAACAGGCGCGCGAACAGCGCGGTGACCAGCGGCGCGATCGACATCGTCACCAGCACGGTGGCCACCGTGGTCATCGTGAGCGCCACCATGAAGTTGGTGTACATCACGGTCCAGCACAGGCCCGAGAACCACAGCGCCTTGCCGCCCTGCGCGAAGCGCTGCACCAGGCTGGGACCGCGCATCAGCGCGAAGGCCACCAGCAGCGCCAGCGCGTTGAACAGGCTGCGCCAGAAGGTGACCTCGAAGCTGCGCGCCGAATCGAGATGCCGGGTCACGACCCCGGCGATGCTCCACATCAGCGTCACCAGCACCATCAGGCCGACGGCGCGGGTGTGCGACATCAGGCCGCTTCTCGCTGGGCCCGCTTGCGGTCGTGTTCCTTCAGGAAGCGCTTGCGGATGCGGATCGACTTCGGCGTGATCTCGACCAGTTCATCGTCGTCGATGAACTCGACGCCGTACTCCAGCGTCAGCTCGATCGGCGGCGTGATCTTGATCGCGTCTTCCTTGCCGCTGACGCGGAAGTTGGTCAGCTGCTTGGTCCGCGTGGCGTTGACGACCAGGTCGTTGTCACGGCTGTGGATGCCGATGATCAGGCCTTCGTACACCGGGTCGCCCGGCTTCACGAACATGCGGCCGC
>CAZXLI010000422.1:0-4526 GCA_964641795.1 uncultured Bordetella sp. | reverse complement strand
GACCCGCAGGGCCACATCACCACCCTGGGCCGCGGTGGCTCGGACACCTCGGCCGTGGCCGTGGCGGCCGCGCTGAAGGCGGCCGAATGCCTGATCTACACCGACGTGGACGGCGTCTACACCACCGACCCGCGCGTCGTGCCCGAGGCCAGGCGGCTGGCCGCCGTCAGCTTCGAAGAGATGCTGGAGATGGCGAGCCTCGGCTCCAAGGTGCTGCAGATCCGCTCGGTGGAGTTCGCCGGCAAGTACCGCGTGCCGCTGCGCGTGCTGTCGAGCTTCACCCCCTGGGACATCAACATCGATGAAGAGGCCCGCTCGGGCACGCTGATCACTTTCGAGGAAGACGAGAAGATGGAACAAGCCGTCGTGTCGGGCATCGCGTTCAACCGCGACGAAGCCAAGTTCACCGTGGTCGGTGTGCCGGACAAGCCCGGCATCGCCTACCAGATCCTGGGCACCGTGGCCGAGGCCAACATCGATGTCGACGTGATCGTGCAGAACGTGTCGCACGATGGCCGCACCGATTTCTCGTTCACCGTGCATCGCAACGACTACCAGCGCACGCTGGACCTTCTGAAGAACAAGATCGTGCCCGACACCGGCGCGACGCAGTTCACCAGCGACCCCAAGATCTGCAAGGTGTCGATCGTCGGCATCGGCATGAAGAGCCATGTCGGCGTGGCCGCCAAGATGTTCCGCACGCTCAGCGAAGAGGGCATCAACATCCAGATGATCACCACCAGCGAGATCAAGACCTCGGTGGTGATCGACGAGAAGTACATGGAGCTCGCGGTGCGCGCGCTGCATCGCTCGTTCGACCTGGACGCGCCGGAAGCCGCCACGAATTGAGTTTAGAATCCGCGTCTGGCCTGGAGTCGTGACCGAGTGGCCGAAGGTGCTCCCCTGCTAAGGGAGTATGTGGGCAAAACCTGCATCGAGGGTTCGAATCCCTCCGACTCCGCCAAAACCTCCGAACGCCATGTCCGCAACGACATGGCGTTTTTTCTTGTCGGGACCTCTTGTGATGCACAGCCTGCGGCGCCGTGACGCGCTGTCCGCCCTGGCCCTGGCCCTGGCGCCAGGCGCTCGGGCACAGCCCGGAGGGGGACGGCCGATCATGCTGCTGGTGCCCTTTGCGCCTGGCGGCATTGCCGACCTGACCGCGCGTGCCGTTGCGCAGGCGATGAGCGCCTCGCTCGGCCAGCCGGTGGTGGTCGATAACCGGCCCAGCGCCGGCAGCATCGTCGCGTCGCAGGCCGTCAAGGCTGCCGCGCCCGATGGCCACACGCTGCTGCTGATGAGCAACGCCCATGCGGTGAGCGCCGGCCTGTTCCGTCATCTGCCTTACGACGCGGTAAAGGACTTCGCACCGGTCGCGCTGCTGGCGAGCTTCGACCTGGCGTTCTTCGTCGCGGCGGACTCGCGCTACGACAGCCTGAAGACCTGGCTCGCACAGGCCCGCGCGCAGCCGGGCAAGCTGACGATCGGCTCCATCACGCCGGGCAGCACCCAGCACCTGACGGCCGAGTTGCTGAAGGCCCGCGCCGGCATCGACGCGGTGGTGGTGCCGTACAAGGGCACGCCTGCAGTGCTGACGGCCTTGCGCGCCGGGGAGATCGACCTGGCCGTCGAGATCGCCGCGCCCTGGCTGTCGCAAGTGCAGGCCAAGGCGGTGCGCGCGCTGGCGGTGGCCTCGGCGCAGCGCAGCAGCGCCTTGCCCGAGGTGCCGACGCTGAAGGAGATCGGCATCGCCGACGCCGAGGCCTCGTCGTGGAATGCGCTGGCCGCACCGGCCGGCACGCCGCCCGCGGTGATCCAGCGGCTGAATCGCGCCGCCGATGCGGCCTTGCGCGAGCCCGCATTGCGCGCGCAGCTGCAGCCGCTGGGTGTACGCCTGCACGGCGGTGCACCCGAACAACTGCAGCACTGGCTGGCCCAGGAAATACGCCATTGGGCTGCGGTGATGCGATCGGCGAAGATCGAGCCGCAGTGAACCTCAAGCAACTCGAATACTTCGTGCACGTCGCCGAGCTGGGCAGCTTCAGCAAGGCCGCGCTGGTGCTGGACATCGCGCAGCCCGCGCTGAGCCGGCAGGTGCGCGCGCTGGAGATCGACCTGCGCGAGACCCTGCTGCTGCGCAATGGCCGCGGCGTGGTGCTGACCGAGGCCGGACGGCGCCTGTTCGAGCATGGCGTGGGCATCCTGCAGGCGGTGGCGCAGGCCCGCGAAGACATGGGAGCCTCGCGGGACGCACCGGTCGGCCGGGTCACCATCGGCGTGCCACCGACCATCGGACGCCAGCTGACGCTGCCACTGATCGACGGCTTCAAGCGCCGCATGCCCGGCGGCAGGCTGGCCATTGTCGAAGGCCTGTCCAGCCACATCGTCGAGTGGATCACCACCGGTCGCGTCGATGTCGGGCTGCTCTACAACCCGGATCCTCAGCCGGCGCTGGAGATCACGCCGGTGCTCGAAGAGCCGTTGTGCCTGGTTGCCCGCGCCGACCAGGCGCCGGCCTCGCGTGAACCCGTGGCCTTGCGCTCGCTGGCCGGCCTGCCCTTGATCATGCCGGAGCGTTCGCATGTGATCCGCCGGCTGCTGGAGTCGCAGTCGGTGCTGCTGGGCCTGAAGCTGGAGATCGCCTGGGAGGTTTCCAGCATCGCCGCGATCATCGACTTGGTGTGTGCGGGCTACGGCCATGCCGTGCTCACCGCCAGTGCTGTGGCTGCTTCCGGGCGGTCCGATGAACTGGTGGCGCGCACGCTGCGCGATCCGCCGCTGTCCAGCGTGCTGTGCCTGGCGGTGTCGGCGCACAAGCGGCCGGGGCCGCTGATGCGCCACACGGTCCGCTTGCTGGCCGACCTGGCCCGCGGCCTGCCCCAGGCCGCGGCTGCTCAATCCAAGCCTGGCTGACCGCGTAGGCCATGCCGCGCTGCGATACCTGATATCGGAGGCCACGGCTAGTGCCGGGGGGGCGCGCTCGCGAGAATCCAGCGCAACCCTGAACATGGCATGAGCACTGCGATCACCGGTATTTCCTCGATGGCCACGCGTGCGTTGCTGGCCGAACTCTGTGCAGCCTACGGGCGTGCCGGCGGCGCCGACGTGACGATTGAATCCGTCGGCGGTGTCGACGCCGCCCGGCGGGTGCAGGCCGGCGAGGCATTCGACGTCGTGTTCCTGGCGTCGGACGCCATCGACAAGCTGTTGGCCGGTGGCCACCTGCTGGCCGCCAGCCGGACGGATCTGGTGCGATCCGGCGTCGCGGTGGCGGTGCGCGAAGGCGCAGCGGCCCCCGACATCGGCAGCGAGGCCGCGCTGCGCCAGGCGGTGCTGGCCGCCCGCAGTCTCGGCTATTCCACCGGCCCGAGCGGGGTGCAACTGGCCCGGCTGTTCGAACGCTGGGGCATTGCCGAGACGATCAAGGACCGCATCGTGCAGGCGCCACCGGGCGTGCCGGTGGGAACGCTGGTGGCGCGCGGCGAAGCCGAGCTCGGCTTCCAGCAGCTGAGCGAGCTGATGAGCCTGCCCGGAATCCGGATCGTCGGCCCGCTGCCGCCGGCCATCCAGATCCTCACGACCTTTTCCGCCGGCATCGGTGTGCACACCCGGCAGGCCGATGCCGTGCGCGCGCTGCTGGCCTTCATGACCGCGCCAGCTGCCGCCGACATCGTGCGCCGCCATGGCATGGATCCCGCCTGACACGCAGGCCGCCAGCAACACCCCGGAGAGCCCGATGATCATCGACGTGCACGGCCACTACACCACGGCGCCCAAGGCGCTGGAAGCCTGGCGCAACCGCCAGATCGCCGGCATCCAGGATGCCGCGCTGGCGCCCAAAGTGAGCGAGCTATCGATCAGCGACGACGAGCTGCGCGAGACGATCGAGACCAACCAGCTGGCGAAGATGAAGGAGCGCGGCAGCGATCTGACGATCTTCAGCCCGCGCGCCAGCTTCATGGCCCACCACATCGGCGACTTCCAGGTCTCGTCGACCTGGGCGGCGATCTGCAACGAACTCTGCTTCCGCGTCAGCCAGCTGTTCCCGGACCACTTCATCGGCGCGGCGATGCTGCCGCAGTCGCCCGGCGTCGACCCGAAGACCTGCTTGCCCGAGCTCGAGAAGTGCGTCAAGGAGTACGGCTTCGTCGGCATCAACCTGAACCCCGACCCCTCCGGCGGCCACTGGGCCAGCCCGCCGCTGACCGACCGCCACTGGTACCCGATCTACGAGAAGATGGTCGAGCTGGACATCCCGGCGATGATCCATGTCAGCACCAGCTGCAATGCGTGCTTTCACACGACCGGCGCGCACTACCTGAACGCGGATACCACGGCATTCATGCAGTGCCTGACCAGCGATCTGTTCAAGCGGTTTCCCACGCTGAAGTTCGTGATTCCGCACGGGGGCGGCGCGGTGCCTTATCACTGGGGGCGCGTCCGTGGCCTGGCGCAGGAGCTGAAGCTCCCTGAGCTTGAGGCGCATCTGCTCGGTCTCGTAAGTCAGTGCGTGCAGATCGTTCTCG
>CAZXLI010000421.1:0-4534 GCA_964641795.1 uncultured Bordetella sp. | reverse complement strand
CCGGTTCGGCTTCAGGCGCGGCCGGGAGTTCACGATGAAGGACGCTTGCTCCTTCGACCGCGACCAGGCCGGTGCGGCGAAGAGCTACGACATCATGTTCTCGGCCTACAAGCGCATCTTCGATCGCTTCGGCCTGCAGTACCGCGCGGTGGCGGCCGACACCGGCGCGATCGGCGGCGACCGTTCGCACGAGTTCCAGGTCATCGCCGACACCGGCGAGGACGCGATCGTCTACTGCCCGACCAGCGATTACGCGGCCAATGTCGAGCTGGCCGAAGGTCTCTCGCCCGGGCCGCGGCCTGCGGCGAGCGAAGCGATGGCCAAGACGCCGACGCCTGGCAAGAGCACCTGTGCCGACGTGGCCGCGCTGCTCGGCCTGCCGTTGCAGCGCACCGTGAAGTCGCTGGTGCTGGCCACCGACGAGAAGAACGAGGCCGGCGACATCGTCAAGTCCACCGTGTGGCTGCTGCTGGTGCGCGGCGACCATGAGCTCAACGAAGTGAAGGCCGGCAAGGTCGAGGGCCTGAAGGCCGGCTGGCGTTTCGCGACCGTGGCCGAGATCGAGGACCACTTCGGCTGCAAGCCCGGTTACCTGGGGCCGGTCGGCACCCGCAAGCCGGTGAAGGTGATCGCCGACCGCACCGTGGCCGCGATGGCCGATTTCGTCTGCGGCGCCAACGAGGCCGATTTCCACATCACCGGCGTCAACTGGGGTCGCGACCTGCCCGAGCCCGATCTGGTGGCCGACATCCGCAACGTGCTGGCCGGCGACCCGTCGCCCGACGGCCGAGGCGTACTCGCGATCCAGCGTGGCATCGAGGTGGGTCACGTGTTCTACCTCGGCACCAAGTACTCGAAGGCCATGAACGCCTGCTACCTCGACGAGACCGGCAAGCCGCAGCTGATGGAAATGGGCTGCTACGGCATCGGTGTCACGCGCATCCTGGGCGCGGCGATCGAGCAGAACCACGACGAGCGCGGCATCATCTGGCCGGCCGCGATCGCGCCCTTCGAGGCGGTGATCTGCCCGATCGGCTACGACCGCAGCGCCGAGGTCAAGGCAGCTGCCGATCACCTGCACGATCGGCTGCAGGGGCTGGGCATCGACGTGATGCTCGACGACCGCGGCGAGCGGCCCGGCGCGATGTTCGCCGACTGGGAACTGGTGGGTGTGCCGCAACGCGTGGTGATTTCCGACCGCGGGCTGAAGGCGGGCACGGTGGAACTGCAGGGCCGACGCGAGGCGCAGGCCAGTGTGGTGCCGCTGACCGAGGCAGCAGCGCTGTTGAAGGGCCGCCTCTCGGCATGAGCCACGCGCTGCACCGCCGCAGGCTGCTGCTGGCGGCGGCAGCGGCAGGTGCCGCAGGGCTGCCCTTGCGGGCGCAGGCCGGCGCACAACTCGAAGAGCCCCTGGCCGACGCGGTCCGCACGGCGCTCTCGGCCGCGATCGCCAGCGCTGCGCCGCCGCGGCCGACCTTTCCGAACAGCGATGCCCGGGTGGCCTACCTGCGCTGGCTGGGTGCTGCCAGCGACAAGCTCAAGCGCCGCAAGAGCGAGCTGCACACGCGGGTCGAGTTTCTCGAGACGCTGTGGTACGAGGCCAAGCGCGCGGCGCTCGAGCCGGCGCTCGTGCTGGGCCTGATCCAGGTCGAGAGCGGGTTTCGCAAGTACGCCATCAGCTCGGCTGGCGCACGCGGCTACATGCAGGTGATGCCGTTCTGGGTCAAGTTGATCGGCGATGGCGACGCCGCCAAGCTGTTCCACATGCAGACCAACCTGCGCTTCGGCTGCGTGATCCTGCGCCACTACCTGGAGCTGGAGAAAGGGAATCTCTCGCTGGCGCTGGGCCGCTACAACGGCAGCCGCGGCCGCGACGAATACCCCAATGCCGTGCTGGCCGCGCGGCGCCTGTGGCTAGCGTAGGCCGGCCCAGGCCTTCGGCTGCGCCTGCTGCGCGCCCAGCAACTGCAGCGCGCGTTCGACCGTGTCGTCGACGAGCTCGTCGATCGACTGTGGCCGGTGGTAGAACGCCGGCAGCGGCGGGAAGACGATGCCGCCCATTTCCGTCACGGCGGTCATGTTGCGCAGGTGAGCCAGGTTCAGCGGCGTCTCGCGCACCATCAGCAAGAGCGGTCGCCGCTCCTTCAGCGTGACATCCGCGGCGCGTGTCAGCAGGTTGTCGGACAGGCCATGGGCGACGGCGGCGAGCGTCTTCATCGAGCAGGGCGCGATGGCCATGGCCGCGGTGGCGAAACTGCCGCTGGCCACGCACGCACCCACGTCATTCGGCGCATAGGACCGGTCGGCCAATGCGTCGAGCGCGGCCCGATCCAGCCCGAGTTCATGGTGCGCGTTCAGCACGCCCGCCGGCGTGACGACCAGGTGGGTCTCGAGCCCGAGGGCGCGGGCGCGCTGCAGCAGCCGCGCGCCGTACACGGCACCGGTGGCACCGGTGATGCCGACGACCAGCCGCTGGGTCACGATGCCGGCGTCAGGCGGCCAGCATCTGCTGCAACTCGCCCGACTGGTACATCTCCATCATGATGTCCGAGCCGCCGACGAACTCGCCGTTCACGTACAGCTGCGGAATGGTCGGCCAGTTCGCGTATTCCTTGATGCCCTGGCGAATGGCTTCGTCCTCGAGCACGTTGACCGTGGTGAGCTCGGTCACGCCGCAGGCCTTGAGCACCTGGATCGCGCGGCCCGAAAAGCCACACATCGGGAACTGGCTGGTGCCCTTCATGAACAGCACGACCTTGCCGCCCTTGACGATGTCGTCGATGCGTTGTTGAACGTCATTCATGGTGGGGGAGAAGCAATTGAAAACCAAAGTCGGTTTATACGGCAAAGCGGCCCTGCCGACCGATGCGCGCGATCAAGCCCGCACCGGGCAGACGGCGACTTCGCAGCGGGCCGATCAGAACGTGTAGTTCATGCCGAAGCGGATCATCGGCTGCAGGCGCAGCTCGCGCAGCGCGTCATTCAGGTCGAGGCCGCCGCCGAAGACCTTGCCCAGGCGCGCCGCGGCGCCTGGGTTCTGCGCGGCCAGGCCGATGTCGGCGCTGAAGCCCCAGTCGCCGCGCAGGCCGCCGCCGCTGTAGCCGATGCCGAAATAGGGCCAGTTGCCGCGCGGGTCGGCGCCCGGCAGGCGCTGGTTCAGCAGCAGGCCGCCGGTGAGGCGCAGGCCGCCGGTCTGGCCGAATTGCAGGGCATCGAGATGGTAGTCGCCGAGCAGTCGCGTGGTCTGCAGGATGCTCATCGGACCCAGCGGAACCCCGCCCAGGCCAAAGTTCGGCACCGTGTCGAGCTCGATCCGCGCCTGCCAGCGGGGGCTCAGCGCATCGGGTGAGGCCAGCAGGCCTTCGCCACCAGCCCAAGCCGGGGTGGCCGCGGCGGCCAGTGCCAGCACAAGGGTCAAACGCATGGTTGTCTCCTCGGTTTCGGCGCTCGGATCCATCGTACGCCCACCGGCCGGTGGCGGGATCAGCAACAGAGCTCAGATTGCGCTGCAATTCGCGGGCTTGTGCCGCCTACGCATCAGTGGCACCGGTCCAGCGGCCGCCGGTGCAGCGCGCCCGCCCCGCGAGGTCCTGGCGCGTCTGCACGTCGGCGAAGCCTGCTTGCCGCAGCAGCGCCGCAACGGCCTGGGCCTGGTCCCAGCCATGCTCCAGCAGCAGCCAAGCCCCCTCCCGCAGGCCGCCCGAGGCGCCGGAGACGATGGCGCGGATGGCGTCAAGACCGTCGCCACCGGGCGTCAAGGCGAGCAGGGGTTCGTGACGCAGCGCCGGCAGGTGCGGGTCGTCGCCGGCGATGTACGGCGGATTCGACACGACGAGGTCGAAGCGACGATCGGGCACGGCCTGCCACCAGGCGCCGGCGGCCGTGTCGATCGCAAGGCCGAGCCGCGTGGCATTGCCGCGTGCCACCGCGAGCGCCTCGGTGCTGACGTCCGTCGCGGTGACGCGCGCGTGGCGGCAACGGTCCGCCACGGCCAGCGCAATCGCGCCGCTGCCGGTGCCCAGGTCCAGCACCTGGGGCGCCGGCAGGTGGGCCTCCGACAGCCGCGCCAGCGCCCAGTCGACCAGCGTCTCGGTGTCCGGGCGCGGCACCAGCACGGCGGGCGAGACCTGCAGCAACAGGCCGTGGAACGGCTGCTCGCCCAGCAGATAGGCCAGGGGCACGTCGTCGGTCAGGCGCTGGCAATCGGCTTCGAAGCCGGCGGCCAGGGCTTCGGGCAGGACCGCGTCGTCATGCGCGAGCAGCCAGCTGCGCGGGCGCTGCAGGCGATGTGCCAGCAACTGCTGCGCGTCGACTCGCTCGATGCCCCGGCGTGCGGCCGCAGCCAGTGCGCCGGCGATCGTCTGCGTCACTGCACGCCTTCCAGTGCGGCCAGCTGGGCCTGCACCTGCGCGGCCTTGAGCGCGGCGATCACATCGTCGAGTTCGCCGTCCATGATCGCGCCGAGCTTGTAGAGCGTCAGGTTGATGCGGTGGTCGGTGAGCCGGCCCTGCGGGAAGTTGTAGGTGCGGATGCG
>CAZXLI010000420.1:0-4561 GCA_964641795.1 uncultured Bordetella sp. | reverse complement strand
ATGCAGAGGGGCGCTACGAGATCGGCCAGGAGGTGGTGCCGGTCGACCCGCTGAAGTTCAAGGACAGCCGCAAGTACCCTGAGCGGCTGAAGGACGCCCTGGAGGCCACCGGCGAGACCGATGCGCTGGTGGTGCTGGGCGGCGCAGTGATGAGCGTGCCGCTGGTCGCAGCCTGTTTCGAGTTCGACTTCATGGGTGGTTCGATGGGCTCGGTCGTCGGCGAGCGTTTCGTGCGCGGGGTCGAGACAGCGGTCGAGCAGAAGGTGCCTTTCGTCTGTTTCACTGCCACCGGTGGCGCGCGCATGCAGGAAGGCTTGTTCAGCCTGCTGCAGATGGCCAAGACCAACGCGGCACTCACGCGCCTGGCCAAGGCCAAGTTGCCCTACATCAGCGTGCTCACTGATCCGACCATGGGCGGCGTGTCGGCCAGCTTCGCTTTCGTGGGCGACGTGGTCCTGGCCGAACCGAAGGCCCTGGTCGGTTTCGCCGGACCGCGCGTGATCGAGAACACGGTCCGCGAGAAGCTGCCCGAAGGCTTCCAGCGTGCCGAGTTCCTGCTGAAGAAGGGCGCCGTGGACCAGATCGTCGATCGTCGGCAGCTGCGGCCGCGCATTGCACAAATGCTGGCGATGCTCCAGCGCCAGGGCGCCGACGCAGTGTCCTGATCGGCCCGCTTCGCCAACCGCACCCGACCGGGCCTCTGCGGCCCGGTTTTTCATTGATGAGCGCCAGCCCCCAGACCCTCGACGATTGGCTCGCCCACTGCGAGCGCCTGCACCCGAAGACCATCGACATGACGCTCGATCGGGTCAACGCCGTGCGCGACCGGCTCGGCCTGCGTTTCGAAGTGCCGGTGATCAGCGTGGCCGGCACCAATGGCAAGGGCTCGACCTGCGCGATGCTCGAGTGCATCGCGCTGCAGGCCGGCTACAAGGTGGGCCTGTACATCAAGCCGCACCTGGTGCACTTCGAGGAGCGCTGCCGCATCAACGGCGAGATGACCCAGGCCGCTGCACTGCTGCCGCACTTCGAAGCAGTGGAGGCCGCGCGCGTCGCCTTGGGGCTCACGCTCACTTACTTCGAGTTCACGACGCTGGCGATCATGCGGGCCCTGTCCCTGGCGCCGCTGGACCTCGTGATCCTCGAAGTGGGCATGGGCGGCAGGCTCGACGCGGTCAACGCGATCGACGCGGATTGCGCGGTGATCACCGGCATTGCGCTCGACCACACGGAGTACCTGGGCCCCGACCGCGAATCGATCGGCCGGGAAAAGGCCGGCATCATGCGCGCCAACCGGCCGGTGATCGTCAGCGACCCGGAGCCGCCCGCGAGCCTAGCGGCCTGCGCGGCAGAAGTCGGGGCCGACCTCTGGCAGATCGGCCGCGATTTCAACTTCCAGGGTGACAAGCAGCAATGGGCCTGGAGCGGACGCGGCCGTCGCTACAACGGTCTGGCCTATCCGGCGCTGCGTGGTGCCAACCAGTTGCTCAATGCCTCGGGCGCGCTGGCGGCCCTGGAGTCCCTGAGGGATCGCCTGCCGATCACTGCGCAGGCGGTACGCACCGGGCTGGCATTGGTGGAACTGCCAGGCCGCTTCCAGATCGTGCCGGGCGAGCCGACGCTGGTGCTGGATGTCGCGCACAACCCGCAGGCGGTTGCCGCGCTGGCGCTCAACCTCGACCAGATGGGCTTCTACCCGCGCACGCATGCCGTCTTCGGCGCCATGCGCGACAAGGACATTGCCGGGCTGCTCAGGCATGTGATCCCGCTCGTCGAGCACTGGTATCTCACCGACCTGCCGCTGCCGCGCGCAGCCAGTGCGTCCGAACTGGCCGATGCGGTGCGCGCCGCTGCCGGCACGGCCCGTGAAGCACAGATCGCCGAGTTCGCATCGCCAGAGCAAGCCCTGCGCGCGGCCGCGGCTGCAGCGGACCCCGCTGATAGAATCGTTGTCTTCGGCTCGTTCTACACCGTGGGCGGTGTGCTGAAGGACGGCCTGCCCCGCTTGGCGGCCCGGCATCTGGGCTGATCCGGCCCCCTTCGCCTGCACCGAAGCGGCCCCACCTGGTTTGCATGGCATTGCTGTCGTTCTTCAAGCGCAAAGACCCATCGCCGGCCGCGGCAGACGCGCCCGATGCCGTCGCCACCGCGCGCACGCGGGCCCGACGCCGATTGATCGGCGCCACCGTGCTGCTCGGTCTGGGCGTGCTCGGATTCCCACTGCTGTTCGAGACCCAACCGCGACCTGTGCCGGTGGACATCCCGATCGAGATTCCTCGTCGCGAATCGGCGCCTCCCTTGAGTCTTCCGCCGGCTGCGCCAGCCTCGGCGGCAGCGATCGTCGTGCCACCGCCCACAGCGGTCGTCGAGCCGCCTGCAGCGGTCGATACGCCCGCGCCGAAGCCGAGCCCGGCGCCGGTGGTAACGGAACGCGCCGCCGAGCAGGGGCGCGAGGTGGCCGCGTCGCCGGTGCGGCCAGCAGCCTCGGGGCCCGGGCCCAAGCCCGCATCGGCACCCAAGGTCGTTCCGCCGCCCCCCGCGCCGACCCCCAGGCCATCCGCCGACGCCCAGCGCGCCCAGGCCTTGCTCGAGGGCAGGCCCGCCGCTGCAGACGCCAGGCCGGCACCCGAAGCAAGTGCTGGCGCTGCGCGCATCATCGTGCAAGTTGGCGCGTACACAGACGCAGACAAGTTGCGCGAGGCGCGCCAGAAGGTCGAGAAGCTCGGCATGAAGACCTACACGCAGGTGATCGAGGCCGACGGCGGCAAGCGCACGCGCGTGAGGGTCGGCCCCTTCGCGACGCGCGACGAAGCCGACAAGGCCGCCGCCCGCATCAGGGCCGTCGGCCTGCCGGTGGCCATCCTCGCGCTGTGAGCGACGGCATGCCCGCGATCGAACTCGGCTGGGTCGACATCGGCCTGATCGCGGTCCTGGCGATCTCGGTGATCGTCGGCCTGTGGCGCGGCCTGGTGTTCGAACTGATGTCGCTGTTCGGCTGGGTCGTGGCCTATGTGCTGGCGCAGGCTTTTACGCCCGAAGTGAGCGTCCATGTGCCGGTCGGCGAACCCGGCTCGGCGCTGAACCATGGTGCGTCCTTCGCGCTCACCTTCATTGGCGTGCTGATTGCCTGGTCGCTGCTGGCGCGGCTGGTGCGCCTGCTGGTCCAGGCCACGCCGCTGACGGTGCTCGACAGGCTGCTCGGCGGCGGCTTCGGCCTGCTGCGCGGCCTGGTCCTGCTGTTGGCGCTGGCCACGCTGGTGGCCTTCACGCCGGCACGCCAGTCGCCGCTGTGGACCACGTCGCACGGCGCGGCGATGCTCAATGTCGCGCTGCAGGGGCTCAAGCCCGTGCTGCCGGCCGACATGGCGCGTCACCTGCCATCGGCCTGAACCGGATTCCCTCGTCTACTCACGGACTCACACCATCATGTGCGGCATCGTCGGCGTCATCTCCAAAGCGCCCGTCAACCAGCTGATCTACGACGCGCTGCTGCTGCTGCAGCACCGCGGGCAGGATGCCGCCGGCATCGTCACGATGGCCGGCACGCAGTGCTTCATGCACAAGGCCCGCGGCATGGTGAAGGATGTGTTCCGCACCCGCAACATGCGCGCGCTGCCAGGCAGCGTGGGCCTGGGCCAGGTTCGCTACCCGACCGCCGGCAACGCCTTCAACGAGGAAGAGGCGCAGCCCTTCTACGTCAACGCGCCCTACGGCATCGTGCTGGTGCACAACGGCAACCTGACGAATGCGCATGCGCTGAAGAAGGAGTTGTTCGACGTCGATCGTCGGCACATCAACACCGGCAGCGACACCGAGGTGCTGATCAACATCCTCGCGCACGAGATGGAACTCGCCGGCCGCGATGTGCCGCTGACGCCCCAGCTGGTGTTCCGCGCCGTCAAAGCCGTGCACCGGCGTATCCGCGGTTCGTACGCGGTGGTCGCTCTGATCGCCGGTTATGGCCTTCTGGCCTTCCGCGACCCCTACGGCATTCGTCCGCTGGTGGTGGGCCGGGCCGAGCTCCCGGCGTCCGAAGGGGGTGGGCACGAGGTGATGGTGGCCAGCGAAACCGTGGCGCTCGAAGGCACCGGCCACCAGGTGCTGCGCGACGTCGCGCCGGGCGAGGCCATCTTCATCGACCTCGACGGCACCATTCATGCCGAGCAGTGCGCCCAGGCGCCGACGCTGAACCCGTGCATGTTCGAGTACGTGTACCTCGCGCGCCCCGACTCGGTGATCGACGGCATCTCGGTCTACCAGGCCCGTCTGAACCTCGGCGAAACGCTGGCACAGCGCGTGATCAACACGATGCCGCCGAGTGATATCGATGTTGTGATCCCGATTCCCGAATCCAGCCGGCCTTCGGCCATGCAGCTGGCGCAGAAGATCGGCAAGCCGTATCGCGAAGGCTTCGTGAAGAACCGCTATGTCGGCCGCACCTTCATCATGCCGGGCCAGAGTGTGCGCAAGAAGAGCGTGCGGCAGAAGCTCAACGCCATCGCGCAGGAATTCAAGGGCCGCAATGTCCTGCTGGTCGATGACTCGATCGTGCGCGGCACCA
>CAZXLI010000419.1:0-4637 GCA_964641795.1 uncultured Bordetella sp. | reverse complement strand
TGCACCAGCAAAGAAAGGAGGTCGCCCGCCGGGGCGAGACCCGGCACCGTGGCAGTCGGAGGCCCTTGGACAAATCGCACCAGCCAACGACCGCAATGGGCCGAGTGCGGCCATGTCCGAATCCGGCAAACCAACTTCAAAGCCCGGCCGACCGGCCACTCGCGCCCAGGGCCCCCATCACTCCACAAGACGCGTTGAACGACTGACCATGGAACACGGCAACTGGCTGTCGATCGGCCTGGTCTACCTTGCTGCCGCGGTGCTGGCGGTGCCGCTGGCCAAGCTGCTGGGGCTGGGGTCGATCATCGGCTACCTCGCGGCGGGCATCGTCATCGGGCCCTGGGGCCTGAAGCTCGTCACCGACCCGCAGACGATGCTGCACTTCGCCGAGTTCGGCGTGGTGCTGATGCTGTTCATGGTCGGCCTCGAACTCGAACCGCGGCGGCTGTGGGCGCTGCGGCGGCCGATCTTCGGCTGGGGCAGCGTGCAGTTGCTCGGCAGTGCCGCGCTGATGGGGGTCGTGGGCGTGGCCTGCGGTGTCGACTGGCGCCTGTCGCTGGTGGCCGGGCTGGGCCTGGCGATGTCGTCCACCGCCATCGGCCTGGGCGCGCTGGCCGAACGCAACCTGATGGGCACCAGCTCGGGCCAGAGCGTGCTCAGCGTCGCGCTGCTGCAGGACATCGCGGCGATCCCGATCCTCGCGATCGTCCCCTTGCTGGTGGCCGGCGGCGCGGTGGCGGACGCCGACGATGGCAGCGGCTGGATCGGCGCGGCCAAGGCCTTCGGCGTGATTGCGCTCATCATCTTTGGCGGGCGGCTGCTGCTGCGGCCGGCCTTGCGCTGGATCGCGCGCAGCGAGACGCCCGAGATCTTCACCGCCGCCTCGCTGCTGCTGGTGGTGGCCACCGCGTCGCTGATGCAGTCGGTGGGCCTGTCGATGGCGCTGGGCGCGTTCCTCGCCGGCGTGCTGCTGGCCGAGAGCGAATACCGGCGCGAGCTGGAGACCGACCTCGAGCCGTTCAAGGGCCTGCTGCTCGGGCTGTTCTTCATCGCCGTGGGCATGAGCATCGACTTCGCGGTGGTGCTGCAGTACCCGTGGCGCATCGCCGCGGTGGTGCTGGGCTTCCTGGCGCTGAAGGCGCTGGTGCTGTGGGGCATGGGCCGCGCGATGACGCTGCCGCTGGTGGAACGGCCGGTGTTCGTGATCCTGCTGGCGCAGGGCGGCGAGTTCGGCTTCGTGGTGTTCCAGACCGCGCAGCAGGCCGGGGTGATCGGCGCCGCGCCGGCCTCGTTCCTGGTGGCGGCGGTGGCCCTGTCGATGCTGCTGACGCCGCTGCTGCTGGTGGTGTCCGACCGCTGGCTGGTGCCGCGCCTGGCCGCGCAGCGGCCGAAGCCGCAGCTGGCCGAGCTGAACGAGCCGCAGCACACGCCGGTGATCATTGCCGGCTTCGGCCGCTACGGGCAGATCGTCGGCCGCCTGCTCAGTGCCAACGCCTTGAGCGCCACCGTGCTCGAGCACAGCGCCGAGCAGGTGGAGGCGATCCGCCGCTTCGGCTGGGAGGTGTTCTACGGCGACGCGACGCGGCTCGACCTGCTGCGCACCGCCGGCGCCGCGCAGGCCAAGGTGTTCGTGATCGCGATCGACGATATCGACCAAAGTGTCGAGGTGGCCAAGCTGGTGCGCCAGCACTTCCCGCAGCTGACCGTCGTGGCCCGCGCGCGCAACGTCACCCACTACTACCAGCTGCGGCAGCTGGGCGTCGAGCTGATCGAACGCGAGACCTTCGACTCGGCCTTGATGAGTGCGCGCAGCGTGCTCGAAGCCCTGGGCTGGCAACCGCACACCGCACGCACGCAGGCCTTGCGCTTTCGCGCGCACAACATCGAGCTGGTCGAGCAGATGGCGCCGCACCTGGGCGACGAGCAGAAGCTGATCGCCATCGCCAAGGCCGGCCGGCAGCAGCTGGAGCAGCTGTGGGCGCAGGAGCGCGACGCCGCCAGCGCGCAGCGCCATCGCCAGGGCTGGCAGGCCAAGCCCGGCGATTCGCTGCCCGATGAACCCGGCCGCGGCGGCGGTGGTGAATGAAGGCGGCGAACCGCAGAACTGTCACAGACGCTCCCTAGCATCGCGCGGGTTTCAACACCCAGCCCCCCCCCCCGAGCGATGACCCTCCCGACCCAACCGACCCGACGCCGTGCCCTGCAACTGATGGGCGGCGTGCCGATGCTGCCGCTGGGCGGCCTGAGCACCGCCGCGCTGCTGCAAGGCTGCGGCGGCGGCGACGATGCGCCGCCCACCGTCAGCAGCATGAGCTTCTCGTCGATGGCCGCGCCCTCGTTGAGCAATGCCGCCGCGATGGCCACCACCAGCGTCGGCGCCACCCTCGACGTCAAGTACAGCGACGGCTCGGCCAAGAGCTACAAGCTGGCCTACCAGCCCTTCTTCACCACCGGCGACCTGGTGCCCGACGGCAAGGGCGGCACGATCCTCGCCGGCGGCTATGTCGACATCCAGAACAAGCCGATCGTCGACGCCTCGGTGGCGGGCAAGGAACGCCCGTTCTTCTCCGACTGCCCGGATGGCTCGTCGCTGCTGACGGTGGACGGCGCCAGCGTTGCCGGCGTCAAGGGCAACACGGTGTTCGCCGTGGTGCAGTTCGAGTACACCTCGCGCAACCAGGCCCAGGCCTCGATGTACGGCCTGCTGCCCTCGCCGATCGCGGTGCTGACGCTGGACCAGGACAAGGCGACCGGCAAGTTGAGCCTGGTGAAATACCACAACGTCGACACCTCGGGCGTCAAGGGCCTGTGGATCACCTGCGGCGCCAGCCTCTCGCCCTGGGGCACCCACCTGTCCTCGGAAGAGTACGAGCCGGACGCCTTCGACCAGGGCGCACTGGGCCAATCGCTGTCGGTGCTGCAAGGCTTCAGCAAGAACCTGTTCGGCGACGCGACGACGGCCAACCCCTACCACTACGGCCATCTGCCGGAAGTCACGGTCAACAAGGACGGCACCGGCTCGATCAAGAAGCACTACTGCCTGGGCCGCATCTCGCACGAGCTGATCCAGGTGATGCCGGACAACCGCACCGCGCTGATGGGCGACGATGCCACCAACGGCGGCCTGTTCATGTTCGTCGCGGACAAGGAGAAGGACCTCTCCGCTGGCACGCTGTACGTGGCCCGGTACACCAGCACGCTGGACGCCACCAGCACGGGCGCCATCAGCTGGATCAAGCTCGGCTCGGCCACCAGCGCCGAGATCAAGGCCCTGGTGGACGGTGGCATCAAGGCCGCCGACATCATGGAATCGCTAACGTCCGATCCGAGCGACAGCAGCTACACCAAGATCATCCTGAACAAGAAGACCCTGTGGGTCAAGGTCAAGGCCGGCATGGACAAGGCGGCCGCCTTCCTGGAAACCCACCGCTACGCCGCGCTCAAGGGCGGCAGCCTGTCCTTCACGAAGATGGAAGGCACCACCGTCAACGCCAAGGACAAGAAGGCCTACTCGGCCATCTCGGCGATCAAGGACTCGATGGTGAGCGGCAAGTCCGGCAACGTCCCGGCGCTGAACGTGAACTTCGCCAGCGCCGTCAACGCCGGCGGCGTGCTGGAGCATTCACTCGCCGCGGGCCAGAAGGACAGCGCCGGCGGCGCGATCAACAGCGACTGGGTGCCGGCGAGTTCCAAGTTCATCCTGCTGGGCCAGGACCTGGCCAGCGCCGACGCGCTGGGCAACCTGGCCCATGCGGACAAGATCGCCAACCCGGACAACCTGAAGTACTCGGAAGCGCTGCGCACGCTGTTCATCGGCGAGGACAGCGGCCTGCACGTCAACAACTTCCTGTGGGCCTACAACGTCGACACCAAGACCCTGAGCCGCGTGCTGTCGACGCCCGCCGGCGCCGAGTCGACGGGCCTGCATGCGGTGGACGCGATCAACGGCTTCACCTACATCATGAGCAACTTCCAGCACCCCGGCGACTGGGAGAGCCCGCTGCACGACATCGTCAAGCCCGCGCTCGACCCGCTGATCCGGGCCAACTACAAGGACCGCTTCGGCGCCTCGGTGGGCTACCTCACCGCCGACCCCACGGCCATCCAGCTGTAGTCCGGCAGCGGGACGCCCGCACGGCGACAATTGCCGCATGTTCCAGCCTTCCCAGCATGACGTGCGGCGCTTCTTCTGCGAGGCCTTCGCGAAGCAGCGCGATGGCCTGCCGATGTCGCCGATGGAGACCCTGGCCGCGCAGTGGATCGGCGAGCATCCGGAGTACCACGACGAACTGGGCGACGTCGATGCGGCGCTCGCCGCCAGCTACACGGTGGAGGACGGGCGCAGCAACCCGTTCCTGCACCTGTCGATGCACCTGTCGATCAGCGAGCAATGCAGCATCGACCAGCCCAGCGGCATCCGCCAGGCGGTCGAGCTGCTGGCCGCGCGGCGCAACTCGTTGCATGAGGCGCACCACGAGGTGATGGAGGCGCTGGGCGAGATGATCTGGGCCTCGCAGCGCAGCGGGCTGCCGCCCGATCCGCACGCCTACCTGGACAACGTTCGGCGCAGGGCGACCAAGTAGGCCCCGGCCGCCTGGCGGCCGCCCCCGAGGGGCTGACCAAACCCGACCGGGCAA
>CAZXLI010000418.1:0-4648 GCA_964641795.1 uncultured Bordetella sp. | reverse complement strand
GCCTGAGCGGAGGACGAGCGATGCAGCAGCGGCGATCACGGACGACCCCCGGCAGCGGTGCCCCCCGCGCCCGCGCCCGCTGATGCCGCCGATGCCGGCACGCGACGTCCCGCCGCAGGACGACGACCGCCCCGAGGAGACCACCTGCCGCCGCCACGATCAGCAGCACCAGGATGAAGACATACTTCATTGTAACGAACTCGGTGAGGCCGGTTCCGCTCGTGGGTGGCCTGCTGTAGGCGCGATCCGGCTCCGTACGCTCATGCGCGTATCTCTTCGGCGCCGGCGGCGGTGAGGTAGATCTTCTTGCCGAACTGCTCGAACAGCACGTTGCCGGCATGCTCCTCGAGCTTGCGCACCTGGGTCGAGACGGCCGGCTGGGTGAGGTGCAGTTCCTCGGCCGCGCGCGAGAAGCTCAGGTGCCGCGCCACCGCTTCAAAGACCTTCAGCTGGCGCAGCGTGGCGTTCTTCATCGGGGTGGGTCGGGCAGGCGTGGGTGCAGCGGCGCATCGTACAGTGCAGGGCCCGTCGCCCTGCCTGCCGATGAACCTCTTCGTCTCGCTCAAGTACCTGGTCGCGCTGGACGACCACAAGCACTTCGGCCGCGCCGCGCTGGCCTGCCACGTCACGCAGCCGGCGCTGTCGAATGCGCTGCGCGCGCTGGAGGAAAGCTACGGCACCGCCATCGTCAAGCGCGGCCGCTCGTTCGGCGGTTTCACGCCCGAGGGCGAGCGCATCCTGGCCAGCGCGCGCCGCATGCTGCACGAGCAGGAACTGCTCGAGCAGGACCTGCGCAGCCGCGCCCAGGCGCCGCAGGGCAACCTGACGATCGGCGCGGTGCCCACCGCGGTGCCCATCGCCGCGCGCTTTGCCGCGGTGCTGCAGGCGCGGCATCCGGGCATCGTGCCGACGGTGCGCTCGATGAGCTCGATGGAGCTCGAAGCCAAGCTCGAGGACCTGGCGCTCGACCTGGGCCTGGGCTATGCCGAGCGCAGCGACATCCGGCGCGCGCCGCTGCAACTGGTGGCGCAGTACCCCGAGCACTACTTCCTGCTGCGCCGCGCCGCAGCCGGTACCGATCTGCCGCTGCACATCGGCCCGCCGATCAGCTGGCGCGAGGCCGCCGCGCTGCCGCTGTGCCTGATGAGCCCCGAGATGCACAACCGCAGCATCGTCGACCGCGCCTTCGCCGCCGCCGGCGTGCGCGCCGCCGCGGCGATGGAGACCAATTCGATCGTCACGCTGACGCTGGCGGTGCAGGCCGGGCAGGTGGCCAGCATCATGCCGGGCGCGCTGGTGGCCATGGTGCAGGGCCAGCCGGGCTTGCAGGCCAGCCCGCTGAAAGGACCGGACGTGGCCGTGCCGATGGCCTTCATGCTCAACGAGGGCAGCGTGCTGTCGCAGACCTTGACGGCGGCACTGGCACTGGCGCGCGAGCCGGCCTGGCTGCAGCAGGCGCAGCGCTTTGCCTGCGTGCCGTGATTCGCTGACCGCATCGGTCCATTCACCGAAGAAATTGGACCGGCCGCTCACCGTTGCCGACACTGCCGCACGCCTGTCCCACGGGCGGTGCAGAAGGAGACAACGATGGGCGCATCCCCCGGCGCGACGCAGCCGGTCCCGAAGTTCACGCAGCCGGGCCATGTGGCGGTGGTGCAGCTGCCGGCCAGCGGCAGGACCCTGGCCACCGTGCGCGCGGTGCTGGCCGCGCATGCCGAGGAGCCCGGCGCGCTGCTGCCGGTGCTGCACGGCGTGCAGGACGCGCTGGGCTGCGTGCCGGCCAACGTGGTGCCCGAGATCGCCACGGCGCTGAACCTCTCGCGCGCCGAGGTGCATGGCGTCATCACCTACTACCACCACTTCCGCCAGACCCGGCCGGGCCGCCACGTGCTGCAGGTGTGTCGCGCCGAGGCCTGCCAGGCGCTGGGCGCCGAAGCGCTGCTGGCGCATGCGCAGGCGGCGCTGGGCTGCGGGCTGCACGCCACCTCGGCCGACGGCGCGGTGACGTTGGAGCCGGCCTACTGCCTGGGGCTGTGCGCCTCGTCGCCGGCGATCCAGATCGATGAGGAGCTGCATGCGCGGGTGACGCCCGAGCAGCTGGATGAACTGCTGGCGCCGCTGCGCGCTGCAACCACCCGGAGCGCGGCATGACGATGGCCGCTCCGATCACCGTCTATGTGCCGCGTGATGCCGCCGCGCTGGCCGCCGGCGCCGAGCGCGTGGCCCGGCGCATGGCCGAGGAAGCCACTGCGCGTGGTCTGCAGATCACGCTGGTGCGCAACGGTTCGCGCGGCCTGTTCTGGCTGGAGCCGCTGGTGGAAGTGGCCACGCCGGCGGGCCGCGTCGCCTACGGGCCGGTGACAACGTCCGATGTGAGCGGCCTGTTCGACGCCGGCTTCCTGCAGGGCGGCGCGCATGCGCTGAAGCAGGGCCTGACCGACGAGATCCCGTACCTGAAGACGCAGCAGCGCCTGACCTTCGCGCGCATGGGGCTGACCGATCCGCTGTCCGTGGCCGACTACCAGGCGCACGGCGGCTATGCCGGCCTGCGCCGCGCCCTCGGCATCGGCCCGGCCGCCATCGTGCAGGAGGTGCTCGACTCCGGCCTGCGCGGCCGCGGCGGCGCGGCCTTCCCGGCCGGCATCAAGTGGAAGACGGTGGCCGGTACCGCCGCCGCGCAGAAGTACATCGTCTGCAATGCCGACGAAGGCGACTCGGGCACCTTCTCCGACCGCATGACGATGGAGGGCGACCCGTTCATGCTGATCGAGGGCATGACGATCGCGGCCGTGGCCTGCGGCGCGACGAAGGGCTACGTCTACGTGCGCTCGGAGTACCCGCATGCCATCGCCGCGCTGAACGAGGCGATCCGCCGCGCCGAGGCCGCGGGCTTCCTCGGCGACGACATCCTCGGCTCGGGCCATCGCTTCACGCTGCAGGTGCGCAAGGGCGCCGGCTCGTACGTCTGCGGCGAGGAAACCGCGCTGCTCGAAAGCATCGAAGGCCGGCGCGGCATCGTGCGCGCGAAGCCGCCGCTGCCGGCGATCGAGGGGCTGTTCGGCCAGCCGACGCTGATCAACAACGTGATCACGCTGGCCAGTGTGCCGATCATCCTGGCGGAAGGGGCCGCGTACTACAGAGACTATGGCATGGGCCGTTCGCGCGGCACCTTGCCGATGCAGCTGGCCGGCAACATCCGCCACGGCGGGCTGGTCGAGCTGGCCTTCGGCGTCACCCTGCGCGAACTGCTGGTGGACTATGGCGGCGGCACGCGCAGCGGCCGGCCGATCAAGGCGGTGCAGGTGGGCGGTCCGCTGGGGGCCTACCTGCCCCCCTCGCAGTTCGATCTGCCGCTGGACTACGAGTCCTTTGCGGCGGTGGGCGCCACGGTGGGCCACGGCGGCATCGTCGTGCACGACGACACCGCCGACCTGTCGCAGCTGGCGCGCTACGCGATGGAGTTCTGCGCGCTCGAATCCTGCGGCAAGTGCACGCCCTGCCGCATCGGCTCCACGCGCGGTGTCGAGGTGATCGACCGCATCCGCCACAACGTCAACCGCCCACAGCAGGAAGTGCTGCTGCGCGACCTGTGCGACACCATGCTGCACGGCTCGCTGTGTGCGATGGGTGGCATGACGCCGTACCCGGTGCTCTCGGCACTGAACCACTTCCCGCAGGACTTCGGGCTCGAGGCGCCCGACCGCGCGGCGGCCTGAACCCGACGATCAGAGAGGACAAGATGCTCGACCACCATCCGGAGATCGACCACGGCACGCCGCGGCGCGAATCGACCGAGCGAGTCACGCTCGACATCGACGGCCAGCAAGTGTGCGTCCCCAAGGGCACCTCGCTGATGCGCGCGGCCATCGACGCCGGCGTGCAGGTGCCCAAGCTCTGCGCCACCGACAGCCTGGAGGCCTTCGGCTCCTGCCGGCTGTGCCTGGTGGAGATCGAAGGGCGCCGCGGCTACCCGGCCTCGTGCACCACGCCGGCCGAGAACGGCATGAAGGTGCGCACGCAGAGCCCGAAGCTGCAGCAGCTGCGCAAGGGCGTGATGGAGCTGTACATCAGCGACCACCCGCTCGACTGCCTGACCTGCGGTGCCAATGGCGATTGCGAACTGCAGGACATGGCCGGCGTGACCGGGCTGCGCAATGTCCGCTACGGCGTGGGCGACCAGTTCGGCGGCGCGCACCACCTGAACAGCCAGAAGGACGAGTCGAACCCGTACTTCACCTATGACCCCAGCAAGTGCATCGTCTGCAACCGCTGCGTGCGGGCCTGCGAAGAGACGCAGGGCACCTTTGCGCTGACGATCTCGGGCCGCGGCTTCGAGTCGCGCGTGTCGCCGGGCCAGGACCAGCCTTTCATGGCCAGCGAGTGCGTCAGCTGCGGCGCCTGCGTGCAGGCCTGCCCGACCGCAACGCTGCAGGAGAAATCGGTCATCGAGCTCGGCCAGCCCGAGCACAGCGTGGTCACCACCTGCGCCTATTGCGGCGTGGGCTGCGGCTTCAAGGCCGAGATGAAGGGCACCGAGGTCGTGCGCATGGTGCCGTGGAAGGACGGCGCGGCCAACGAAGGCCACTCGTGCGTGAAGGGCCGCTTCGCCTGGGGCTATGCCACGCACCAGGACCGCATGTTGAAGCCG
>CAZXLI010000417.1:0-4705 GCA_964641795.1 uncultured Bordetella sp. | reverse complement strand
CTGGGTGTTCATCGCCGCCATCATCGTGGGCTACTTCAAGCTCACCGGGCTGGACGGACCCAACTGGCTCAACGACCCCACGCTGGCGCTGAGCTTCTCGATGGTGATGCACGTGTGGAAGTCGCTGCCGTTCTGGACGCTGATCCTGATCGCCGGCCGGCTGGCGATTCCCAGCGAGCAGTACGAAGCCGCGTCGGTCGACGGCGCCACGCGCTGGCAGAAGTTCCGCTTCATCACCTGGCCTTCGATGCGCACGCTCTACCTCACGTCGACCATCCTGTCGATGATCTGGACCTTGGGCGACTTCAATTCGGTCTACCTGCTCACCGGCGGCGGGCCGGCCGACCTGACGCACGTGCTGGCCACGCTGGGCATCCGCTACCTGCGGCTCGATCAGGTGGACCTGGCGATGGCCTCGATCGTCGTCGCGCTGCCACTGGTGCTGCCGCTGGTGTACTTCATGATGAAGCGGCTCTCGAAGTAAGGCGCCACCGATGAAACTCACCTGGCGCAATGTGACGAACGAGGCGCGGCTGCTCTTGATCGGCATCCCGCTGCTGCTGTGGACCCTGATTCCGGTGTACCACCTGTTCCTGTTCGCGATCTCCAGCAAGGACTCCGCCACCTCCGGCCGCCTGTGGCCGAAGGAGCCGACGCTGCAGAACTTCGATTTCGTGTTCCACCAGAAGCATTTCTACCTGGACCATTTCTGGCTGCAGATGTGGAACTCGGTGGTCATCGCGGTGGCCGTGGCCGCGCTCACCCTGTTCGTCGCCACCTCGGCGGCCTTCGCGATCAGCCGGCTCAAGCTGGCCGGCGGCCGCTGGGTGATGAACCTGGCGCTGTTCACCTACTTCATCCCCGCCGCCTTCCTGGCGGTGCCGATGTACAAGACCATGGGCAACTACGGCCTGCTGAACAACCAGTGGGCGCTGATCCTGGCGATGGTGACCATTGCTTCGCCCTATGCGATCTGGGTGCTCAAGCAGGCGTCGGACAAGCTGCCCTGGGAACTGGACGAGGCCGCGCGCATCGACGGCGCGTCGCCGCTGCAGTTGTTCCGCCTGGTCTACCTGCCGTTGATGGTGCCTTCGCTGGTCGCCGTGGGCACCTACTCGCTGCTGCTGGCCTGGAACGAGTACCTCTACGCCTTCCTGCTGCTGTCGAACGACAAGAGCGTGACGCTGTCGGTGGCGCTGGGCAACTTCCTGGCGGCCGACGATTCGCCGTGGGAACTGCTGATGACCACCGGCCTCATCTACGCGCTGCCGCCGGCCGCGATCTACTACGCCTTCAAGCGCTACATGGTGTCGGGCCTCACGGCCGGCGCCGTCAAATCCTAACAAGCGAACAACATGGCAGCCGTCTCGTTCCAACAAGTCAAGAAGGCCTACGGCAAGGTCGAGGTGCTGCACGGCGTCTCGTTCGACATCACCGATGGCGAGTTCGTCGTGCTGGTCGGCCCCTCGGGCTGCGGCAAGAGCACCTTGCTGCGCATGCTGGCCGGGCTGGAGGAAATCTCCGGCGGCGAGATCGTGATCGACGGCAAGGTCGTCAACGACCTCGAGTCGAAGGACCGCGACATCGCGATGGTGTTCCAGAGCTACGCGCTCTACCCGCACATGACGGTGCGCGACAACATGGGCTTCAGCCTGAAGCTGCGCAAGGCCGATGCCAAGCTCACCGGCGAACGGGTGAACCAGGCCGCGAAGATCCTGAACCTCGATGCGCTGCTCGACCGCTACCCGCGCGAACTTTCCGGCGGCCAGCGCCAGCGCGTGGCGATGGGCCGCGCGATCGTGCGCGATCCCAAGGTGTTCCTGTTCGACGAGCCGCTGTCCAACCTGGACGCCAAGCTGCGCGTGGCGATGCGCGCCGAGATCAAGGCGCTGCACCAGCGCCTGAAGACCACCACCGTCTACGTCACGCACGACCAGATCGAGGCGATGACGATGGCCGACCGCATCGTCGTGATGCACGACGGCATCATCGAGCAGATCGGCACGCCGCTGGAGCTGTTCGACCGGCCGGGCAACCTGTTCGTCGCGCAGTTCATCGGCTCGCCGGCGATGAACGTGATCGCCGGCACGCTGGTGCAGGACGGCACGGGCCAGGCCGTCTCGGCGCTCGGCGCGAACTGGCCGGTGCCGGCGCCCCTGAACCGCCCCGCGGGCACCGCGGTGCACTACGGCATCCGCCCCACCGACCTGGCGCTGGCCGAACACGGCATTCCCGCCAAGGTGGTGGTGGTGGAGCCCACCGGCGCCGAGACCGAACTGCTGCTGCAGGTGGGCGATGCCCAGCTGACGCTGGTGATGCACGGCCGCACCGCGGCGAAGCCCGACGACACTGTCTACCTTGCGGTTGACGTGGCCAAGGCGCATGTCTTCGACGGCGCCAGCGGCCAGCGCCTGTCTTAGCCGATGAATGAACGCGGAGCCAGCATCGTGGTGATGGGTGTCAGCGGCTGCGGCAAATCGACGATCGGCAGCGCGCTGGCCGGCGCGCTCGGCCGCCCTTTCGTCGAAGGCGATGCGCTGCACCCCCCCGAGAACGTGGCCCGCATGGCCGCCGGCGTGCCGCTGACCGATGCCGACCGCGCCGGCTGGCTGGACGCGCTGGCCGCGCGCCTGGCCGAGGCCAGGTCCAGCGGCCAGCCGGTGGTGATGAGCTGCTCGGCGCTCAAGCGCAGCTACCGCGACCGCCTGCGCGCCGCGGAGCCGGCGCTGCAGCTGCTGCACCTGCAGGGCGCCGCCGCCGAGCTCGAACGCCGGCTGCAGCAGCGCAGCGGCCACTACATGCCGGCCTCGCTGCTGCCCAGCCAGCTGGCCACGCTGGAACCCACGCAGGCCGACGAGGATGCGCTGGTGCTGGACATCGCGCTGCCCCCCGAGCTGATCGTGCAGGCCGCGGCACAGCGCTTCGGCGGTGCGCAGGCGGTGCGGCCATGATCGACGCCAGCACTTTCCGCCTCGACGGCCGGCTGGCGCTGGTCACCGGTTCATCGGCCGGCATCGGCTTCGCACTGGCACGCGGCCTGGGCCAGGCCGGTGCGCGCCTGGTGCTCAATGGCCGCGACGCAGCGAAGCTGCAGGCCGCCGCCGATCAGCTGCGCGGCGAAGGCCTGCCGGTGGCCGACGCGCTGGCCTTCGACGTGACCCAGCGCGCCGCCGTGGACGCAGCCATCGACGACATCGAGTCACGCATCGGCCCGATCCACATCCTCGTCAACAACGCCGGGCTCCAGCGCCGCGCCCCCTTCCCCGAGTTCGCCGCCGCCGACTGGGACACGCTGATGCGCACCAACGTCGACAGCGTGTTCCACGTCGGCCAGGCCGTCGCGCGCCGCATGGTCCCGCGCCAGGCCGGCCGCATCATCAACATCTGCTCGGTGCAGAGCGAGCTGGGCCGCCCGTCGATCGCACCGTATGCCGCCAGCAAGGGCGCGGTGAAGATGCTCACCAAGGGCATGGCCATCGACCTCGGGCCGCACGGCATCACCGTCAACGGGCTCGGACCCGGCTACTTCCGCACCGAGCTGACGCAGAGGCTGGTCGACGATCCGCAGTTCACCGCCTGGCTCGTCAACCGCACGCCCAGCCGGCGTTGGGGCGAGGTGGAGGAACTGGCGCCGGCCTGCGTGTTCCTGGCCAGCGACGCGGCACGCTTCGTGAATGGCCATATCCTGTACGTCGACGGCGGCGTGACCGCGAGCCTATGAGCCCCCCCCGAAGCGGCCTGCGGCCGCCTCCCCCCAAGGGGCGACGCCAGCGGACCGGCAAAGCCGGACCCGCGGCGTCCGCTGGGACAATCCCCGCATTTCACCGTCACCTCGCATGAGCCATCCCACCCCCTTTACCAAAGTGATCCTCGCCACCGGCGCCAATGGCCGCGCCTTTTGGCGGGAAGAAGCCATTGCGCTGACCGAGGGCAAGCCGATGTCGCGCCTGTCGCCGCTGATGCCCAGCGGCGGCTACCAGCTGCGCATGAGCCCGGTGGGCTTCGCCAGCGACTTCCATTGC
Source organism: uncultured Bordetella sp. (assembly GCA_964641795.1). Taxonomy (GTDB): domain Bacteria; phylum Pseudomonadota; class Gammaproteobacteria; order Burkholderiales; family Burkholderiaceae_C; genus Pseudaquabacterium. The sequence goes on along the minus strand of CAZXLI010000417.1, from coordinate 683 downwards.
ACCGAGAACCCGCAATGGGTGTTCATCCTGGGTGGCCAGATGGAGATCGGGCTGCAGGACGGCAGCAAGCGCGTGTTCCATCCGGGCCAGCATTTCTACTCGGCCGACGTGCTGCCCGCGGGCGCCAGCTTCGACCCGACGCTGCACGGCCACTGCAGCCGCCAGCTCGGCCCCGAGCCGCTGGTCACCGTGTTCGTGCGCGGCTGATCCCACCCCATCATGCCGAACCGTCCCTCCATCAAGAACGTCCACGGCAACACGCTGGACTGGTTGGGCGAGGCCATCGTCTCCGGGCGTTATGCCCCGGGCAGCGTGATACCGCCCGAGCCGATGCTGTGCGAAGAGCTGAAGGTCAGCCGCACCGTGGTGCGCGAAGCCGTGAAGTCGCTGGTGGCCAAGGGCCTGCTCACCACCGGCCCGAAGGTCGGCACCAAGGTCCTGCCCGAGGCGAACTGGAACTGGTTCGACCCCGAGGTGGTGGTGTGGAAATCGCGCATCGGGCTGACGCGCGAGTTCCTGCGCGACCTGCAGGAGCTGCGCCGCGTGGTCGAGCCCGCGGCGGTGCGCCTGGCCGCCGAGCGGGCCACGCCCGAAGACATCAGCGAGATCGAATCAGCCTATCAGGGCATGAAAGCGGCCATCGAGCAGGGCGGCGACTACGTCACCCACGACCTGCGCTTCCA
>CAZXLI010000416.1:0-4709 GCA_964641795.1 uncultured Bordetella sp. | reverse complement strand
TGCCGTGCCACGCAGCATCAGGAACTACCCGGTTCTGCCGCGCAGACTCCTAGGACAGCAGTTTGACCAGCGCGTCCGGGTGGATCGGCAGCGCCACCAGCCCGGCCACGCCCATCAGCACGCCGAAGAAGGTGGGCACCAGCGCGGTCCAGTACAGCGCCCACAGCCCGGTCAGCGCGGTGACCGCGAGCATCGCGATGGCGATGGCCAGCAGCGCGTCGGACAGGTCGAACTGGTCGTCGCGGTAGTTCAGGCGGTCGTACTGGCGCTGGTCTTCCTCGGCCTGGGCCTTGAGCTCGGCCTTCTTCTTCGCCTGGTCGTCGGCCAGTTCGCGGTAGCGGCGGATCGCGGCGTCGTAGGCCGGCTTGTCGGCCGCCTGCGCGCGCGCCAGCTCCAGTTGCAGCACGGTGGCCTCGGCCACCTCCTGCCGCACATTGCGCGCCTGGTAGAAGTTCCAGTGGTCCAGCTTGTCGGCCTGGGCCTGCTGCATGGCCTGCACGATGTTGTCGTCCTTCACCTTGCAGATGCCCATGAAGGTGGCCAGCAGGGCCACGGTCACGGCCACCACCGCATTCAGGCGCGCGCTGCTGCGTCCCGCGCTGGCAGCCGGGGTCTCATGGGCCTCCCGGGCCTGGTCGATCACGTCCTGCGGGTCGATGTCCATCGCCACACTGTGCCTGAGCGACGCTGCGCACCTCACCGCCCACCTGTCGCGATGCTGTCGGCCGACACGGCGGCCTCCCACCAGGCTTTGCCTCGATCTGCACCGCATCCGGGCCGCTTTTTCGCGGATGGCCAAGAGGCGCAGAGACTAAGTTTGTCGACGGTGCCGGCGTTCTCGCCAGGCGCCCCCTCCCCCAGGGTAAGCAGTCGAAGGGGGATGCCATCGTGCCGTCGAACCCATTGCTCACCAAGGAGAGGCCCTCATGAAGCTAGCCAACCTGAACATCGGCGCCCGTCTGTGGAGCGCCTTTGGCATCGTCGTCCTTCTGCTGATGGCGATCGTCATCGTCTCGCTGACGAAGATGAACGACGCCCAGCAGCGCGTCGACAACATCCTCAACGACCGCTACCGCAAGATCGCGCTGGCCACCGAGGTGAAGTACAACGTGGCGCGCATTCACCAGCACATGCGCGGCGCCGTGCTGGCGCCGGATGCCCAGGGCGTGCAACGCGAGGCCGATGCGATGAATGCCCTGCGGGCCACGAACAAGGGCCTGCTCGAGACCTTCGACAAGATCATCAACGTGCCCAAGGCGCGCGAGATCTTCAACGCCATCATCGCCGCACGCGGCCGCGACCTCGAGGGCCAGAAGGAGCTGCTGACACGGCTGGCCGCCGGCGACCGCGAGGGTGCGAGCGGACTGCTCAACGGCCGCATCGCCGAGAACGAGCGGGCCTATGTGCAGCTGCTGAGCGAGATGGTCACGCTTCAGACCGGCAAGATGGACGAGGAGTCCCGGGCCATCCTGTCGGAGTTCGCGAGCGGCCGCGTGCTGACGCTGTCGATGGCCTCCGGCGCGATCGCCCTGGCGCTGTTCGCAGCCTGGTACGCCACGCGCAGCATCACCCGGCCGATGCAGGAGGCGGTGCGCGTGGCCCGCAGCGTGGCCGCCGGCGACCTCACCGCGCGCATCGAGGTGAACTCCACCGACGAGGTGGGCCAGCTGATGCAGTCGCTGCGTGACATGAACGATGCGCTGGGCCGCATCGTGGGCGAGGTGCGCAGCGCCAGCGATTCCATCGCGACGGCTTCCAACCAGATCGCCACCGGCAACGTCGACTTGTCCAACCGCACCGAGAAGCAGGCTGCTTCCCTGCAGGAGACAGCCTCGTCGATGGAAGAACTGACCGGGGTCGTGCAGCAGAACGCCGACAACGCGCGCGCGGCCAACTCGCTTGCGCTCTCGGCCTCGGAAGTGGCCGCCCGCGGCGGCGAGGTGGTCACCAAGGTGGTGAACACCATGGGCTCGATCAATGCATCGGCACGCCGCATTGCCGACATCATCGGGGTGATCGACAGCATCGCGTTCCAGACCAACATCCTGGCGCTCAATGCGGCGGTGGAAGCCGCGCGCGCCGGCGAGCAGGGCCGCGGCTTCGCCGTGGTGGCCTCCGAAGTGCGCGCATTGGCGCAGCGCTCGGCGCAGGCTGCCGGCGAGATCCGGTCGCTCATCGGCGACTCCGTGACACAAGTCGAGTCGGGCGCAGCCCTCGTCGACCAGGCCGGTGCCACGATGCAGGAGGTGGTCAACAGTGTGCAGCGGGTCACGGACATCATTGGCGAGATCACCACGGCCATCCAGGAACAGACATCGGGTCTCAGCCAGATCAACCAGGCCATCGGCCAGATGGACGGCGTGACCCAGCAGAACGCATCGCTGGTCGAACAGGCGGCAGCGGCAGCGCAGTCGCTGCGGCACAACGCCGCCAGCCTGGTGGGGCTGGTGGGCGTGTTCAAGCTGCGAGAGCAAGAAGCCCTCGCGGCCTGAAGCGGCAGCAGTCCGGCTGCTCGCGCGTCGGGCGCCGGGTCAGCGCGGCGACCAGCCGCATCGCGATGGCGATGGCCGAGCCATGATGCGGGTCCGATGCCCACCGCCGCGATGCCGCCCGCCGCCATGCTGTCTGCCGACACCCCCGCCACCCGCCTGGCCACCCGCCTGGCCTTTCTCGTCGCCGGCTTCGGCATCGCCTGCTGGGCACCGCTGGTGCCCTTCGCCAAGCAGCGCCTGCAGGTCGACGACGGGCTGCTGGGCCTGCTGCTGCTGTGCATCGGCATCGGCTCGGTGGGCGCGATGCTGCTCACCGGCGTGCTCAGCGCGCGCCACGGCAGCCGCGCCATCATCGTGTGCGGCGGCTTCGGCATGGTGGCGGTGCTGCCGCTGCTGGCCGTGGCCAGCACGCCGCTGACGCTGGGGCTCACGCTGCTGGCGCTGGGCGCTGCGCTCGGTTCGCTGGACGTGGCGATGAACGTGCATGCGGTGGAGGTCGAACGCGCCGCCGGCCGGCCGCTGATGTCGGGCTTCCATGCGCTGTTCAGCGCGGGCGGGCTGCTGGGCTCGGCGCTGATGAGCGCGCTGCTGTCGCTGCACGTCGGCGCCCTGGCCGGCACCCTCATCTGCGCTGGGCTGATGGCCGCGGCGATGGCCCTGGCCTGGCCGCGCCTGCTGCGCGCCAGGCCCGCCGGCGACGGCCCGCTGTTCGTGATGCCGCGTGGCGTGGTGCTGCTGCTGGCCGGGCTGGCGGCGGTGCTGTTCCTGGTGGAAGGCGCGATCCTCGACTGGGGCGCGCTGCTGCTCACCGACGGTGGCCTGCTGGCCGCCGCGCAGGGCGGCTGGGGCTACGTGCTGTTCTCGGTGGCGATGACGGCCGGCCGCTTCGGCGGCGACGCGGTGACCGCGCGGCTGGGCGACCGCGCCACCTTGCGCTGGGGCAGCGCGCTGGCGATCGGCGGCTTCGCGCTGCTGCTGCTGGCGCGCAGCGGCGGCCCGGCGCTGGCGGGTTTTCTGTTGATCGGGCTGGGCGCCTCGAACCTGGTGCCGGTGCTGTTCCGCCGCGCCGGCACGCAGCGCGCGATGCCGGCCGGGCTGGCGGTGGCCGCCATCACCACCTGCGGCTATGCCGGCATCCTGGCCGGGCCGGCCGCCATCGGCTTCGTCGCGCAGGGCCTGGGGCTGCCGATGGCGTTCTGGCTGCTGGCAGGGTTGTTGTTGCTGGTGCCGATCAGCGCTCACCGGGTCGCCGAGAATCCGCAGCGTCTGACATGCGAGGAGACCGGATCATGATCAAGACAACCCGGGCCAGCGCCCTGCTGCTGGCGGCTGCGGCCGGCATCCCCACCGTCGGCGGAGCCGCCGATCTCGAAGCCGGCAAGGCCAAGGCCGGCCAGGTGTGCGCGGCCTGCCACGGCGCGAACGGCGTGAGCGTCAGCGACGCGATTCCCAACCTCGCGGGACAGCGCGTGGCCTACCTCGAAACCCAGCTGAAGGCCTGGAAGGACGGCTCGCGCAAGAACCCGATCATGAACGCGATCGGTGGCCAGCTGGGCGCCGACGAGATCACCAACCTGGCCGCGTATTTCGGCTCGCTGCCCGGCGCGAATGCGGCTGGCGCGAAGAGCGAGTTCCTGCCGCAGCTGGCCAAGACCTCGGTGCCCTTCCCCGAAGGTTACGCGGCCAGCTTCAAGCGCTACCACGCCATCAACCTGCCGGCCGCGCGGCGCGTGCAGGTGTTCTACGCCAACCCGGTGGCTTGGCAGGCCGCGCGCGAAGGCCGGCCGCTGCCCAACGGCGCCTACCTGCTGGCCGAAACCTACGCGGCCAAGCTCGATGCCGACAAGAAGCCGGTGGCCGGCCCCGACGGCCTGTACCTGCCCGACCAGCTGCTGGCCTATGTGGCGATGGCGCGCGATGCCGGCTGGGGCCAGGACATTCCGGAGATGCTGCGCAACGAGGACTGGAACTACGCCGTCTTCGCGCCGGACAAGCAGCGCCGCACCGCGGTGAACCAGGCCGAATGCCTGGCCTGCCACAAGCCGATGGCGGCCGCGAGCTACACCTTCACGCTGGACAAGCTGAAGGACGCCGCGCTGGCCGCGAAGCCCTGAGCCGGCGGCGCGTCATCCGTTGAAGCAGACGGCCTCGATGTTGTGGCCGTCCGGGTCGTGCAGGAAGGCGGCGTAGTAGGTGGCGCTGTAGTCCGGCCGCAGG
>CAZXLI010000415.1:0-4731 GCA_964641795.1 uncultured Bordetella sp. | reverse complement strand
AGCGGGCCGCCGTGCCGACGATGGAAGACGCGGAGCTGCAGCGCCGCTTCGACGCGCGCATCGATGCCGGTGACTTCATCGAGGCCAAGGACTGGATGCCCGAGCACTACCGCAAGACGCTGGTGCGCCAGATCAGCCAGCATGCGCATTCCGAGATCGTCGGCATGCTGCCCGAGGGCAACTGGGTCACGCGCGCGCCGACGCTCAAGCGCAAGGCCATCCTGCTGGCCAAGATCCAGGACGAGGGCGGGCACGGCCTGTACCTGTACGCCGCGGCCGAGACGCTGGGCGAAAGCCGCGACCAGATGATCGACGCGCTGCACGCCGGCCGCGCCAAGTACAGCTCGATCTTCAACTACCCGACGCTGACCTGGGCCGATGTCGGTGTGATCGGCTGGCTGGTCGATGGCGCAGCGATCATGAACCAGATCCCGCTGTGCCGCTGCAGCTACGGGCCCTATGCGCGGGCGATGATCCGCATCTGCCGCGAGGAATCGTTCCACCAGCGCCAGGGCTACGACGCGTTGCTGACGATGATGCAGCAGGGCACCGACGCCCAGCGCGCGATGGTGCAGGACGCGGTGAACCGCTGGTGGTGGCCGAGCCTGATGATGTTCGGCCCGCCCGACAGCGAAAGCACGCACTCGGCGCAGTCCATGCGCTGGGGCATCAAGCGCATCAGCAACGACGACCTGCGCCAGAAGTTCGTCGACGCCACGGTGCAGCAGGCGCAGGTGCTGGGCGTGACGATGCCCGACCCGTTGCTGAAGTGGAACGAGCAGCGCGGCCACTACGACTTCGGCCCGATCGACTGGGACGAGTTCTGGCGCGTGGTGGGCGGCGACGGCCCCTGCAACCGAGAACGGCTGGCCGCGCGCATCAAGGCCCGCGACGACGGCGCCTGGGTGCGCGAGGCCGCGCTGGCCCATGAACGCAAGCGCGCCGCGCGCGAGCAACGCCAGGCCGCCTGAAGGAGACGAAGCGATGAATAACGTACAAAATGGGCGCCCCCTGGCCGATGAGACCGGCCACCCCCCGAGGGGGGCCGAGCAAAGTGGCGAAGCCACATTTGCTCGCGAATGGCCATTGTGGGAGGTGTTCGTGCGCCCCAAGGCGGGCCTGGACCACAAGCACTGCGGAAGCCTGCATGCGGCCGACGCCAAGATGGCGGTGCGCATGGCGCGCGAGGTCTACACCCGGCGCCAGGAAGGCGTGAGCATCTGGGTGGTGCGCTCGGACCAGATCGTCGCCAGCGATCCCGACCAGAAGGACCAGCTGTTCGAGCCGGCCGACGACAAGGTCTACCGCCATCCGACCTTCTACACGCTGCCCGACGCCGTGAACCACATGTAGCGGAGCGGCGATGAACCAGACGATCACACTGCCGCCGCGGGCGGACACCGACTACATCCTGCGCATTGCCGATACCGCGTTGATCCACGCGCAGCGCCTGTGCGAATGGTGCGGCCACGCCCCGATCATCGAAGAGGACATCGCGCTGACGAACATGGCGCTGGACCTGCTGGGCCAGGCGCGGGCGCTGCTGTCGCACGTGGCCGCGCTCGACGGCCGCGGGCTCGACGAGGACCAACTCGCCTTCCTGCGCGACGAGGCCGGCTACCGCAACATGACGCTGGCCGAGCTGCCCTTGCGCCGCGGCGGCGGCGACTTCGCCGACACCGTGCTGCGCAACCTGCTGCTGGCCGGCTGGTTCAAGCTGCTGTGGCAGCGGCTGCAGGCCTCGCGCGACGCCGAACTGGCCGCGATTGCCGGCAAGGCCTTGAAGGAGGCGCGCTACCACCAGGGCCATGCGGGCGAATGGGTGGTGCGCCTGGGCGATGGCACCGGCGAGTCCGCGGCCCGCATGCAGGCCGCGGTGCTGCGCGCCTGGCCGTATGTCGCCGAGCTGTTCGAGGCCGATGCACTGGATGCCGCCGCCGCGGCCTCGGGCCTGGGCCCGTCGCTGGCCGACCTGAAGGCCGACTGGCTGGCCGAGTTGCAGCCGGTGCTGGACGAGGCAGGGCTCACGCTGCCCGCGACGACGGCGTTCCGCTCGCAGTCCCGCCACGGGCGCCACAGCGAGCACATGGGCTACCTGCTGGCCGAGATGCAGCACCTGCAGCGGGCCTACCCCGGAGGCGCCTGGTGATGTGCGGTGCCGAACTGCGCGACAAGGCAGCGGTGGCACGCGAGGTGCTGGCCACCGTGATGGACCCCGAAGTGCCGGTGGTCTCGCTGCTCGACCTGGGGCTGGTGCGCGATGTCCGCAGCGACGAGGACGGGCTGGAGGTGGTGCTGACGCCCACCTATTCGGGCTGCCCGGCCACCGAGCTGATCGAGTCGATGGCGCGCGAGGCGCTGGAAGCGGCCGGCCTGGGTCCGGTGCGCATCCGCCTGCGGCGTGCGCCGGCCTGGACCACCGACTGGATCAGCGACGAAGGCCGACGCAAGCTGCGCGAGTACGGCATCGCGCCGCCGGGCCAGCGCGCCGAGCAGACGATCCGTTTCGCGACGCCGCAGGTGCCGTGCCCGCGCTGCGGCTCGCCGCTGACCGAGCGGCTCTCGGCCTTCGGCGCCACCGCCTGCAAGGCGCTGTACCGCTGCCGCGCCTGCGCCGAGCCCTTCGAGTACTTCAAACCTCTTTGAGCGCACGATGAGCACCGACACGCATTTCCACCCGCTGCGCGTTGCCGAATGCCGGCCCGAGGCCGAGGACGCGCTGGTGCTCGGCCTCGAAGTGCCGGCCGCGCTGCGCGAGGCCTTCCGCTTCGAGCCCGGCCAGCACCTGACCTTGCGCCACGTGCTGGCGGGCGAGGAGCAGCGCCGCTCGTACTCGATCTGCTCGGGCACCGACGAGCCGCTGCTGCGCGTGGGCATCCGCCGCGTGCCGGGCGGCGCGTTCTCCGGCTGGGTGCACCAGGCCTTGCAGGCCGGCGATCGCATCGAGGTGATGCCGCCGCAGGGCCGCTTCGTCTTCAGGCCCGAGCCCGGCGCGCGCCGCCATGTGCTGGCGATTGCCGGCGGCAGCGGCATCACGCCGATCCTGGCCATCGTGCGCAGCCTGCTGGCGCAGGAGCCCGGCAGCCGCTGCACGCTGATCTACGGCAACCGCAGCGGCGCCTCGACGATGTTCAAGGACGAGCTCGAGGACCTGAAGAACCGCCACCTCACCCGCCTGGCGATCCACACGGTGTTCTCGCGCGAGCCGGTGGACGCGCCGCTGAACAGCGGCCGCGTCGACCACGACAAGCTCGCGCTGTTCCTGCGCACGCTGGTCGACGTGCGCGGCGTCGATGCGGCCTATGTCTGCGGACCGCATGCCATGAACGACGAGGCCGAGGCCGCGCTGCGCGAAGCGGGCCTGGCGCCGGAGCGCATCCACATCGAGCGCTTCGGCGTGCCGGGCGATGCCGCGGCCGCGGCGCCCGTGGTGCTGGACGGCGACGCGGTGCAGGCGCAGATCACGATCGTGCGCGATGGCCTGACCCGCGTGGTGCCCTTCGAGGCGCGTGATGGCCACCTGCTGCAGGCCGCGGCACGGGCCGGCATGGACGTGCCGTACTCGTGCAAGTCCGGCGTCTGCGGCACCTGCCGTGCGCGGCTGCAGAGCGGCGAAGTGCGCATGGACCGCAACTTCGCACTCGAGCAGGCCGACCTGGCCGCGGGCTTCATCCTCACCTGCCAGGCCCACCCGCTGACGCCGGCCGTGACCGTGTCCTTCGACGATCGCTGATGGCTCGCACTCGCACCACTGCGTTCGACGACCAGCGCGAGCAGATCCTCGCGCAGGCGGCCGCGCTGTTCGCGCGCCAGGGCTACACGGCCACCTCGATGAACCAGGTGGCAGCGGCCTGCGGCATCAGCAAGCCCACGCTCTACCACTACGTGCAGGACAAGCACGATCTGCTGCTGCGCGTGGCCGAGGCGCACATCGCGCGGCTGCAGGCGCTGGTGGCCGAGGTGCAGGCGCAGGCGCTGCCGCCGCGCGAGGCGCTGGCCGCGCTGATCCTGCGCTTCGTGCAGGCCTATGCCGATGCGCAGCACCAGCACCGCGTGCTGACCGAGGACGTGAAGTTCCTCGATGCCGACGCGCGCGAGCGCGTGCTGGGCGGCGAGCGCCGCGTGGTGGCGGCATTTGCGCAGACCGTCGCCGCGCTGCGACCCGACCTCGCCGGCGCCGCCCTGGCCACGCCGCTGACGATGCTGCTGTTCGGCATGATCAACTGGATGTTCACCTGGCTGAAGCCCGACGGGCCCTTGAGCCATGCCGCGATGGCGCCGGTGGTCGTCGATCTTTTCCTCGGCGGCTTGGCGTCGGTCCGGATGCCCGAGGCACCGGCCTCACGCCACACTGCCGTTTCCAGAACCCGAAGGACGAAGAAGGAGACCGTCGCATGAAGACCCTGAAGCTGCGCCCCTGGCTGGCCGCGCTGGCACTGGCCGCCACCGCGCTGGCCGCGCGCGCCGACATCACCGTGGGCGTCACCGTCTCGGCCACCGGGCCGGCGGCCTCGCTCGGCATTCCGGAGAAGAACACGATCGAGCTGCTACCGAAGACGATGAGCGGCCACAAGGTCAACTACATCGTGCTCGACGATGCCTCCGACACCACCGCGGCGGTGGCCAATGCGCGGCGGCTGATCACCGAGAGCAAGGTCGACGTCATCATCGGCTCGACCACCACGCCGAACTCGCTGGCGATGATCGACGTGGTGGCCGAGAGCCAGACGC
>CAZXLI010000414.1:0-4732 GCA_964641795.1 uncultured Bordetella sp. | reverse complement strand
TCGGCACCGGCATCAACGCGCCGGCGGGCTATGCCGAGCAGGTGGTGCGCGAGCTGGCGGCCATCAGCGGCGTGCCGGTCAGCGTCGCGCCGAACCTGGTCGAGGCCACCCAGGACACCGGCGCCTTCGTGCAGCTGTCGGGCGTGCTCAAGCGCGTGGCCTGCAAGTTGAGCAAGACCTGCAACGACCTGCGCCTGCTGTCCTCCGGCCCGCAGGCCGGCTTCGGCGACATCCACCTGCCGCCGCGCCAGGCCGGCTCGTCGATCATGCCGGGCAAGGTGAACCCGGTGATCCCCGAGGTGATGAACCAGGTGGCGTTCGAGGTGATCGGCAACGACATGACGATCACGATGGCCAGCGAGGCCGGGCAGCTGCAGCTCAATGCCTTCGAGCCGATCATGGGCTGGTCGCTGTTCAAGAGCGTCAAGCACCTGACGCAGGCCTGCCGCACGCTGCAGCACCACTGCGTCGAGGGCATCAGCGCCAACCGGCCGCTGCTCGAGCGGCGCGTGGCCGAATCGGTGACCTTGGTGACCGCGCTGAACCCGATCATCGGCTACGAAAAGGCGGCACTGATCGCCAAGACCGCGCTGGCCCAGGGCGGCACCATCGCCGCCACCGCCGCGGCGCTGGGCATCATGGGCGAGGCCGAGATGGCTGCCCTGCTGGTGCCCGAGCGGCTGACGCAGCCGGTGCGGCTGCTGGGTTGAACCGAGGGCCCGTCTGGCACGAAAAGTGGTACGTTGACGCATGACGTTTCCCATGCCCTCGCTTCCCCGTCTCGCCCCCGTGCTGCTGGCGCTGGCCGCTGGCACCCTGGGTTCACTGGCCCAGGCTGGCCCGGTGCTCGACCGCATCAAGGACAAGGGCACGCTGGTCATCGCCCACCGCGAGGCCTCGGTGCCGTTCTCGTACCTCGATGCCGACAAGAAGCCGGTGGGCTATGCCGTCGACCTGTGCCTGCGCGTGGCCGAGGCGGTCAAGAAGAAGCTCAACCTGCCGGCGATGAAGATCGGCTACCTGATGGTGAGCACCGCCGAGCGGCTGCCCTCGATCGTCGAGGGCCGCGCCGACCTCGAATGCAGCTCCACCACCAACACGCCGGAGCGGCGCAAGCAGGTGTCCTTCACGGTGCCGCACTACATCACCGGCACCCGCTACATGGTGCGTGCCGACAGCCCGATCGAGCTGTTGGCGCAGTTCCAGGGCAAGAAGCTGGTGTCCACCAAGACCACCGCGCCGCTGAAGTCCATCGACCAGGCCAACCGCGAGTACATGCTGGGCATCACCATCGTCGAGGCGCCCGAGCACCTCAAGGCGGTGGAGATGGTCGAGAAGGGCGAGGCCGATGGCTTCGCGATGGACGACATCCTGCTGTACGGGCTGATCGCCAGCCGCCCGGACCCGAGCAAGCTGAAGGTGGTGGGCAAGTTCCTGACGATCGAACCGCTGGCCATCATGCTCAGCAAGGACGACCCCGACTTCAAGCGCATCGTCGACGAGGAAATGCGCCGCCTGATCCTCTCGCGCGAGGCCTACAAGCTTTACGAGCGCTGGTTCCAGCAGCCGATCCCGCCGAAGAACCTGACCCTGAACCTGCCGATGAACTACCTGCTCAAGGACTTCTGGAAGTACCCCACGGACCAGGTCCCGAACTGAGCTCATAGCCGAAGTCCGGCTCACGCTGCTACGGGGTTCCCCGTAAGTCAGCGCTTCCTAGAATTTCGTTTTCCCCCTGCCCCCTTTCAACACTCCGAAGGAGAACCGCATGAAGAAAGCCTTGCTCGCCCTCGCCGCGCTGACCGCCATGGGCGTCGCCCATGCCGAGGACACGCTGAAGAAGATCAAGGACTCCGGCAGCATCACGCTGGGCGTGCGCGAATCCTCCGGCGCGCTGTCCTACACGCTGGGCGACGGCAAGTACGCCGGCTTCCACACCGAGATGGCGCAGAAGATCGTCGCCGACCTGCAGAAGAAGCTGGGCCTGGCCAAGCTGGACGTCAAGCTGCAGCCGGTGACCTCGCAGAACCGGATTCCGCTGGTGCAGAACGGCACGGTGGACCTGGAGTGCGGCTCCACCACCAACAATGCCACCCGCCAGAAGGACGTCGCCTTCGCGATGACCACCTACGTCGAGGAAGTGCGCATCGCGGTGAAGGCCAACTCGGGCATCACGTCGATCAAGGACCTGGCCAACAAGACGGTGGCCACCACCACCGGCACCACCTCGGTGCAGACGCTGCGCAAGCACGAACGCGCCAACGGCGTCGACTTCAAGGAAGTGTTCGGCAAGGACCACGCCGACAGCTTCCTGCTGCTCGAATCCGGCCGCGCCGACGCCTTCGTGATGGACGGCCAGATCCTGGCCGGCAACATCAGCAAGTCCAAGGCCCCGGCCGACTTCAAGATCGTCGGCGAAGTGCTGTCGGTCGAGCCGATCGCCTGCATGATGCGCAAGGACGACCCGGCCTTCAAGGCCGCGGTGGACGACAGCATCAAGGCGCAGATCAAGGACGGCTCGCTGGCCAAGCTGTACGACAAGTGGTTCATGCAGCCGATCCCGCCGACCAACACCAAGGTCGGCCTGCCGCTGTCCGAAGCCACCAAGGCCGCGTGGGCCAACCCCAACGACAAGCCGATGGAAGACTACGCGAAGAAGTGATGTAGGCCTCAAGGGCCGGGCTGCGCCCGGCCCGTCCCCCGAGGGGAGCTCGGCAGACCGGCGAAGCCGGATCTCCCGATGGGCCCCCAGGGCCGACCGCTGCGCAACGCGGCCGGCCCCAGGCAATCCCTGACGCCACAGGCGCAGGGCTTGCATATCCTGCTTCGAGCGCGCGGCCCGTAGCCCGTCCTGGCCGGCCGCGCGCTCGTTTCATTGAAGCGCCCTGGCACCGCACGCCAGGCCGCACCGGAGGATGCCTTGAGTGCATGGGATTGGCAGGTGTTCTGCAAGGACACCGCAACGGGCGAGATCATGTCCAGCTGCTTTGCCGCCGGCGGCAAGGAGCTCACCTACCTGCAGTGGATGCTGCATGCCTGGGGCTGGACGCTGGCGGTGGCGGTGCTGGCGCTGGTCGTGGCGCTGGTGCTGGGCTCGCTGATGGGCATCTTCCGCACCACGCCGAGCAAGGCGCTGGTGTGGCTGGGCGAAGCCTGGACCGAGCTGTTCCGCAACATCCCGCTGATCGTCCAGATCTTCCTCTGGTACCACGTGCTGCCGGCCATCTTCAAGCCGCTGCAGGCCTTCCCGAGCTACCTGCTGGTGGTGTTCGCGCTCGGCTGCTTCACCTCGGCGCGCATTGCCGAGCAGGTCAAGGCCGGCATCAACACGCTGCCCAAGGGCCAGCGCTATGCGGGGCTGGCGATGGGCTTCACCTTGCCGCAGACCTACCGCTACGTGCTGCTGCCGATGGCCTTCCGCATCGTCATCCCGCCGCTGACCAGCGAGTCGATGAACATCATCAAGAACTCCTCGGTGGCCTTCGCGGTCAGCATCGCCGAGCTGGCCTTCTTCGCGCAGCAGTCGGCGGAAGAGACCTCGCAGCCGATCATGATGTACAGCGCGGCCACGCTGCTGTACTTCGTCTCGGCCTTCGCGATCAACCGCATCGCGAAGTTCATCGAAACCCGGGTGCAGGTGCCCGGCATGCTCGGGAGCAAGTGATGGGTGCTCTCGACTTCACCTTCCTGAACTGGGGCGTCATCTCCAGCTTCATCGCCAAGGGCTTCATCTTCTCGGTTCAGCTGACCATCATCGCGATGCTCGGCGGCATCGCCTGGGGCACCGCCCTGGCGCTGATGCGGCTGTCGGGCAGGCCCTGGCTGGTGCAGCCCGCGGCGGCCTACGTCAACCTGATGCGCAGCGTGCCGCTGGTGATGGTGATCCTGTGGTTCTTCCTGCTGATCCCGCTGCTGATCGGCCGCTCGATCGGCGCCGAGCTCTCGGCCATCATCACCTTCACGCTGTTCGAAGCCGCGTACTACTCCGAGATCATGCGCGCGGGCATCCAGAGCGTCTCGCGCGGCCAGGTCTACGCCGGCTATGCGGTGGGCATGACCTACCGCCAGACCATGCAGCTGGTGGTGCTGCCGCAGGCCTTCCGCAACATGCTGCCGGTGCTGCTGACGCAGACCATCATCCTGTTCCAGGACACCTCGCTGGTGTACGCCATCGGCGCGTACGACCTGCTCAAGGGCTTCGAGGTCGCCGGCAAGAACTTCAACCGCCCGGTCGAGACCTACCTGGTGGCCGCCGTCCTGTACTTCGTCATCTGCTTCAGCCTGTCGATGCTGGTGCGTCGCCTGCAGAAGAAGATCGCCATCATCCGCTGAGATTCACACCATGATCGACATCAAGAACGTCTCCAAGTGGTACGGCAGCTTCCAGGTGCTGACCGACTGCACGACCAGCATCCAGAAGGGCGAGGTGGTGGTGGTGTGCGGGCCTTCGGGCTCGGGCAAGTCGACGCTGATCAAGACCGTCAACGCGCTGGAGCCCTTCCAGAAGGGTGACATCGTCGTGGACGGCATCTCCATCGCCGACCGCAAGACCAACCTGCCCAAGCTGCGTTCGCGCGTGGGCATGGTGTTCCAGCATTTCGAGCTCTTCCCCCACCTGTCGGTGACCGAGAACCTGACCATCGCGCAGATCAAGGTTCTCGGCCGCTCCTCGGAAGACGCCAAGGCGCGCGGCCTGAAGATGCTGGACCGCGTCGGCCTGTCGGCCCACAAG
>CAZXLI010000413.1:0-4770 GCA_964641795.1 uncultured Bordetella sp. | reverse complement strand
CTTGTCAACCTTTCTGGGTCACGTGCGCATCGAGCACACCTACTGGTACCTCAGCGCCTGCCCCGAGTTGATGGGCCACGCGCTCGCCCGGTTCGAGCGTCACTGGGAGAAGCTGTCATGAAGGCCGCGACTGGCAATCTCGCTGTGCTGCTGGAGGGGTTCTTCACCCGAAGACTCATGCAGCAGCGGCAGGCAAGCGCCCATACGATCGCGTCCTATCGCGACACCTTCCGGCTCTTCCTCCGGTTCGCCCAGAAGCGCCTCAGGGTTACCCCGAGCGCGCTGGCGTTGGAGCAACTCGACGCGCCGCTGATCGCGGCGTTCCTTGCCGACCTGGAGCACGAGCGCGGCGTGAGCGCCAGAAGCCGGAACCTGCGGCAAAGCGCCATTCGGTCGTTCTTTCAGTACGCCGCCTTTGAATCGCCTGGTCATGCGGGCCTGATCCAGCGCGTCCTGGCGATTCCCAGCAAGCGATGCACTCGCAAGCAGGTCTGCCATCTGACACGCGAAGAGGTCGAAGCCTTGCTTGCGGCACCCGATCGGACCACATGGTCGGGGCGTCGCGACCATGTCCTATTGTTGCTTGCGGTCCAGACCGGGCTGCGTCTGTCCGAGATAACCGGCCTACAAGCCGCCGATGTCAGGCTCGGCACGGGCGCCCACGTCCACGTGCTCGGGAAGGGACGCAAGGAGCGTTGCACGCCGCTGGCTAAGCAAACGCAGGCAGCCTTGCGCTCATGGATGGGCAGCGACCTAGGATCTGAACCCGTCATCTTGTTCCCGAGCGCCAGAGGCGGTCGCCTCAGTGCCGATGGCGTCCAGCAAATCGTGGCCAAGCACGCCGCCACAGCCACCAAGGTCTGCCCTTCCTTGGCGCGCAAGCGCGTGACGCCGCACGTGTTGCGGCACACGACCGCCATGGATCTCCTTCAGGCCGGAGTCGACCGGTCTGTGATCGCGATGTGGCTTGGCCACGAATCGCTGGAGACCACGCAGATTTACCTCGATGCAGATCTGACGTTGAAGGAGCGCGTGCTGGACAAGGTTGCGCCTCCCAGTGTGCAGGCCAGGCGCTATCGGCCGGAGGATAAGTTGATGGCGTTTCTCAGCGCGCTTTGAACCGGTGGTACCCCGGCATCCGCCTGCCAGTGTTGCCAACTGCCGCCGTGGACAGCGCGGTACGCGAGCGACCCTCATAGGCCGACAGGTGGCCTCATGAGCGCCGGCATGGCGGCACGGATAGCCATACGTGCCGAAGCCCGGCGTGCCGGGCTTCGAGTCACGTTGCTGAAGACAGCGATCAGAAGCTGGCCCACTCGCCCTCGGTGCCCGTCTTTTGCGGGGTAGTCTCGTCTGGTGTGGCCTCTGGGGTCTTGGATTGTGCCACCGCCGCCTTCTTGCCGAAAGCCGGCCGCGTCACGTTCTTCGCCCGCGCCGGGCTGCGCCGCTCGGCACTCCTCCAGTCCTGCGCCGCGATGGGTGCGGCGGCTGCGGGCGCGGCATGCGTGTTCGCACCGTGCGCCAGCTTGAACACGCTCACCACCTGCACCAGCGCGCCGGCCTGCGTCTTCAGGCTCTCGGCCGCCGCAGCACTTTCTTCCACCAAGGCGGCGTTCTGCTGCGTCACCTGGTCCATCTGGCTGACCGCCTCGCCGACCTGGCCGACGCCGCTGCTCTGCTCGACCGAGGCCGAGCTGATCTCGGCCACGATGTCGGTCACGCGGCGGATCGACGTCACCACCTCGCCCATGGTCTGCCCGGCCTGGTCCACCAGCGCCGTGCCCTGCTCGACGCGCTCGACGCTGGCACCGATAAGACTCTTGATCTCCTTGGCCGCCTCGGCGCTTCGCTGCGCCAGGCTGCGCACTTCGCTGGCCACCACCGCAAAGCCGCGGCCCTGCTCGCCGGCGCGCGCCGCTTCCACCGCGGCGTTGAGCGCCAGGATGTTGGTCTGGAAGGCGATGCCGTCGATGGTGCCGATGATGTCGGCGATCTTCTTGCTCGACTCGCTGATGCCCTTCATCGTCTCGACCACCTGGCCGACCACTTCGCCGCCCCTGACAGCCACACCCGAGGCGGCCTGCGCCAGCTGGTCGGCCTGCTGGGCGTTGTCGGCGTTCTGTTTCACCGTGGTGCCCAGTTGCTCCATCGTCGCGGCGGTCTGCTGCAGCGCGCTGGCCTGCTCCTTCTTTGTCGGTCGTCTCAATGCACGGTTTCGGAGACCAGACCCATCTCGATGCCGCTCATGAGGTTTTCGATGTCCACCAGGATCAGCATGCGGGCGCGCTCGCCGTCGCCCAGGGTGGCGATGCCGGTGATGTGCCCCGCATCGACGGCGCCGCTGAACTCGGGCGCCGGTTTGACATGCCCGGGCGTCAGAGCCACCACGTCGCTGACGGCGTCGACCACCGCACCCACGGTGCGCCCGCCGATGCCCAGCACCACCGTGACGGTGTTGCCGCCAAACGTCGCCTCCAGCCCAAACCGGCAGCGCAGATCGATGATGGGCACGATCACGCCGCGCAGGTTGGTCACGCCCAGCACATGCGACGGCGCGCCGGCGATGCGCGTGGGCGGCTCGTAGGAGCGAATCTCCTGCACGCGCAGGATGTCGATGCCGTACTCCTCGGCGCCCAGGCGCAGCGTGAGCACTTCGTTGGGCGCGGGCGTGGTGCCGGCGGCGACGGCCTGCGGTTGGTGTGGGGTGTGGGCGGCCATGATCCGATTTGTAAGCAGGTCTTGACACCGGACTATCGGAAGTTCGGGGGGGGGGGGTAAGGCCGAAAAGCGAGGCGCTTCACACGCATTTCGGTCCTGCAGCGAGTTGTTGAGCAAACTTCCCGCTCGACACAGGCGCAATGCGCGCGAACTCGCTGCGCGGGCTGTCGTCGAGTCGGATCTTGACCGTGGCAGCCTGATGTTGATCAGCCTACCGCCGCTTGCGGATCGGCTTCGGCAACGTTCAAGTCGAACGCATGGCACTGACGCGCATCCCCGCTGTTACCCACCGGCGGAAAGTGCTGTGGCTTCCTCAGGCCCTTCCATGGCAGCCGAAGCGATAGTCCGGTTGCGATCGACATGCCGAACTCCGCTGGATCAAGTCTGGGAGGTCGTGCCTGGCCGGGCACCGACGTACGGCCTTCGCATCCGAGCATTCGCTTTGCGCCCACCGTGTACGTTCTGTGCGCAGCGTGACGAGTGCCTGTGTGGTGCGCGTCGAAGTTCGAGGTGCGCCGACTGAACCCATCTACCTACGAGCTTCTTCAGCAACCAGAGCAACATCCGAATGGGCATCGATCTGCGATCTGCATGGCGTCGAGGTCGATGATTGCGTCGGCCATCGCTGCGAGATGCGGGGTCTGGGTGATGAAGAACTCCTGCCGGTAGCCACCGAGCCGGAGGACTTCGCGCTTCATGGCCATGAACATGCGCTTGTGTTCTGGGTCGAGAGGCCCATCGGCCTCGTCGGAGAAGAGCGTGTCGAATCGCCGTCCGGTGTTCTGGGCCAAGTACAGGGCAATGGCACGCGTCAGGCAGGCGTCAATGAAAGTCCGCTCACCGCCGCTCATCAGGCTCAGGCTCGTGCCTCCGCGCGAGTTGGCGCCGATCGCCCCCGAGTCAGCCGCGTTATGCCGCGTCGCTTCGCAGGTACCCGCGGCGCAGTTGCAGCGACGGGGACGCCGGCCAGATCGCAAGCTCGGCATATTCGGGTTCTCGGCATAGTGGATCAACGAGTGCCTGACACGCGCCATCGCGCTCCACCTGTCCGGCAACACCGGGCGCCAGATCGGCACGCTGTTCAGCGATGAGGCCGACGGCCCGCTCGACCCGGAGCACAAGCGCATGTTCATGGCAATGAAGCGCGAGGTGCTGCGGCTGGGCGGGTAACGCAGCCGCCGGCTGAGCCGCCGCGAACTGAGGCCGAGCGCGCGAGACCAGGTGCCATGGATCCTGCCAACGTGCTGTTCGTGCCGGGTGAGGGCACGTTCTAGCAGGCGGCCGAGCAGTTCGTCGGGCGCCATGTTCGTCAGTGGCACCTCGTCGTCCTTCTCGTACTGGAAGTGCTCCCGCACGAGGGCCGCGCAGTTGCCCGTCGGGTCTTCCGAGGCGAGCGCTTCAATCCATGCTGGCGTCGTCTTGAACCGCTGGATCAGAGCTTCGATGGCGCGGACGGACATGCCTTGGTTGGTCTGGAAGCCTGCGATCGACAACGCCCTGACCTTTGTGCGATGCTTTGAAACGATCTCGCACAGCAGTTCCACAGGCTCATTGCTGCCGATGGCATCGCGCGCCTGCTCGAGGAAGTACAGCAGCAGATTCAAGCCGGTGATGGTGATGAGGTGATCAAGTCCATCGTAGAGCGGCATGTCGCGCGATAGAACGGCCAGCCAGTCCTCGCACAGGCGATCGAATCGCGGCGCGCTGGCAAGCGGAAGGTAGCCGACCTCCTTGTCCCTCTCCGCCAGATGAGGGGGGCCCTGCAGAGCGGCGACCAGGCGGTTCATTTGCGACTCGGTCTGAAACATGCGCCGCACAAGTTCGTCGCCGAGTAATCCGCCGCGCGCAGCGCGGCTCAGCATGAGGTAGAGCAGTTCCCCGGTCCGGGCGAAGAAGCGGCGATCGTTCGAAGAGTTGCCACTCGCGTCGAAGCGAAGGTCCTCGTACATTGCCGCGGGCCCGAACGGGAATACGAAGCGCGAGCTCCAGCGCTTGTTGCTGTTATGACCCGCGCTGATTTCGGGTCGCCGGTCCACCATATTCGAGGATGAA
>CAZXLI010000412.1:0-4790 GCA_964641795.1 uncultured Bordetella sp. | reverse complement strand
CGCCATCGGCGACCAGCTGACCTGCGTGTTCGTCGACCACGGCCTGCTGCGCCTGAACGAGGGCGCGATGGTGATGGACATGTTCGCCGGCCGCCTGCATGCCAAGGTGATCCATGTCGACGCCAGCGCGCAGTTCCTCGGCCACCTGGCCGGCGTGACCGATCCCGAGGCCAAGCGCAAGATCATCGGCCGCGAGTTCGTCGAGGTGTTCCAGGCCGAGGCGAAGAAGCTCAAGGGCGGCGAGGGGGGCGCCTCGCGCGCGGGGGCGAAGTGGCTCGCCCAAGGCACCATCTACCCGGATGTGATCGAGAGCGGCGGCGCGAAGACCAAGAAGGCCACCACGATCAAGAGCCACCACAACGTCGGCGGCCTGCCCGAGACCCTGGGCCTGAAGCTGCTGGAACCCTTGCGCGACCTGTTCAAGGACGAGGTTCGCGAACTCGGCGTGGCGCTGGGCTTGCCGCACGAGATGGTCTACCGCCATCCCTTCCCGGGCCCGGGCCTGGGCGTGCGCATCCTCGGCGAGGTCAAGCGCGAGTACGCCGACCTGCTGCGCCGCGCCGATGCGATCTTCATCGAAGAGCTGCGCGCCGCGAAGGACGAGGCCAGCGGCAAGAGCTGGTACGACCTGACCAGCCAGGCCTTCGCCGTGTTCCTGCCGGTCAAGAGCGTCGGCGTGATGGGCGACGGCCGCACCTACGACTACGTGGTGGCGCTGCGCGCGGTGCAGACCAGCGACTTCATGACCGCCGACTGGGCCGAGCTGCCGTACAGCCTGCTGAAGAAGGTGTCGAGCCGCATCATCAACGAGGTACGCGGCATCAACCGTGTCACCTACGACGTCAGCTCGAAGCCGCCGGCGACGATCGAGTGGGAATGATCTAACCTCGTTTCAGGTCGTTCCATGCAGTCCCACTTCCCCCTGAAAGTTCAATCGGGGCAGTGACTTAGCGTCTCAGCCGGTTTCAACTCGCCTCAGCAAAGCACCGTGATTCTGGCGGTGTTGCTGGCGGTATCGAAGAGCCAGCCCTTGGACGACCTCATCCGGTACCGTCAAATGTCCTGACGGTATCGGTTGTCGGATCCGCCAGGGGAACACGATGCTCACTGACATGAGGTTGAGGGCGCTCAAGCCCACCGGAACGATCTACAAGGTTGCCGATCAGCAGGGGTTGTACGTCGCCGTCACGCGCACCGGCGTGGTGAGCTTCCGGTTCGACTACCGGATCAACGGTCGCCGGGAAACCTTGGTGCTGGGCCAGTACGACTCGACGCTCGGCGCCAAGAAGCCACGAGATCCGGATGAGCTGGACTACGGCATGTCCTTGACCCTGGCCGAGGCACGACAGCTGATGACGCGGGCGCGTCGATCCGTGGAACGCGGCGAGAGCCCGTCGCGCGACAAGGCGGAGAAGCGTGTCGAGGCTGCAGAAGCCTTGACGTTCGGCAGATGGGCGGAGAAGTACTTTGCCGAGACCAAGCTGGCGGAGTCCACCCGGGCGATGCGCAAGTCCATCTACGACCGGAACCTAGCGGCAGAGTTCGGCCGATTGAAGCTGGAGGAGATCACTCCAACGCGCCTGATGACACGGTGCGAAAGAATCAAGGAAAGGGGTGCCGCTGCACCCGCCGTTCACACCCGAGAGATCGTTCTTCAGGTCTTCCGATTCGTCCAGGCGCGCGGCTTGAAGATCGACAACCCCGCGGAGGCGATCAGGCCCAGCGCGATCGCTACGTTCAAGGCGCGGGACAGGGCCCTTTCACCGTCCGAGATCCATGTGTTCTTCGCTGCACTCGAGCAGACGGCGACCATGCCCACGCTGCGTCTGGCCATCAAGTTCATGCTGCTGACGCTGGTGCGCAAGTCGGAGTTCATCGAGGCGACCTGGGGCGAGGTGAACTTCGATACGGCGACGTGGACGATTCCCAAGGAGCGCATGAAGGCCGGGCGGCATCACAACGTCTATCTCAGTCAACAGGCCCTGGACATCCTCGTCGCCTTCAAGACCTGCTTCGGCGCGAGCTCGTATCTGCATCCCGGACGTTACGAGACCACGCTGCCCATCAGTGCGGCCACGCTGAATCGAGTCATCGACGTGACGGTCGAACTCATCCGTGATCGGGGCGAAGACTTCGAACCCTTCACGGTGCATGACCTGCGCCGGACGGCCAGTACCTTGTTGCACGAGGCCGGCTTCAACAGCGACTGGATCGAGAAGTGCCTTGCTCATGAGCAGCGGGGTGTGCGTGCGGTCTACAACAAGGCAGAGTACGCGGAGCAACGACGCACGATGATGCAAAGCTGGGCCGACATGCTGGATGAATGGATCCGGAACGGCGGCAACGTAGTTCCCATTCGACGCCAAGCGACTGCGCTCGCGTGAGCGCCTCCATTGCTCTCGGCTGTCCGTCTCATCGCGGCCAGCGGGCAGCCGAGGCGCTTCGCACCCCGCTCGGATGGACCATGCGCGTAGGCAGGGGCTGGGGTTAGCCGGCGAACCTCAAACGGGCAAGACGAAGACTTGGTACCTGCTGAGAAACGACGGCCAGTCGACGTGGTCGCGTAGCGCGATGTCGTCGACGAGCGAGAGCTTCGCGGCTGCACGGTCGAACAGTGCGGCGCACGCGGCCGGGTGATTGTTGCGCGACGGGTAGAGCACACCGTCGAATCGAGGCGCGCCATCCGGCTCGGGGAGCGCGTGTAGCAGCGCAGCGATGCGCTGCGTGTGAACGTAGCGACGGCTGGCCAGCTGGGACAGGTTCAATCCGAACTGCGATGCCATCACGCCGGGCGCAGTGAGGTCGGCGAGCGACAGAGGCTCGAGGACGCCGATAGCCCTGACCATGCGCGCGTACACCTCGGTTCGGGTGATCACGCGCTTGGCGCGGTGGTTCCAACGGTGCTGGCGGAAGACGGACTCCATGAGCGCGGTCGCCAGGTCGAAGCCGACATAGAGCGTGCCAAACCGGAGAGCCCGGTCGTCGTAGCGATTGCCGCCCGAGCTGCCGAAGTGAAGGGCCGTGCCGCGATACGCTGACCTGCTGACGTGCTGGAGAAGTTCTCCCGCAGGAATGATTCGGGACGGAATATCAGGCGTCGGCACGGCCGTGCTCCGCCGGCTGCACGCCGAGCGAAGCAAGCACGACGCGCGCAACAGCGTCGACGTTGCCTCGATTCGCGCTCGCCGCCGGAGATCGGCCGCCAAGGGCTTCACAGGGCTCCGCCAGGGCGCGGTACACCGTCCAGGCGTCGACATCTTCCGCAGCCTGGAGCACGGTGCGCGTCAGCTGCAGGCCTGGTGCCTCCAGTTGCCAGTCGGGAATGCGCTGGCCGCGACGACCGACGTCCAGCGCAAGCAACCTGCGTGCGGTGATGTCCTTGTAGATCTGCTGGCGGGACTTGTGGGCCAGGCGAACGAAGTCGGCAAGCGGCAGGTTGTGCGGTTGCTCGAACTCGCGCAGCAGTTCAGCGCGGCCTCGCTGGACGTCGGCAGCCGTCGGCGCCCAGGAGGTGGCTGCGCGCAGCGACGCGGCCTTCCGGCCCAGCGTTTCGGTCAGGGGTGTCGCCTCGGCGGCCACGTTCGTGGCAGCCGCCACCTTCTCTCGAACAAGGCGGTCAAGCTCAAAGAGGAATGCACCACGATCGCGAACGGTGACCGCCTTGTCGAAGCGGTGAACTTCCGTCGCGGTGACTAGTGGTTGGTTCATGGCCGCTGCACCTTGTGCCTTGCGCATACCGAGCTCCCCGTACGCACTGAGATGCGCCAGAGTAGTCTCGTTTGTCTCGTATGTCAACTTTGACAACCAAAGCTCGCCAAGTGTTGTACGGGTGGCCGACGTCTTTCGGTGGCGCTTGCGCCGCGACGCCGAGCGCCACTCCAGACAGATTGCCTTTTCTGCGCCTGTCGCTACGCTTGGAACCAAACGGATAGCCAGATGCGCAAGTTGGTCTTCTTCGCCTGTATCGCCATCGGGGGGTTGGCGGGGCTGCTCGTTGCCGCGCAAGACGCTTGGAGCGTCCGGGCGGTGATGATCAGCATCGGATGCGTCGCCGGCGCGGCCATCGGAGGCGCAATCGGGCGGGTTGCCAGGGGGGCAGGAGCGCGTCGGCCCGAGGCGCTCGATGCCTCGTTCGGCATGGGCAGCGGGCCAGAAGATCGGGATCGGAACTACTGGCGGGACGGGGGCCACCCTCCGTTCATGCGTCCCACTCGTTCCGAGCCCGATCGCCATATGCTTGATCCAGACAGAGTCGATTGACTAGCGCTTCTTCTTGAGCAGGTCGCCTGCGGCCTTGCGCGCTTCATCGAGTGTCGAGCCCGCATCGGCAGCGACTTGCCGGCCCGTCTGCAGGAGGAGCGACTTCTCGGTCGAAAGCGTCCCATCTGCGCTTCGAGATGTGCTGTCCTTTGCATCGAAAATCGCGCGTGCCTCATCCGCGCGGCCGCGTAACTGAGCGCCACCGCGTCGGACGTCGTCGCGGAGATCGCTTTGTTCGGTCGTTGTAGTTCCCGACGGAAGTTCACTTCGAGGAAGCACCCCTGGAACTCGCGGGGCTGCATCGAGCTTGGGATTGAGCTTGGTCGCCGCGCTGTCCTCTTGGAACTCACGTTGCAAGCGAGAGAACGATTCCGGCACCGCGACCCCATTCGAAAAGACCCGGGTCGGCGGTAACCCCTGTCGCGCAAGTTCGGAGTCCATCAGCGAAAGCGCGGCTGCGCTGTTGCCACCGTAACGTATGCGTCCGGCCAACTCATCTTGACGACGAGCGGCGGGATCAGGTCGCGGAG
>CAZXLI010000411.1:0-4807 GCA_964641795.1 uncultured Bordetella sp. | reverse complement strand
CCCCTTCGTCTAGAGGCCTAGGACACGACCCTTTCACGGTTGTAACAGGGGTTCGAATCCCCTAGGGGACGCCAACAAGCAAACCCCCGCGTCGCAAGGCGCGGGGGTTTTGTCTTTGAGGGTCGCCGGCCTCAAGTGGCGCTGTGCGTGCCGCGCGCCGGGGCGACCCCTGCAGCAGCTTCGTCATACGGCCGTCCGCCCGGCCGCAAGGCCGTCTGTGTCCGCGTCGAATGGGAAAGCGGGTAGAACATCTGGTCTGCCCAATGTTCCTCGCCGAACAGGCGGTCGTCCTGCAGGCCAACGGCGGCCGGATAGCGCTGCGTGATGTGGGCGCTGCCGAACAGTACATCCCAGAAGAACAGCAGATTGCCGAAGTTGCCCTTGTAGTGGCCGATGCCGTCGGCATTGGTCAAGGCATGGTGGGCCCAGTGCGTCGCCGGCGTCGAGATCGTGCGCTGCACCAGCCACATCACCGGCTTCAGCGCGCGCATGCCGTACAGCGGCTCGTCCCAGCGCCAGGCGCAGTGTGCGCCGAGGATCACGGCCATCTTCACGACGATGTAGAAAGCGTACACCTTGCCCAGGCCCAGGTACAGCAGCACGCCGGCCAGCCACAGGCCTGGCATCAGCAGGTAGTAGAAGAAGTTGTTGCGGTAGGTGACGCGGATGCTCATGTAGGCCGCCGAGTGATGGGCGCGATGCAGCGGCCACAGCAGTGGCGTGTGCGAGAGGCGATGCCACCAGTACTGGGTCATGTCGTCCGCGACCAGCAGGATGGCGACCATCGCCCACCACGGCAGTGCCGACCAAGCGCCGCGCAGCCCCGGCATCAGCCGCGTGCACAGCAGGTCGGTCCCCAGCAGGGCCACTGGTTGGGCAATGGCGAGCAGGCTCACGAACATCAGCAGTTCGAGCTTGGTGTCGTTGGCGTTGGCATGCACGGTGCTCTGGTAGCGGCGGCTCAACCACTCCATCCCGGCAAAGCCGAGGATCAGGGTGACCACGAGGGTGTTCTGCAGCAGGGCGTCCATTCGGGAATCCTTGTCTCCACGGCCGGCCGACGATCGACACGTTTGCCGGTGGCGTATTTATGGATGTCGGATGGCTATGTGTCCAATGCATTGTTGACAACGCTCCAATGCAGTAGGAGCATTGGCCGATGGTTGATTTGAAACGCTTGGCGCATGTGGTGGCGCTGGCGGACGAATGCCACTTCGCCCGCGCGGCAGATCGCGTGCACCTCAGCCAGCCAGCCTTCAGCCGCAGCATCCAGGCGATCGAGCGTGAGCTGGCGATGCGCCTGTTCGACCGCGAGACCGGTACCGTGCGGCCGACACCGGCGGGCGCCTTTCTGATCGCCCGGGCGCGCCGATTGCTGTTCGATGCGCGCTGCCTGGAGCGCGACGCCGAGCTCTACCGGAGCAGCGAACTGGGCGACACCGCGTTCGGCGCCGGTCCCCTGCCGGCCACGACGATCATGCCGCTGGTGATGCCGGCGTTGCGGCGGCAGTACCCCGGCGTAGGGCTGCGCCTGGAGGTCAACAACTGGCAGCTGCTGTACCAGCGCCTGCTGGCCGAGGACATCGAGTTCTTTGTGGCCGATACCCGCGACCTGCCGGCCGATACGGCCCTGGAGGCCAGCTCGCTGGGCCGCCAGCATGGCCACCTCTTCGCGCGCGCCACGCATCCGCTGGCGGGGGCGCCCTGCCATTTCGCCCAGGCCTGGCGATTCGGCGTCGCGACCACCCGGCTGCCCAGTGCCGTCAAGCGATTGATGGCGCAGCTGCTCGGTCTTCCGGCCGGCGCGCCGATGGTGCCGGCGATCGAATGCGACGACGTCTCGCTGCTGCGCACGCTGGCGCTGAACACCGACACCGTGCTCGCCGTCTCGGACGCCGCGGTGAGCCACGAACTGGGCAACGGCGGCCTGGTGCAGCTCGACGTCCAGGACCTGCCATTGATGTACGCCGAAATGGGCATCGTGACGCTCGTCAATCGCACGCCTTCGCCGATGGCGCAGCGGGCGATCGCCTGTGTGCGCGAGATCGCGCAGCAGGTGAACGTACCGCCGGGCGATTGATCGGTGTCTTCCTGGCCCGTGAGCGCAGCGTGCCGAACCAGGTGGCACTGATCCCGGGCGGCGGCCCGGGCCACGACCCGGCAAATCAGCCCAGCTTCAGCAGTCGCATCGCGTTCTCCTTCAGGATCAGCGGCTTGACCTTGTCCTTGAAGCCCGCTTCATCGAAGTCCTTCATCCAGCGCTCGGGCGTGATCAGCGGGTAGTCGCTGCCGAACAGCATGCGGTCCTTCAGCAGCGTGTTGGCGTACTGCACCAGCTGTGGCGGAAAGTACTTCGGGCTCCAGCCGGAGAGGTCGATCCACACATTGGGCTTGTGCAGCGCGAGCGACAGCGCCTCGTCCTGCCAGGGCCAGCTGGGGTGGGCGACGACGATCTGCATGTCCGGGAAGTCGATGGCCACGTCTTCCAGCAGCATCGGGTTCGAGTTCTGCAGACGCAGGCCGCCGCCGCAGCGCATGCCCGAGCCGATGCCCGAGTGCCCGCTGTGGAAGATGGCCGGCAGCTTGGCTTCAGCAATCACCTCGTACAGCGGCCAGGCCATGCGGTCGTAGGGCAGGAAGCCCTGCACCGTGGGGTGGAACTTGAAGCCCTTGACGCCGTGCGATTCGATCAGGCGCCGGGCCTCGCGCGCGCCCATCTTGCCCTTGTGCGGATCGATCGACGCGAAGGCGATCATCATGTCGCTGTTCTTCGCCGCGGCCTCGCAGATCTCCTCGTTCGGGATGCGCCGGCGGCCCAACTGGGCCTCGGAGTCCACCGTGAACATCACCAGCCCGAGCTTGCGCTCGCGGTAGTAGGCCACCGTCTCGTCGATGGTCGGCCGGCGGTTCGAGCCGAAGTACTTGTCGGCCGCGCGGTCGTACTCCTCGCCGTAGTTGTCGAAGGGGTTCCAGCACGACACCTCGGCATGGGTGTGGACGTCGATCGCGATCAGTTGGTCGGCTTGCATGGCGCGGCTTACATCCTTCAGCTATTGAATTAAGTCTAAGCGGCGATCTGTCTGCAGTCCAGACTTTTTTCTTCGCAAACCTTGTCTTTTATCCGGGTTTATCCTAATCTTTAAGTTCAACTTCTGAAATATCTTTCGGCCCCAGACAAGGACATCCCGATGAGTACCGACTTCCACGCCGCGAGCGGCCTGCTGGCCACGCTGGACCTGCTGCAGATCTCGCAGCGCGGCAAGGTCATCCACATTCGCCTGAATCGCCCGGCCAAGCGCAACGCGCTGAGCGACACGCTGATCCAGCAGCTGCATACCGCCTTCGTGAACCTGCCGGAAGACGTGGCCGCCGCGGTGGTCAGCGGCGAGGGCGATCACTTCTGCGCCGGCCTGGACCTGTCGGAGCTGGTGGCCACCGACGTGGCGGGCGGCGTGCTGCATTCGCGCATGTGGCATGCCGCCTTCGACCAGGTGCAGTTCGGCCGCGTGCCGGTGGTGGCGGTGCTGCATGGCGCGGTCGTCGGCGGCGGCCTCGAACTGGCCTCGGCCTGCCACGTGCGCGTGGCCGAGACCTCGGCCTACTACGGCCTGCCCGAGGGCCAGCGTGGCCTCTTCGTCGGCGGTGGTGGCTCGGCCCGCATTCCGCGGCTGATGGGCGTGGCGCGCATGAGCGACATGATGCTGACCGGCCGTGTCTACGATGCCGAGCAGGGGCTGCAGGCCGGCCTGTCGCAGTACGTGGTGCCCGAGGGCGAGGGCCTTGCCAAGGCCTTCGAGCTGGCCGAGCGCATTGCCGGCAATGCGCCGATGTCGAACTTCGCGGTGATGCATGCCTTGCCGCGCATCGCCGATCAGTCGCAGAGTGACGGCCTTTTCACCGAATCGCTGATGGCCGCGGTGGCCGAGAGCACGCCGCAGGCGCAGGAACGGCTGCGTGCGTTCCTCGAAAAGCGCGCTGGCAAGGTGCTGAAGTCGTGATGCCGCGCTACCGTGACGCCCACGTCGGCGGCTGCCTCGAGGCAGCGCTGGAGCATCGGTCCGATGGCAGCATCCTGCTGCGCTCCACCGAGGCGCTGCGCTGGTATCCCGAGCGGCTGACCGATGCGCTGGAGCAATGGGCACGCGAGGCGCCCGATCGCCCGCTGGTCGCGCAGCGCGAACGCGGTGGCGGGGACTGGCGCACGATCACCTATTCGCAGATGCTGCAGCGCGCGCAGGCGCTGGGGCAGGGCTTGCTCGACCTCGGCCTGTCGGTCGAGCGGCCGCTGGCCATCCTGTCCGACAACGACCTCGACCACCTGAGCCTGGCACTGGGTGCGATGTGGGCCGGCGTGCCCTATGCGCCCATCTCGCCGGCCTACTCGCTGGTGTCGCAGGACTACGGCAAGCTCAAGCACATCGTCGCGACGCTGACGCCCGGTGCGGTGTTCGCCAGTGGCCCGGCCTTCGCCGCCGCGATCCAGGCGGTGTTTGCCGCCGACGTGCCGGTGCTGATGAGCGAAGGCGCGATCGACGGGCGCCGCGTCATTCAGACGTCAGCGCTGATGGCCACTCCACCTGGCGAAGCCGTGGCACGCGCCCATGCCGCGGTCGGCCCGGACACGATCGCCAAGTTCCTGTTCACCTCCGGCTCGACCAAGGCGCCCAAGGGCGTGATCAACACGCACCGCATGCTGTGCGCGAACCAGCAGATGCTGCGCCAGACCATGGCCTTCGTCGCCGACGAGCCGCCGGTGCTGGTCGACTGGCTGCCCTGGAACCACACCTTCGGCGGCAACCACAACGTC
>CAZXLI010000410.1:0-4832 GCA_964641795.1 uncultured Bordetella sp. | reverse complement strand
CGTAGGCGTAAGCCAACAGATTTACAGTCTGCCCCCTTTAGCCACTCGGGCACCCCTCCGCAGCGAGCCCGCGACTATAGCAGGTTTCGCCGTCCGGGCAATCAAACCCCCAAGGCCCGGCGCCTCGCTACGGATCGTCATCAGCGTGACCAATCCAGCCCGGCACCCTGGGCTTCGACGAAGCTTCGCGCCTGGCCGAAGTGCCCGCAGCCGATGAAGGGCAGCGGCGGCCGCCGCGCTGACAAGGGCGAGGGGTGATTGGCCGTCAGCACCCGGTGGCGGCCACCGCCGGCAGCCTCGATCAGCCCTGCCTTGGCCTGGGCGTGCGCGCCCCACAGCAGATAGACCTTGGGCCGCCCCTCCGAGGCCGTGGCCTCGATCAAGGCGTCGGTCAGCGACTCCCAGCCGCGCCGCGCATGGGCACCCGGCTGGCCGTCCTCGACGGTCAACGACGTGTTCAGCAGCAACACGCCCTGCCGAGCCCAGCCACCCAGGTGGCCGCTGCTGCCGCGCTCAATGCCGAGGTCGCGGGCCAGCTCGACCATCATGTTGCGCAGGCTGGGCGGCGGCTTGACGCCGGCGGGCACCGAGAACGCCAGCCCTTCTGCCTGGCCAGCGCCGTGGTAGGGATCCTGGCCAAGGATCACGACTCGCACCTCGGCCAGCGGCGTGAGCTCGAGGGCACGCAGCACAGCCGCCGGGTAGATCACCGCGCCGGCCCGCCGGCGCGCCTCGATGAAGGCCACCAGCGCCGCTGCCGCGTCGGTCGCACGCCAACGATCGATGATTGGCCGCCAGTCCGCCGGCGCGCGCCGCAGCACCGCTTCCAGCGGTTCGGCCAGGCGGTTATCCGCCGCCGGCATCAGCCGAACAGCGCGGCCAGCGCCTCGCCTGGTTCGTCGGCCCGCATGAAGGCCTCGCCCACCAGGAAGGCATGCACCTCGCTTGCTCGCATGCGCTGCACATCGGCGGGCCCGAGGATGCCGGACTCGGTGACCAGCAGGCGGTCGGCTGGCACCCGCGGCAGCAGGCCCAGCGTGGTGTCCAGCGACACCTCGAAGGTCTTCAGGTTCCGGTTGTTGATGCCCAGCAGCGGCGTGCGCAGCTTCAGGGCCCGCTCCAGTTCGTCGCCGTCATGCACCTCGACCAGCACATCGAGGCCGAGGTCCCGCGCGCAAGCCTCCAGCTCTGCCATCTCGGCATCGTCCAGGCAGGCGGCGATCAACAGGATGCAGTCGGCCCCCATCGCGCGGGCCTCGTAGACCTGGTAGGCATCGATCATGAAGTCCTTGCGCAGGACCGGCAGCGAGCAGGCGGCGCGGGCCTGTTGCAGATAGGCGGCGTTGCCTTGAAAGAACTGTTCGTCCGTCAAGACGCTCAGGCAGGCCGCGCCGTGCCGCGCGTAGCTGGCCGCGATCTCGGCCGGCACGAAGTGCTCACGGATCACGCCCTTGCTGGGGCTGGCCTTCTTGATCTCGGCAATGACCGCCGGCTTGCCGACCGCCAGTCTGGCTCGCAACGCGGCCGCGAATCCGCGCACGTCACGCCTCGCCTCGGCCTCGGCGCGCAAAGAGGCCAGTTCGCGCTGCCGGCGCGCGGCAGCCACTTCCTCGCGCTTGACGGCGACGATGCGCTGCAGGATGTCGGACATCGGGTGCTCCTCTGCTTCGCCGCTCAGGTCGATCGCAGGGTTTGTGTCGCCGCGACGAACTGACTCAACTTGGCCAGCGCCGCGCCCGAGGCCACCGCCTCGCGTGCGCGCTTGACGCCCTCGGCGATCGAGCTGGCAACGCCGGCCGCGTAGAGCGCGCCGCCGGCATTGAGCAGGACGATGTCGCGCACCGGCCCGTCTTCGTTGGCCAGCGCGCGCTGGATGCACTGCACCGATTCTTCCTTGTTGGCGACCCGCAGCACGCGCGAGTCGTACACCGGCAGCCCGAAGTCGCTGGGGTGCACCACGTACTCGCGCACCTCGCCGTTCTTCAGCTCGCCGACCATGGTCTCGCCGGACAGCGAGATCTCGTCCATGCCGTTCATGCCGTAGACCACCAGCACATGCTCGGAGCCCAGGCGCTGCAGCACCCGTACCTGGATGCCGACGAGGTCCGGATGGAACACGCCCATCAGCTGGTTCGGTGCGTTGGCGGGGTTGGTCAGCGGTCCCAGGATGTTGAAGATCGTGCGCACGCCGAGTTCCTTGCGCACCGGCGCGGCGTGCTTCATCGAGGCGTGGTGGTTGGGCGCGAACATGAAGCCGATGCCGGTGTCGGCCAGGCAGCTGGCCACCTGCTCGGGCGTCAGCGTGATGCAGGCGCCCAGCGCCTCCAGCACATCGGCCGAGCCGGAGGTCGACGACACGCTGCGCCCGCCATGCTTGGCCACGCGCGCGCCGGCCGCAGCGGCGACGAATGTGGAGGCGGTGGAGATGTTGAAGGTGTGCGAGCTGTCGCCACCGGTGCCGACGATGTCCACCAGGTGCTTCCGGTCGGCCACCACGACCGGCGTCGCGAACTCGCGCATCACCTGCGCAGCGGCCGCGATCTCGCCGATGGACTCCTTCTTCACTCGCAGCCCGATCGCGAAGGCCGCGATCATCACCGGCGACATCTCGCCGCTCATGATGCGGCGCATCAGCGCCAGCATCTCGTCGTGGAAGATCTCGCGGTGCTCGATGACGCGGGTCAGCGCTTCGGTGTTGGTGATCGCCATGGCAAAAGTCTCGGTGTCAGAAGAGGCGGCGCAGCACACTGACTGCGCGGTCGATGTCGTTCGCATCCACATCCAGGTGCGTGACCAGGCGCAGCCGGTACAGGCCGGTGAACAGCACGCCCTGTTCGCGTGCGGCCTCGACCACGGCCTTGCCGTCGCGGCCAGGTGCCAGGTCGACGAAGACGATGTTGGTGTGCGGCGGCACCACGGTCACGCCGTCCAGCCCGGCCAGGCCCTCGGCCAGGCGCCGCGCATTCGCATGGTCTTCGGCCAGGCGCTCGACGTGGTGGTCGAGCGCATGGCGCGCCGCGGCCGCCAGCACCCCGGCCTGGCGCATGCCGCCGCCGGCCATCTTGCGCACCCGCCGCGCGCGGGCAA
The DNA here is from genome assembly GCA_964641795.1 of uncultured Bordetella sp. Classification (GTDB taxonomy): domain Bacteria; phylum Pseudomonadota; class Gammaproteobacteria; order Burkholderiales; family Burkholderiaceae_C; genus Pseudaquabacterium. The sequence goes on along the minus strand of CAZXLI010000410.1, from coordinate 1,745 downwards.
TCAGCCCGGACGAGCCGACCAGCGCCGAGCCGACTGGCGCACCCAGGCCCTTGCTGAAGCAGACCGACACGCTGTCGTACAGGTCGGCGATCTGCCGCGCATGGCTGTAGGCCGAGCCACCGTCGCGCTGGCTGGCGGCCACCGCGGCATTGAACAGCCGCGCGCCATCGAGGTGGAAGCTCAGGCCCCGGCGCCGCGCCAGCGCACCGGCCTCGCGCTGGTAGTCCATCGACAACACCTGGCCGCCGGTGGTGTTCTCCAGACACAGCAGCCGCGTGATCGCGAAGTGCGGATCGTCGGGCTTGATGGCCGCTTCGATATCGGCCAGCGCCATGGCACCGTCGGCCTGCGGCGCGATCGGTTGCGGCTGGATGCTGCCCATCACCGCGGCACCCCCCGCTTCCCAGCGGTAGGTGTGAGCCATCTGGCTGACGATGTACTCCTCGCCACGCTGGCAGTGGCTCATCAGCGCGCACAGATTGCTCTGCGTGCCGGTGGGCATGAACAGCGCGGCCTCCTTGCCCAGCATCGACGCGACATGCGCTTCCAGCGCATTGACGCTGGGGTCATCGCCGAACACGTCGTCGCCCAGCGGCGCATCCATCATCGCCGCCTTCATGGCCGGCGTCGGCCGGGTGACGGTGTCGCTGCGCAGGTCGATGGTCTTCATCGGGTCGCCCCCATGTCGAGGAAGTTGCGCAGCATCGCATGCCCGTGCTCGGACAGGATGGATTCCGGATGGAACTGCACGCCTTCCAGCGGCGTCGGCGTGCCGGCCAGGTCACGGTGGCGCACGCCCATGATTTCGCCATCCTCCGAGGTCGCGGTCACGACCAGGTCCGCCGGGCAGCTTTCGCGCTCGATCACCAGAGAGTGGTAGCGGATCACGCTGAAATCCTTCGGCAGCCCGGTGTAGATGCCCTGCTGGTCGGTCGTCAGCGTGCTGGCCTTGCCGTGCATCTGGCGCTGGGCGCGCACGATCCGGCCGTCCAGTGCGGCGCCGATCGCCTGGTGACCCAGGCACACGCCCAGGATCGGCAGCTTGCCGATGAAGGCCTGGATCGCCGGCACGCAGATGCCGGCCTCGGCCGGCGAGCAGGGCCCGGGCGAAAGCACCAGGTACTGCGGCTTCAGCGCCGCAATGCCTTCGAGCGTGATCTCGTCGTTGCGATGCACCGCAACCTCCTGGCCGAGTTCGCCGAAGTACTGCACCAGGTTGAAGGTGAACGAGTCGTAGTTGTCGATCATCAGCAGCATCGTCGTTCTCCCCTCAGAAGCCTTCTTCGACCAGTTCGGCGGCGCGGATCAGCGCCCGCGCCTTGTGCTCGGTCTCCTTCCATTCGAGCTCAGGCACCGAATCGGCCACCACGCCGGCCGCGGCCTGCACGTACAAGGTGTTGTTCTGGACGATGCCGGTGCGGATGGCGATCGCCACGTCCATGTCGCCGGCGTAGCTGAGGTAGCCGCAGGCGCCGCCGTAGATGCCGCGCTTGATGGGCTCGAGCTCGTCGATGATCTCCATCGCCCGGATCTTGGGCGCACCGGTCAGCGTGCCGGCCGGGAAGGTGGCGCGCAGCACGTCCATGTTGCTCATGCCGTCCTTCAGCAGGCCCTCGACGTTGCTGACGATGTGCATCACATGCGAATAGCGCTCGACGACGAAGGCCTCGGTCACCTTGACCGAGCCGGTCTTCGCGATGCGGCCGATGTCGTTGCGCGCCAGGTCGATCAGCATCAGGTGCTCG
>CAZXLI010000409.1:2209-4850 GCA_964641795.1 uncultured Bordetella sp. | reverse complement strand
GCCGAACAGGCTGTCGGCGTTCTGGTAGGCGTAGATCTCCCACATGCGTCGCTCCTGGGGATTGGCCCGCCTCCGGGTTGCTGGCGTGGTGCCCGCGGAATCGGTCCTGCCGACCGATGTGTCAGCGAGCCTGGAAGGCCGCCTGCTGCCCCAGCATGTCCATCACGTGCTGGGGCATGCTCGACCGCAGCTGCCGCTCGAGCTGCTCCAGGTGGCTGGACACGGCCCGGAACGAGCCGACCTTCTGGTACAGCAGGTTCTTCTCCTGCGACAACTGCAGCAGCATGGCCTGGGCCCGCTGCCTCACCAGGTTGGCGCGATCCCGCTGGGTCTGCTGCAGCGTGTAGTCCTTGTCGAGGGCTGCCATGCCCACGCGCAGGTTGCGCTCCAGGAAGACGTAGGCGTAGTCGGCCGCGATCACGTCGCGGTACTGCGCGATCAGGCTGTCGGACAGCCCCGAGCCGGGAATCGTCGCGCCGATCGAGAGCATCTTGTAGACCGGCTCGGTGGTCTGGTTGACGAAGCCGACCTCGGCCGAGTTGTTAGGGATCGCCGTGCGCGTGGCGATCTTGTCTGCGATCGAGCGCATCATGGTCTCGACACGGGCGGTGAAGGGCGTGTGGGTGTAGCTGGTGTTCAGCGTCACCACGTCGCAGTCGGTGTAGTTGTTGCACCGGAGAAGGTGCTGCGTGACGTTGGTGCCGGTGCCCGCCGCCTGGCCGTACAGCAGCTGGCTGATCGAGGTGATCGTCGGCGCCACAGGTTCGGGATCGCGCGCCGCATCCTCGGGATAGAAGATCACCGTGCCGACGATGCTCATGATGAGCTCACGCTCCTGGTCGTCGAGGTAGGTGCCGGTGCGCTGCAGCGCCTTCCAGGTCAGGTTGCCGACGAACGGTGCCTTGTTGCGGATGTTGGCGTCGCCCGAGGATCGGGCCGAGGCCAGGATGCCGGGGCGGTCGGTTGCGCAGCGGCGGCGCGCGGCATCCCGATCGGTCTCCAGGCCCATCTCGATGGCCAGATCGGAGCAGGCCTCCTGCGAGCTGAAGCCCGCCGCCTCGGCGGCCGTGCTGACGATGGCCTTTGCGGTCTCGCAGGAGTTGATGCGCGCGTTGTTGATCCAGGTCTCCAGGCCCTTGGCCCACTTGGTCAGCCCGCCCAGCAGCGGCGAGACCGACTCCAGCGCCAGCTGGAAGGCGATGCCCGGCAGCGCGGCCGTGATGTTGCGCAGCATGTTCTTGAACTCGGCCGCCGAGATGTGCGAGAAGGAGCCGCCGAACACGTCGATGCCGCCGCAGCCGGCGCGGGCGCTCGGAAACTGGATCGCCGCGAGCTGGTAGACCTTGTTCGGCGCCCGCATGAACAGGCTGCCCCCGGTGTAGGTGTTGAAGGTCTGGCCGCGGAACGCCCCCGGTGCGGTGTAGTTGCCGATGGCGCCCAGGCTGTTGAACATGTTGTTCACCTCGGCGTTCAGGTCACCGGCCCGCAGTGGCGCGGGGCCGACGGCGAGGGCGGAGCAACACAGGGCGACCACCACAGCGCGGTGCGGGGACCGGTTGGCGCAGGTACGCTTCATCGGGGGCTCCTTTGGATTTCTGTCTGCGCAGGTGCGGGCTCGCGGCCTCAGCGCGGATGCGTCAAGCGGGCCTGGGCCTGCAGGCCGCCAGTCGCGCCCAGGAACGGTGTGGCGGCGCTGTCGGGTGAAGCCGCGACCATCGAGATGCGCTCCACCAGCTGCGCCTCGGACAGCACGCCGAAGCCGATCGGGGTGATCTTTCCGGTGAAGGGCTGGGCGAGATAGACAGCGGGAACCTGGCTCACCCGCAGCGTGGTGGCGATCCCGTTGTCCCGCCGGGCGTCCGCGAAGCCGGAGATCGGGCCACCGTCGACGCTGATCGCGACCACCTTGATGCCGTGCCTGGCCTGGAAGGCCTCGAGCGTCGGCGCGAAGGCATGGCAGTAGGGGCAGTCGCTGCGGAAGAAGAAGAACAGGACATGGTCGCGGCCGAGGGCGCTGATGGACTGGCTGCGCTGGGCCGTCTGAAGCTGGTCGAACACCTCCAGGGCCTTCGCGTTCACCGGGCGCCCCTGGAGCGTGGGGTCGAGCTCGGGGCTGGCCCAAGCGATGCGCTGCGCCACGTCGGCGAAGGTGGATGCGCGCGACACCACCTGGGCCTCCAGCTCCATGTAGCGGCGTACGTTGGCTTCGGTCGGCCGCATGATGGCGATGTGCCGGCGCTCCTCGAGGGCCTTCTGCAGGCGCTCGAACTCGACGACCTCCGGGAGCTTCGCGGGCGACCGCCGCGGTGCAGTGGCGGCACTCGATGGCGTTGCGGCCTGCCGAGGTGCGGAAGCCGGTGGTTCGGGCGGAGGGATCTCCGACTCCTCGTAGAAGTGCCAGCCGCGCCAGTTGTCGGACCAGTACGGCCGTCCGGGGTCTTGCGGCTGCGCCAGGGTGGCCGTCCCGCTGCCAAGCATGACAACGAGGCAGAGTGCGAGCCGAACTTGGCGCGAGGCAGGGCGGCGCAGCGTCATGGGCGCCGCCTCATGTCCATCAAGACGGGCGACCGCGGCGGCTGGCCGTCACGGCAGTAGTTGATGCCGAAGTCGATGGTCTGCCGCCGCGGTGCCTGCACGCCGC
>CAZXLI010000409.1:0-2109 GCA_964641795.1 uncultured Bordetella sp. | reverse complement strand
CGGCAGTAGTTGATGCCGAAGTCGATGGTCTGCCGCCGCGGTGCCTGCACGCCGCCAGCGCCGTAGTTCGGCAACTGCACGCCGTCTTGCCAGAAGCGCACGTTCAGGCGACTGCAGCCGGGCTGGGCGTAGCGCTTCTCGGTGCTCACGTCGATGTAGATCGGCGTCGTGGCGCTGAAGCGCTTCGAGATCGCGTCGGCGACCTCGCCGACCAGGACCCCGTGGGCCTTACCGTCGGGTGCGTCTAGGGCCGACAGCATCAGCTGCCTGGCATCGCGGACGGGCAGTCGTTCCTGAGCCGTGGAAGTGCTGGCAAACAAGGCGCAGGCGGCGCCGACCAGAACGGTGGTGGCCTTCATTGGCACTTCCCCTGGCCGTAGTAGCAGGTGGGCACGCGGCTGGCGCTGCCGGCCTGCAGCGCGTTGACGTTCGGCAGGGTCGGTACCAGCGACGCATAGAACTCCGACAGGTCCATCGCAGCGAAGTTGAGCGCCTGCAATTGCGCGACGGTGAAGCCGGAGCAGTCGGCGTTCTGCGCACCGCCCCAGCCCTTGCCGATCTGCGCGCGGCCCTGTTCATTGACGATGCGCGCCAGCATCGAGTTGAAGCAGCACTTCGAGGTGGTGTGCTCGACGCAGGACACGCACACGCCCAGGACCCGGAAGCAGGATGAGCACCAGGTGCCGATCGTGTGGCACAGCTTGGCGCCTTCCTTCATCGCCAGCTTCCCCTCGTCCTCGTTGCAGGACATCATCGAGAGGACGATGTAGATGATCACCGCGATGGCCAGCGTCCACGGGTCGAAGGCCACGACCAGACTGTCGCCGGCATACACGGCCACCGATCCAGCGGGCAGGGCGGCGCCATTGACCGCCACCGTCACGCCATAGGTCGTGAACGTGCCGCTGAAGCCGCCGCCCATCAGCAGCGCCGAGATGCCCTGGTAGATGAACTGCTGGTTCTGCGAGTTCATCAGCACGTCGAAGACCAGACGCGAGCCGCCGCCGAAGATGCTCTGGTTCGTCATGCCGGCGCCGGCGCCGTCGGCGTAGCAGCAGTTCTTCAGCAGGCGGTCGCGGCAGCGGTTCTCCTCGCCCTTGAAGACCTGCATGCGGTCGGCGTCCAGGTAGATGCCTGCCTCGCGCCCGGCCTCGAGCATCGACATGCTGCGCGCAAAGTCGGGGTCGTTCGGCGCGCCGATGTCGAAGCAGTTGCCGCTCAGGCAGAAGACGTTGGTCGGGCAGTTGCTGGCGGTGGTGACGGTCTCGGCGGGCACGGGGCAGCTGTAGCCGTCCTCGAACACCTCGCACAGGCCGGTGACGGCATTGGTCTGCCGGCAAGTCGACGACTGCGGCGTGCAGCCTGCTGCCACCAGCGGTGCGCACTGGTCGGCCGACGCGCCGCCGCTGCACGACATGGTGCTCCGGTACTCCCAGCAGTCGCGGGTGACGGCCACGCCGTCGACGACCTTGGTCGCCGGGCCATCGGTGCAGACGGCGGGCGAGGTCGTGGTGCAGCGACCACCGACGTCCAGGGTCGGGCACTGGTCGTCCCAGCGGTCGGTCTCGGTGACGGTGGTGGCTGGCCGCGTGTAGGACAGGCGCATCGTCGGAATCGGGCCGAAGGCGGGGTTGGGCGCCCAGCCGATCACGGCCCGGTCGGCGTCGATGTTCCAGTAGGTGCCGGCCACGGTGCCCGTGATGTCGATGCCGGCGTAAGGCGTCCAGCCGGGAGCGGGCGCGTAGCACTTGGTGCCGTCCAGGGCGGTGGTGGTGCAGCCGCTGTCGCCCTGGCAGACGGTGTCCTGGATGTTGTCGCCGCTCTGCGTGCCGGCACGGCAGGCGGCGTAGACCTTGAGGAAGGGCTCGACGCTGGTGCAGCTGTAGCCGGAGTCGCCGCCACCGGTACAGACCTCGGCGCGCTCCGGGGCCACCATCGCAGTCAGGCTGCAGGTCGATCCGCTGCAGCTCTTGTCGGCCACCCAGACGGCCGTGCGGATGGGCTGGCCGTCGATCATCGAGTAGGTGGTGTCGAGAACCGACACGATCTGCGGGAAGACGACCGGCGTCGTCATGTCCACGTCGAAGAAGCTGAGCGGATTGCCGTCCT
>CAZXLI010000408.1:0-4852 GCA_964641795.1 uncultured Bordetella sp. | reverse complement strand
GACCGCCAAGGTCGAGGACGTCGACCGCATCGTCGGCCTGGAAGTCGGCGCCGACGACTACCTGCCCAAGCCCTTCAATCCACGCGAGTTGCTGGCTCGCATCCACGCGGTGCTGCGCCGCCGGCCAGCGCCCGAAGCTCCCGGTGCTCCGTCCAAGGAAGCCCAGGTCGTCACCTTCGGTCCTTTCGAGTTCGACCTCTCGCTGCGCCGGTTGACCAAGAGCGGCGAGCAGATCGCGCTGACCACCGGCGAGTTCTCGATGCTCAAGGCCCTGGTGCGGCATCCGCGCCAGCCGCTGTCGCGCGACAAGCTGGCGCAGCTGGCCCGCGGCCGCGAGTTCGAGCCCTTCGATCGCAGCCTGGACGTGCAAGTCTCCCGCCTGCGCAAGATGATCGAGCCCGATCCCTCGCAGCCGCGCTACATCCAGACGGTGTGGGGCGTGGGCTACGTGTTCGTGCCGGACGGCACGGCCTGACGGGCACTGCATGACACGCAAGAAGGTCGGTCTCAGTCTTTTCTGGCGAACGTTCTTCCTCCTGGCGCTGCTGCTGGGCGGCGGCATCTTCGCGTGGGTGCAGACCCTGCGAGCGCTCGAGTCAGAGCCGCGCGTGGTGCTGGCTGCCCAGCAGATTGCCAGCCTGGTGAACCTGTCGCGCGAGGGGCTGCGCTACGCCGACCGCATCAACCGCGTCGCACTGGTCAAGGCCATGAAGGCCAGCGAGGCGATCCGTGTCGCGCCGCGCGAGCCGGGCGACAAATGGGAACCCTTCGAGGAGGACCGTTTCACGCGCAAGGTGGGCGGCGAGATCCGTTCGCGGCTGGGGCCCGACACCATCGTCGCGCGCAGCGTCAATGGCGTGCCGGGCCTGTGGGTCGGCTTCTCGATCGAAAGCGACCCCTGGTGGCTGCAGGCCGAGGCCGCGCGCATCCACCCGCTGACGCGCGACACCTGGGTGGTGTGGGTCGGCATCGCAGTGCTGGCCACCGTGATCGGCTCGGTGGCCATCGCGCGGGCGATCAACCGTCCGCTGCGCGACCTGTCGTTTGCCGCCAGCCGCATCCGCGGCGGTGAGTACGACTCACGGCTGGACGAGAACACGCTGACCAGCGAGATCCGCGAGGTCAACATGGGCTTCAACCGCATGGCACGCGAACTGGCCAAGGTGGAGGAAGACCGCGCTGTGATGCTGGCCGGCATCAGCCACGACCTGCGCACGCCGCTGGCCCGGCTGCGCCTGGAAGCCGAAATGAGCGTCAGCGACGAAGAGGCGCGGCGCAACATGGCCTCCGACATCGACCAGCTCGACGCCATCATCGACAAGTTCATGGACTACGCGCGGCCGGGCGAGACCCACCTGCGCCCGGTGCACCTGTCGCAGCTGATCGACAAGGAGGCCTCGGCCTTCCGTGACCCGTCGGAAATCCGGATCACCTCGAAGGTGGCGATCGACCTGGTGGTGATGGCCGACGACATCGAGCTCGGCCGCGTGTTCCAAAACCTGTTCGAGAACGCGCGCCGCTATGGCCGCACGGTGGACACCGGCATCGCGGTCGTCACCGTGAGCTACGTGCGTTCGGGACCGTGGGTCATCATCACGGTACGCGACCGCGGCCCGGGCGTCGCCGCGGAGAAGCTGTCGCAACTCACGACACCGTTCTTCCGCGGCGACGCGGCGCGCACCGCCGCCACCGGCGCCGGCCTCGGACTGGCGATCGTCGAGAAGGCGATGCAGCGCATGGGCGGCTCGGTCGAAGTGGCCAATGCGCCCGATGGCGGGCTGATGCTGCACATCCGCCTGAAGCGCGCACCGACCGGCTGACGCCGCTGGCTCAGCCCGCGCTGCGCCACAGCAGGCACACCGCGCGCGTCTCGATGGCCCGGCCTTCGCCGACCGGGCCCATGCGCTCGGCGGTCTTGGCCTTGACGTTGACGGCCGCGCGCTCCAGCCCCAGCAGCTGCGCAATGCGCTCGCACATCGCTGGGATGTGCGGCGCCATCTTCGGCGCCTGCGCGACGATGGTGCTGTCGACGTTGGCGATCTGCCAGCCGGCCACGCGCACGCGGCGCGCCGCCTCGGCCAGCAGCACGCCGGAATCGGCGCCCTGGAAGGCCGGGTCGGTGTCCGGGAAGTGGCGGCCGATGTCGCCCAACGCGGCGGCGCCGAACAGCGCATCGATGATCGCGTGCAGCAGCGCATCGGCATCGGAATGGCCGAGCAGGCCGTGGCTGTGAGGGATGGTGATACCGCCCAAGATGAGCGGCCGGCCGGTCACCAGCGCATGGGTGTCCCAACCTTCGCCGACCCGCATCATGAAGCCCGGCGTCGTGGTTCCGTTCATCGCATCGCCTCCGCATCGCGGCTGGCCAGCAGCCGCTCGGCCAGCGCGAAATCGGCCGGCCAGGTGATCTTGAAGTTCTCGGCCTCGCCGGTCACGAGCTTCGGCGCATGGCCCAGCGCCTCGACCGCGCTGGCCTCGTCGGTGACGCCGGTGCCGCCCGCAGCCAGCGCCGGGCGCAGCAGGCCCAGGCGGAACATCTGCGGCGTCTGCGCGGCCCACTTGTCGCGGCGGTCCAGCGTCGCGGCGGCGCGGCCGTCGATCGCCTGCTTCAAGGTGTCGGCCAACGGCAGCGCCAGCAGGCCGCCGACCTCGTCGTCGGCACAGGCCTCGATCAGACGCCGCACCCAGGCCGGCCTCAAGAGGCAGCGCGCGGCGTCGTGCACCAGCACCCAGTCCTGCGGCTGCGCGCCGCGTGCGAGCAGTTCGTCGAGGCCGTTGGCCACCGTCTGTGCGCGGGTGTCGCCGCCGCAGCGCGCCAACCACTGCCCCTCGCCATCACCGAAGCCCGGCACCGCGGCCTCGAACTGCGCATCGTCGGGCGCCAGCACCACCAGCGTGGCGCTCAGCTCGCTCAAGGCCGACAACGCCTGAAGCGTGTGCGCCACCAGCGGTCGGCCGCCCAGCGGCGCGTACTGCTTCGGCCCGCCGGCCCCGGCGCGCAGGCCGACACCCGCACAAGGCACCAGCGCGAAGCAGCGCGGCGCGGAACCGATGACATACGAGGACATCAAGGGTGCCCGGCCGTTCCGAAGCCAATGGGCGCCCCCGCGAGGGGCAGCGAGCACAGCGAGCGTGAGGGCTTCATCACGGGATTCTAGAATCCGGCTTCAGCAGCCGCCCCGTTGCATGACGCGCGGGGCGCTGTGCTTTTGCCCCCGCCCATGCGACGTCCTGCCATCGCGCCCGGAAAGCGCTACACCCTGCCCCGCCCGATCGGCTCGGCCGATGCCCTGCTGCTGGCGCGCATCGCGCAGGACCGCGTGGCCGACAAGCGCCTGCTGGCCATCGTCACCGCCGAGCCGGCCGACGCGCAGCGCCTGGCCGACGAGCTGCCCTTCTTCGCACCCGGCCTGCGCACGACGATCTTCCCCGACTGGGAAACGCTGCCCTACGACACCTTCTCGCCGCACCAGGACCTGATTTCCGAGCGGCTGGCCACGCTGTGGCGCATCCACCAGCGCCACACCGACAACGGCTGCGATGTCGTGCTGCTCCCGGCCACCACGGCCCTCACGCGGCTGGCCCCGCCGAGCTTCCTGGCCGGCACCACCTTCCAGTTCAAGCAGAAGGCCAAGCTCGACGAGGCCTCGCTGCGCGCGCAGCTGACGTTGGCGGGCTACAACCATGTCAGCCAGGTCGTCTCGCCGGGCGAATACGCGGTGCGCGGCGGCCTGATCGACCTGTACCCGATGGGCTCGCAGGTGCCCTACCGCGTCGACCTGTTCGACAACGAGGTCGACTCGATCCGCACCTTCGACCCCGACACGCAGCGCAGCCTGTACCCGGTGCCGGAGGTTCGCCTGCTGCCCGGCCGCGAGTTCCCGATGGACGAGGCGGCGCGCACCACCTTCCGCCAGCGCTGGCGCGAGAAGCTCGAGGGCGATCCGACCAAGAGCCGCATCTACAAGGACATCGCGCAGGGCATCGCCACCGCCGGCATCGAATACTTCCTGCCGCTGTTCTTCGCGCAGACCGCGACGATCTTCGACTACCTCGGCAGCGAGGCGATGCTGGTGCTGCACGGCGAGGTGGATGCCGCGCTCGAGCAGTTCTGGGCTGACACCCGCGAGCGCCACCGCTTCCTCAGCGCCGACCCCGATCGGCCGATCCTGCCACCCGAGGAGATCTTCCAGCGCAGCGACGAGTTCTTTGCCAACGCCAACACGCTGGCCACGCTCGCTTTGCGCGGTAGCGAACCGGTCGAATGGGCGCGGCCGCTGCCCGACATCGCGGTGGACCGCGGCGCCACCGAGCCGCTGCAGTTGCTGGGCAGGCACCTCGACAGCACGCCGCACCGCGTGCTCATCGTCGCCGAAAGCGAAGGCCGGCGCGAGAGCCTGCTGGAACTGCTGCGCGACCACAAGATCGATCCGCCCAGCGTCGACACGCTGGCCGAGTTCGAGGGCAGCGACGAGAAGGTCGCGATCACCGCGGCGCCGCTGGCGGCCGGCTTCTTCTGGCACGAGCCGGACGAGCAGCGCGCGATCCAGTTCATCACCGAGACCGAGCTCTTCGCCAGCACGCCGCAGGCGCGCCGCCGGCGCAAGCAGGAACAGGTCTCGAGCGTCGATGCGCTGATCAAGGACCTGTCCGAGCTGAAGATCGGCGACCCGGTGGTGCATGCCAACCACGGCATCGGCCGCTACCAGGGGCTGATCAACATCGACCTGGGCGACGGCGCCAGCGAGTTCCTGCACCTCGAATACGCGGACAAGGCCACGCTGTACGTGCCGGTGTCGCAGCTGCAGCTGATCAGCCGCTACACCGGTGTCAGCCCCGACGAGGCACCGCT
>CAZXLI010000407.1:0-4871 GCA_964641795.1 uncultured Bordetella sp. | reverse complement strand
GGTGCAGCGGCGCCACCAGAAGGTGCTGGAAGAAGCGCCGGCGCCCGGCATGAGCGAATCGCGCCGCGCCGAGATGGGCGCGGCGGCGGTGGCGGCCGCTCAGGCGGTGGGTTATGTCGGCGCCGGCACGGTGGAGTTCATCGCCGAGGAACTGGACGATGGCGACCTGCGGTTCTACTTCATGGAGATGAACACGCGGCTGCAGGTCGAGCACCCGGTCACCGAGGCGATCACCGGGCTCGACCTGGTGGAGTGGCAGCTGCGCGTGGCCGCCGGCCAGCCGCTGCCGCTGCAACAGCACGAGCTGAAGATCCGTGGCCATGCGATCGAGGCACGCATCTGCGCCGAGAACCCCGACGGCGGCTTCCTGCCCGCCACCGGCCGGCTGGATGTGCTGCGCTGGCCGGCCCACGTGGCCTTCCGCCGCAATGCCGATGCCGAGCCCCTTCATGCATCGGCGCCGGTGCGGGTGGATGCCGGCGTGCGCGAGGGCGACGCGATCAGCCCGTTCTACGACTCGATGATCGCCAAGCTCATCGTCTGGGGCGACGACCGTGCGCAGGCGCTGGCCCGGCTGGACGCGGCGCTGCGCGAGACGCAGATCGTCGGGCTGCACACCAATGCCGCATTCCTGCGCCGGGTGGTCAACTCGCAGGCCTTCGCCACCGCCGACCTCGACACCGCGCTGATCGAGCGCGAACGCGCCACGGTGCTGAACCAGCCGCCGCTGGCGCTGGAGGTCGTCGCCGCCGGCGTGGTGGCGCATGCGCTGGCCGACGAGGCCGCGTTGTCAGGCGCCGACCCCTGGTCGCGCCGCGATGGCTGGCGCCTGCATGGTGGTGCGCGCCGGCATTTCGACATCGAGCATGCCGGCGAGCACCATGCGGTGTCGCTGGCGCGGCTGCACGATGGCGCGCTGCGCCTGCGCACCGGCGATCGCGAATGGGCCTTCCACGCCACCCCGCACGGCGACAGCCGGCACGACGTGATGCTCGATGCCCGCCGGCTGACGCTGACGGTGCATGTGCACGGCGAACGCGTGGCGGTGTTCACTGGCGAGGGTTCGGCGGTGGTCCACGAGATCGACGTCATCGCCCGTGCCGGCGAATCCGGCGGCGAGGCCGGCCGCCTGACCGCGCCGATGCCGGGCAAGGTGATCGCCTTCCTGGCCAAGGCCGGCGACACGGTGGCCAAGGGCCAGCCGGTGGCCGTGATGGAGGCGATGAAGATGGAGCACACGCTCACCGCGCCGCGCGACGGCGTGGTGGCCGAGCTGCTGTATGCGGTGGGTGATCAGGTCGCCGAAGGTGGCGAGCTGCTGCGACTGGACGCCTGAGGAAGCGCCGTGAAGCCCGGCAGGGGACGGGCCGCCCGGGCGGCCGGAGCCGGGGCCGGGGCCGGGGCCTAGCGTTGCTTCCAGCGGGAGAACCAGCTCTTGGTGCGCTGCTCTTCCGGCACCTGGCCATCGGCGCCGATGTCGGTGGCCGGCCCGCTGTCGGTCATCGGCCGCGAAACGCCGAAGCCGGTGGTGTTCTTGGCCCAGTCGTTCGGCTGCGAGGCATGGCCCGGCTGCAGCGCACGCTGCTGCTCCAGGCGCTTGTACAGGTCGCGTGCGCTGCGGTATTGCACCGCCAGCTGGGCCAGCTCGGTGCCGCTGCACGCGTCGCACACCAGCAGCACGTCGCGGGCGTAGCGCGGTTGCTTCAGCATCTTTTCCACGTCGATGCCCTGACCCAATTCACGCATCAGGTAGAAATGGATCTTGGTGGCAATCTGCAGGGGGCTGGGGCTGTGCGACACGTCGTGCTTCCGGCAGGTCTCGGCTTGTGGTTCTCTTGGGTATGGGGCGCGATTCTGGGCCGAGGTTCCCGGGTCACCATCCCCTCCTTGGGGGCATTTCCCCGGAGGATTGAAAATCGATGTAACGGCCCCTGCCGTGAATCCCTAACTTGAAGGCAAAAACGATGTTCCCAAGCCGCGTAACGCTGGTAGACGTGGGTCCGCGCGACGGCCTGCAGAACGAGAAACAGCCGGTGGCCACCGAGCACAAGGTGGCCCTGGTGCACGCGCTGCAGGCCGCGGGCCTGCGCGAGATCGAGGTCACCAGCTACGTCAGCCCGAAGTGGGTGCCTCAGATGGCCGACAACGCCGCGGTGATGAACGCGATCGCGCGGCCGGCCGGCGTGCGGCATTCGGTGCTGGTGCCCAACATGGTGGGCTTCAACGCGATGCTGGCGGCCGGTCCGCAGGCGCGGCCGGACGAGATCGTCGTGTTCGGCGCGGCCAGCCAGGCGTTCAGCCAGCGCAACATCAACTGCTCGATCGAGGAAAGCATCGAGCGCTTCGCACCGGTGGTGGCCGCGGCCCGCGAGGCCGGCTTGAAGGTGCGCTCGGCGATCTCGTGCGCGCTGGGTTGTCCCTACCAGGGCGAGGTCACGCCCGACGAGGTCGAGCATGTCGTGAAGCTGATGAAGGACATCGGCGTGCAGCACTGCGGCATCGCCGACACCATCGGCGTCGGCACGCCGCGCCGGGCACAGGCCGTGATCGAGCGTGCGCTGAAGCACTTCCCAATGCATGAAGTGAGCGGCCATTTCCACGACACCTACGGCCAGGCGCTGGCCAACATCTACGCCTGCCTGGAGATCGGCCTGCACACCTTCGACGCCAGCGTCGCCGGCCTGGGCGGCTGCCCCTATGCCAAGGGCGCCACCGGCAACGTGGCCACCGAAGACGTGGTGTTCATGCTGGACGGCCTGGGCATCGAGACCGGCATCGCCATCGACAAGCTGGTGCTGGCGGGCGGCGCGATCTCCGAGGTGCTGGGCCGCGCGCCGGTGTCGCGCGCCGGCAAGGCGCTGTTGACCAAGCAAGGCAAGGTGTTCGCGTGATGAGTGACGACCAGGAACTGACCAACCGCCCCGAAGGCTTCCAGCGTGTCGCCCGCGTGCTGGCCGAGCGCGGCCATGCGCATGCGCCGCTGTGGCTGACGGTGTCCGCGCGCACCTGTGCCGAGGCCGCGGATGCCCTGCAGGTGCAGGTGGGGCAGATTGCCAAGAGCGTGATCTTCCGCCGCAAGGCCGACGAGTCCGCCGTGCTGGTGGTGACTTCGGGCGACAAGCGCGTCGACGAGAAGAAGGTGGCCGCGCAGGTCGGGCCCATCGGCCGCGCCGATGCCGAGTTCGTCAAGGCCCGCACCGGTTTCTCGATCGGTGGCGTCGCGCCGGTGGGGCATCTGCAGCCGCCGGTGGTGCTGGTCGACCGCGAGCTGTTCCGCTTCGGCGAGGTGTGGGCGGCGGCCGGGCATCCGAACGGCGTGTTCAAGCTGGCGCCGGACGAGCTGGTCTCGCTCACCGGCGCGCCGGCGGCCGACGTGGTGGTGGATTCATGAGCCGCGGCGCCGTGCCGATCGTCAGCCCGTGCATCAACGTCTGCCGCATGGACGCGGCCAGCGGCTGGTGCGAAGGCTGCCTGCGCACGATCGACGAGATCGCGGCCTGGGGCGGGCTCGAGGACGAGGCCCGGCGCCGCGTGATGGCGCAGCTGGCCGAGCGCCGCCGCCAATGGCGCGCGATGCGCGCGGCCGCTGCCCCCGCACCGGAGTTGCCGCGATGACGCCGCTGACCTTCTGGTTCGATGTCGTCTCGCCCTATGCCTGGCTGGCCTTCGACCGGCTGCCGCAGGCGCTGGCGGGCTGCAGCTACGTGGTCGACTACCGGCCGGTGCTGTTTGCCGGGCTGTTGAAGGCCTGGGGCCAGAAGGGGCCGGCCGAGATTGGCCCGAAGCGGGCGTGGACCTACCGCCAGGTCGCGTGGCAGGCCCACACGCAGGGCACCGTGCTGCAGCTGCCGCGGCCGCACCCCTTCAACCCGCTGGCGCTGCAGCGGCTGGCCCTGGCCAGCTGCGAAGCCGGTGGCACGCCGAACCGGCGCGTCGTCGAGCTGCTGTTCCGCCATGTCTGGTGCCGCGAGGGGGCCGATCCCAACGAGCCCGCGGCGCTGGCCGCGCTGACCGAAGCGATCGCGCCGCGTCGCGATCCGGCCGGCGACGAGGTCAAGGCCGAGTTGCGTGCGCACACCGAGGCGGCGCTGGCGCAGCAGGTGTTCGGCGTGCCGACCATCGCTTGCGAGGGTCGCCTCTTCTGGGGCCAGGACGCCTTGCCGATGCTGCGCGCCGCGCTGCAGCATGACCCCTGGTTCGACGGCCCGGCCTGGGACGAGGCGGGCGCTCAACCCGCGGGCGTGCAGCGCCGCCCCTGACCGGCTGACCCCCGCGGACCCGGGGATTCCGCTCCTTGGGGTTTTTCCTCACGTTCTCGCATTGCGAAACAAATCACTAGGGTTGCACCCGGTTTTGTCAGCCTGTGTTGGGCTGGTGTCAGAAGTCGGTCAGAGCTCGCGCCAATAGTCCCGACCGCGCACCGCCCGTCGGCGGCGCCCAGACCCTACCGAGGAGTTCAACGCATGGCTACGACAGCCTCCATGAAAGCGGGCGCGGCGAGCGCGCCCATGACGCGCGAGGAAAAGAAGGTCATCTTCGCCTCCTCGCTCGGCACCGTGTTCGAGTGGTACGACTTCTACCTGTACGGCTCGCTGGCCGCCTTCATCGGCAAGCAGTTCTTCGCCGCGCTGGACCCGACGGCGCAGTTCATCGCCTCGCTGCTCGCGTTTGCCGCCGGCTTCATCGTGCGGCCGTTCGGCGCGCTGGTGTTCGGCCGCCTGGGCGACATGATCGGCCGCAAGTACACCTTCCTGGTCACGATCCTGATCATGGGTCTGTCGACCTTCATCGTCGGTATCCTGCCGAGCTACGCCTCCATCGGCGTGGCCGCGCCGATCATCCTGGTCGGCCTGCGCATCCTGCAGGGCCTG
>CAZXLI010000406.1:0-4884 GCA_964641795.1 uncultured Bordetella sp. | reverse complement strand
CAGGCCCTGCTGCGCCTTGGTGGTGCTCTTGATGTGCCACTGCAGCAGCGGCATGTTCAGCGCCTGCGCCACTTCCTCGGCCAGCATGGTCTTGCCGGTGCCGGGCTCGCCCTTCACCAGCAGCGGACGTTTCAGCGTGATGGCCGCGTTCACCGCGAGCATCAGGTCTTGGGTGGCGACGTAGTTGTCGGAGCCTTGGAATTTCATGGGCGCGGTCGCGGGTCGAGGGGGTGCGAACCAGTATAAGTGCCACCCCTATAATCCGCGGCTGCCTTGGTGACACCCCAACGGCGCTGCCCGGACCATCACAACCAACGCCCGCGACCCGATGAAAAAAGCGCTCCTCACCCTGACGGCTCTCGCCGCTGCCTGCAGCTTCAGCCAGTTCGCCCAAGCCCAGGATGCCAAGGCCGGCGATGCCGCGGCAGGCAAGGGCAAGGCCGCGATGTGCATCGGCTGCCACGGCATCATTGGCTACCAGGCCAGCTTCCCCGAGGTCTACAAGGTGCCCAAGATCGCGGGCCAGGGCGCCAAGTACATCGCCAGCGCGCTGGTGGCCTACCAGAAGGGCGACCGCAAGCACCCGACGATGCGTGGCATCGCCGGCTCGCTGAGCGACCAGGACATCGCCGACCTCTCGGCCTTCTACGAACAGCAGGGCAAGGAAGGCGCGACGCCGGCCCCCGAGCAGCTGGCCTCGCCGCTGCCTGATGCGCTGAAGGACCGCCTGCAGGCCTGCACCGCCTGCCACGGCCCGAACTTCAGCAAGCCGATCGACGGCACCTACCCGCGCCTGGCCGGCCAGCATGCCGACTACCTGTTCGCCGCACTGCGGGCCTACGCCACCGACAACAACACGGTGGTCGGTCGCGCCAACCCGGCGATGCGCAGCCAGGTGGTGCAGGAAGCCGAAGGCAAGAAGAAGCCCACCTTCACCAATGCCGAGCTGAAGCAGGTAGCGGCCTACCTGGCCTCGCTGCCGGGTGAGCTGCGCACGGTGCCGGAGTCGCGCTTCCGCTGATTCCGCGCGCAAAGGACGAAAGCCGCTGTCGCGCTGCGCAGCGGCTTTTTTCATGCCCGCGCCTGTGGGGAAAGCTCAAGTGGCCGAAGGGGGCCGCCGCCGCCAGCTGCAGGCCAGCAAGGTGCGCGAATGCTGGATCGACGCCGGCCGCGGCCTGGACGTTGCCGCCCCGGTAGCGGCCGAGACGACGATCCGGCTGCCGGTGCCTTCGCGGCCGACGCTGCCCGAGCCGAGCATGCCGGCGCCGCGTGCGGCCGAGCAGCCGCGCAGCAAGCTCGAGGCCGAGCTGCAGCAGGCCGCCAGCGTGTGCCAGCGCTCGCGCGAGGCGGTTACCTCGATGTTCAACGAGGCGCGCTTGGGCAAGGCGCTGGAGACCGAGCGCTGCATGCCGCTGGTCGACGAAATCACCCGCTCGGTGTACCGCAACCCGGGCGCGCTGGTGAGCCTGGCGCGGCTGAAGACGCAGGACGATTACACCTACATGCACTCGGTGGCCGTGTGCGCGCTGATGGTGGCGCTGGCGCGCCAGCTCGGCCTCGACGACGAGCAATGCCGCCAGGCCGGCATGGCCGGGCTGCTGCACGACCTGGGCAAGGCGCAGATGCCGCTGGACATCCTGCAGAAGCCCGACAAGCTGACCGATGCCGAATACGCAGTGATCCGCACCCATCCCGAGCGCGGCTACGAACTGCTGCAGGAAGCCAAGGGCGCCAGCGAGCTGGCGATGGAGGTCTGCCTGCACCACCACGAGCGGCCCGACGGCCGCGGCTACCCGCACCAGCTGAGCGGCGAGGCCCTGAGCTTCTTCGCCCGCATGGGCGCGGTGTGCGACGTGTACGACGCGATCACCTCGAACCGGCCGTACAAGAACGGCTGGTGTCCGGCCGAATCGATCGCGCGTATGGCCTCATGGAAAGGCCAGTTCGACGACACGATCTTCCGCGCCTTCGTCAAGAGCCTGGGCATCTACCCGGTGGGCTCGCTGGTGCGGCTGGAATCGGGCCGGCTGGCGGTGGTGGTCGACCAGAATCCGCAGGCGCTGACCGCGCCGGTGGTCAAGGCCTTCTTCTCGACCAAGTCGGCGCTGCCGATCACGCCGCAGCTGATCGACCTGGCCAAGAGCGGTGCGAACGACCGCATCCTCGAGCGCGAGCCGCCCGAGCGCTGGAACTTCCCGCAGCTCGACGAGCTGTGGGCCGGGGACAAGGCACCCCGACGGAGATAGCCCACCCCCGGAGCGCCTGCGGCGCTTCCCCCTCAAGGGGGCGACGCCAGCGGACCGGCGGAGCCGGATCCGCGGCGTCTGCTGGACTAAGCCGCATCGAGGGCCTTGAGTCGCGCCAGTTGCTCGACGCAGGCGCGCGCGACCTCGGTGCCCTTCTTCACCATGTGCTCGCTGAAGAAGCGCAGGTGGTCCTCGTGCTCGTGGAAGTCGCGCGGCGTGAGCACGGCCGAGAGCACCGGCACCTCGGTGTCGAGCTGCACGCGCATCAGGCCGTCGATCACCGCCGCGGCGACGAACTCGTGCCGGTAGATGCCGCCGTTGACCACCAGCCCGCAGGCGACGATGGCGTCGTAGCGGCCGCTTCGGGCGAGCTTCTTCGCGTACAGCGGGATCTCGAAGGCGCCGGGCACCTCGAAGGTGTGCACCTGCGGCGGCGCATGGCTGCGCCCGAATTCGCGCAGCATCGCGCTGCGCGCCTGGCCGACGATGTCGGCATGCCAGGCCGAGCTGACCACCGCAATGCGCGGCGGCTTGGCTTCCTGGGTCGGAGAGGTCGTGGAGGTCTGATTCATGATGTCCTCGTGGAACGGGGTTACCAGGAATCAGGGCGCGCGCGAGCAACCCAGGCCGCCCGCATGCGCGCATGCGGCAGCCCGGCTTCTTCGCGATCTCTTTCATCCGGACTGTGACCGTCGGCCCTGGCATCGCACCAGGTCTGCTGACCCCGCCGCCGGCAGGCCGATGGCGGGCGCTCGCGGGCTCCTGCACTCGGCACGGGTGTGCTTCGCGCAGATACCGCCGGTGGGGACTTCCACCCCGCCCTGAGAACGCTTGTGCCAGCCGGTCAGGGCTGACGGGCGCGATTGTAGGAGCGGGCTCGCCCTGAGGCGTGTCACCTGGGCATCGCCCTAAACTCGCCGCACCTCATCTCACGAGCCCCATTCGCCCATGAAGCGACATCTCCAGACCACGCTGCTGATCGCAGCGCTCACGATGACCGGCCTGGCCCAGGCACAGACCCTTCGATGGGCCAGCGCCGGCGACCCGCAGACCATGGACCCGTATTCGCAGAACGAGAACCTGACGAATGCGACCAACCACCAGATCTACGAGTTCCTGGTCGAGCGCGACAAGACGCTGGGCTTCGTGCCCGGGCTGGCCACCGAGTGGAAGCAGGAAGGCCCGCTGAAGTGGGTGTTCAAGCTGCGCAAGGGCGTGAAGTTCCACGACGGCAAGCCCTTCACCGCCGACGACGTGGTGTTCTCGGTGAACCGCGCGCTCGAGAAGACCTCGCAGATCGCGGCCTATGCCAGCGGTCTGGGCACGCCGAAGAAGATCGATGACCTGACGGTGGAGTTCAACCTCGCGCAGGTGAACCCGATCTTCCTCGACCACCTGAACACCGTGTTCATCATGAGCAAGGCCTGGTGCGAGGAACACAAGGCCACCAAGCCGCAGGACTTCGCGAACAAGGAAGAGGCCTACACCGCCTTCAATGCCAACGGCACCGGGCCCTACATGCTGGTCGCGCGCCAGCCCGACGTGAAGACGGTGCTCAAGCGCAACCCCAACTACTGGGGCAAGCTCGAAGGCAATGTGCAGGACGTGATCTACACCCCGATCAAGAACGACGCCACCCGCATGGCCGCGCTGATCACGGGCGAGGTCGACTTCGTGCTCGACCCGCCGCCGCGCGACCTGGAGAAGCTGCGCGAGAACAAGCAGATCAAGATCGTGGAAGGGCCCGAGAACCGGGTCGTCTTCATCGGCATGGACCAGGGCCGAGACGAGTTGCTGTACGCCAGCGTGAAGGGCAAGAACCCGTTCAAGGACCTGCGGGTGCGCCAGGCGCTGTACCAGGCGATCGACATCGACACCATCAAGACCAAGCTGATGAACGGCCAGGCCACGCCCACCGGCGCGATCGTGCCCTCGGCACTCGGCAGCAGCAACGATCCCGATGTCGAGAAGCGCCTGCCCTACGACCTGAAGGCCGCGCAGAAGCTGATGGCCGATGCCGGCTATGCCGATGGCTTCGAGGTGACCCTGGATTGCCCGAACAACCGCTACATCAACGACGAGCGCATCTGCCAGACGCTGGCCTCGATGTGGGCCAGGATCAACGTGAAGATCCGGCTCAACGCGATGCCCAAGTCCACCTACTTCCCGAAGCTGGAGAAGCTGGACACCAGCCTGTACATGCTGGGCTGGGGCGGCTCGATCACCGATCCCGAGACCACCTTCACGCCGATCTACCGTAACCGCGCGCCCAAGGGCGTGGGCTTCTACAACTACGGCGACTACAAGGACGACAAGCTCGACGCGATGATCGCCGCTTCCAGCAAGGAAGGCGATCCGGTCAAGCGCAAGGCGATGATCAAGGAGATCTTCCTAACGCACAATGCCGCCGTCCATCACATCCCGCTGCACCGTCAGTTCATTCCCTGGGCCGCGCGCTCGAACATCCAGTTCGTGCACCGCGCGGACAACTGGCTCGAGATGCGCTGGGTGACCGTCAACAAGTGACCGATCCCCGGCAGGGGACAGGCCGCGCAGCGGCCAGGGGAGCGGGGTGGTGATCGGAGCCGCCAAACCCGATCCGGGTTGCCCGGTCGGGTTTGGTCAGCCCCTCGGGGGC
>CAZXLI010000405.1:0-4911 GCA_964641795.1 uncultured Bordetella sp. | reverse complement strand
GCGCCTGCGTCGAGATCGAGATGATCGTCGACGTGCGGTGACCGGTCCGATGTCCCGGCCCGCCCTGACCGACCGGCTGTTCATCGCCGTGGCCGTCCTCGCGTTCGGCGCGGTGGCCGCCGCCCTGGTGTCGCAGCATGGCTTCGACATGCAGCCCTGCCCCTGGTGCGTGCTGCAGCGGGTGATCTTCATCGTCGTGGGCCTGGTCGCGCTGCTGGGGCTGGCCTGGCGTTCGGCCATCGGCCAGCGCGTGGCCGCGTGGCTGGCGGCGGCATTCGCCGCCTGCGGCATCGCGGCGGCGCTGTGGCAGCACTTCGTCGCGGCCGCGTCGGGATCGTGCAAGGAGACGCTGGCCGATCGCATCGTCGGCGGCCTCGGGCTCGACAGCCTGCTGCCCGAACTGTTTGCGGCATATGCCAACTGTGCCGAGGCCAAGGTCAACCTGTTCGGCGTGCCCTACGAATTCTGGAGCCTGGCGCTGTTTGCGCTGCTCGCTGCCGCCGCACTGCGCTTGATGCGCACGCCTGCCAGACAACGGTCCTGACGCAGCGCAAGGCGGACGCCCCGGGGTCCGGGCAGCATGCGCGGATGACCCACGACAGCGATGTTTTGATCGTCGGTGCCGGCCCGGCCGGGCTGGCCTTGGCAGTGGCGTTGGCCGATGCCGGCCTGCGCAGCCTGGTGCTCGAGCAGCAGCCGATGGCCGCCCTGGAACAACCCGCCGAGGACGGCCGCGAGATCGCGTTGACCCATCGCGCCCGCCGGCTGATGCAGGCCTGGGGCCTGTGGCAACGCCTGCCCGAGGAGGCCATTGCGCCGCTGCGCGAAGCGCGCGTGCTCGATGGCGAGGCGCCGACGACGCTGAGCTTCGGTCCCGGCCACGAGGCCCTGGGCTGGCTGGTGCCCAACCACCTGATCCGTGCCGCGGCGCTCGCGGCCGCGCAGGCCCACCCCTCGGTGCAGCTGCTGTGCGAGGCGCGGGTCCAGGCGCTGGCGCTCGAGGCCGAAGGGGCCCGCGTCCAGCTGGCCGACGGCCGCGCCTTCCGTGCACCGCTGCTCGTGGCCGCCGACAGTCGCTTCTCGGGCACGCGCCGCCTGGCCGGCATCGGCGCTTCAATGCACGACTTCGGCCGCAGCGTGGTGGTCGGCCGGGTCGCCCGCACGGCGCCTGACGACGGCATCGCCTGGGAATGCTTCCGCTATGGCAACACGCTGGCGCTGCTGCCATTGAACAGAGGCCTGAGCTCGGCGGTGGTGACGGTGGACAGCCGCCAGGCGGCCGAGTGGCTGGCGCTCGACGACGCTGCTTTTGCCGCGCGCATCGAGGCCCAGTCCGGCGGCCGGCTGGGCGCCCTGCAGGCCGCGGGCCCGCGGCACCACTATCCGCTGGTGGCCGTCTACGCGCACCGCTTCGCGACCCGGCGTTTCGCGTTGATCGGCGACGCCGCGGTGGGGATGCACCCGGTCACCGCGCACGGCTACAACTTCGGTCTGTACGGCGTCGAGGCACTGGCCGACGCCTTGCGCCAGGCCCGGCTGGGCGGGCAGGACATCGGCAGCCTGGGAGCGCTGCAGGCCTTCGAGCGCCGGCACCGGCTGGCCACGCTGCCCATCTACCTTGGCACCAATGCGGTCGTCTCGCTGTTCACCGACGAGCGAGCGCTGCCGAAGCTGGTGCGTCGCACCGTGCTGTCGGCGGCGGCCCAAGCCCCGCTGCTGGGCGGCGCCATCCGCGGGCTGATCACCCGGCAGCTGACGGGTCAGCGCTGGCGTGCCGCGCGCTGACGCGCCAGAAACGTGAGGTGCCCGCGCGCCATCCGCTGCGGGTCGCGCACCGCCACGAGGGCGCCGCTGCAGCGCGCGGCCTGAGGCTCGCGCCTCAGCGCAGCGAAGCGTTCAGTTTCGCGAGCGCGGCCGAGCCCGGGCACAGCTCGGCCTCGCCAAGCTGGTTCAGCGGCTTGGCCACGGTGTTCAGCCCGCGGTGCATGTCGTGCGCCTGCGGGTCGACATACAGCAGCCCGGTCACCACCTCGCCCTGCGCCTGCAGCGCCTGCACCTGGGCCATCGCCTTCACGCGGTCGGTCGGGTCGTAGTCGGCGTGCAGCTTGCGCAGCCGCATCACCGAGCCGTCGGGCTGCGGCAGCATGATGGTCTCGCCCGGCGCCGGCTCGGCGTGGATCTCGGGCGCGAGGTCGATGAAGTCGATGCGGCTCACCGCATCGTTGTGCTCGCGCACATGGTCGTAGCTGCGGGTGCTGCCGGCGTGGTTGTTGAAGGCCACGCAGGGGCTGATGACGTCGATGAAGGCCGCGCCGCCATGCGCGATGGCGCCCTGGATCAGCGGCACCAGCTGCGCCTTGTCGCCCGAGAAGCCGCGTGCCACGTAGGTGGCGCCCAGCTGCAGCGCCATGCCGATCATGTCGACCGGCGCATCGGGATTCACCACGCCCTTCTTGCTCTTGCTGCCGCGGTCGGCGGTGGCCGAGAACTGGCCCTTGGTGAGGCCGTAGACGCCGTTGTTCTCGACGATGTAGACCATGCGCACGCCGCGCCGCATGGCATGCGCGAACTGGCCCAGTCCGATCGAGGCCGAGTCGCCGTCACCCGAGACGCCCAGGTACAGCAGCTCGCGGTTGGCCAGGTTCGCGCCGGTCAGCACGCTGGGCATGCGGCCGTGCACGGTGTTGAAGCCGTGGCTCGCGCCGAGGAAGTAGTCGGGCGTCTTCGAGCTGCAGCCGATGCCCGAGAGCTTGGCCACGCGGTGCGGCGCGATGTCCAATTCCCAGCAGGCCTGGATGATGGCCGCCGAGATCGAATCGTGGCCGCAGCCGGCGCACAGCGTGGAGATCTTGCCTTCGTAGTCGCGCCGCGTGTAGCCGACCTTGTTGGTCTTCAGCGTCGGGTGGTGCAGCCGAGGTTTCGCGATGTAGGTCATGCAAGCCTCTCGCCAGACGAGAAAGAACGGCGAATGAATCGGTCTGGCCAAGCGCACGCCGTGGATCCGGCTTTGCCGGGCCACCGGCGTGGCCCCCTCGAGGGGGAGGCGCCGAAGGCGCTTCGGGGGTGGGTCATTTCACACCTTTTCCTTGCGCGGTGCCACCGCGAGCTGGTGCACATGGCCGGTGATGGCCTGGGTGATGAAGCGGGCGGTGATCGGCGTGCCGTCGAAATGCAGCACCTTGATCAGCCGCGCGGGGTCGATCTCGAGCTCGTTGATCAGCAGCGTGCGCATTTGCGCATCACGGTTCTGCTCGACGACGAAGACATGGTCGTGCGTGGCGATGAATTCGTCCACGCTGGCCGGGAACGGGAAGGCGCGCAGCCGCATCGCGTCAAGATGGATCTGGCTCTCGGCCAGCGCCTCGAGCGCCTCGTCCATCGCCGGCGAGGTCGAGCCGAAGTACAGCACGCCCAGGCGCGTCTTCTTCGCCGCGGCGCGCAGCAGCGGCTGCGGCACCAGCGTGGCTGCGGTCGCGAACTTGCGCAGCAGCCGTTCGACGTTGCGCATGTAGTCGGGCCCGGCCTCGGAGTAGCGCGCGTACTCGTCGCGCGTGGTGCCGCGCGTGAAGTACGCGCCCTTGGTCGGATGCGTGCCGGGCAGCGTGCGCCACGGGATGCCGTCGCCGTCCACGTCCTTGTAGCGGCCGAAGTCGCGGCCGGCTTCGAGTTCCTCGGCCGTCATCACCTTGCCGCGGTCGTAGCGGCGGCTGTCGTCCCAGGCCAGCGGTTCGCACAGGCGCTGGTTCATGCCGATGTCCAGGTCGGTCATCACGAACACCGGCGTCTGCAGCCGGTCGGCCAGGTCCAGCGCGGTGGCGGCGAACTCGAAGCACTCGTTCGGGTCCTGCGGCAGCAGCATCACATGCTTGGTGTCGCCGTGCGAGGCATAGGCGCTGCTGATCAGGTCGGCCTGCTGCGTGCGCGTGGGCATGCCGGTGGACGGACCGCCGCGCTGCACGTCGATGATGGTCATCGGGATCTCGGCGAAATACGCCAGGCCGATGAACTCGGTCATCAGCGAGACCCCCGGCCCCGAGGTGGCGGTGAAGGCCCGCGCGCCATTCCAGCCGGCACCGGTGACCATGCCGATCGAGGCGATCTCGTCCTCGGCCTGCACGATGGCGAAACGGTGCTCGCCGGTCTCGGGGTCGACGCGGAACTTGCGGCAATAACGATCGAAGGCCTCGGCCACCGACGACGAGGGCGTGATCGGGTACCACGCGCAGACGGTGGCGCCGCCGTACACGCAGCCCAGCGCGGCGGCGGCGTTGCCTTCCATGAAGATCCGGTCGCCCACCTTGTCGGCCCGCGCCACGCGCAGCCCGCAGCCGGTGTGCTGCGGCGGCAGCAGGTGGTCGCGCGCGAAGCCGCGGCCGGAATGCAGCGCCCGCACGTTCGATTCGAGCAGCCGTTCCTTGCCCTTGTACTGCTCGCCGAACAGGCCCTCGATGACTGCGGCATCCACGTCCATCAGCACCGAGAGCGCGCCCAGCACCATGATGTTCTTGAACAGCGTGCGTTGGCGCGGGTCTTCGTAGGTGGCGTTGCAGATCGCGGTGACCGGCATGCCGATCACGTTGATGTCGCCGCGAAACGCACTCGCGGGCAGCGCTCGGGTGCTGTCGTAGAACAGGTAGCCGCCGGGCTCCACCTCCTGCACGTCGGCGTCCCAGGTCTGCGGGTTCATCGCCACCATCATGTCGATGCCACCGCGCCGGCCGAGCCACCCCTGCCCGCTGACCCGCACCTCGTACCAGGTGGGCAGGCCCTGGATGTTGCTGGGGAAGATGTTGCGCGGGCTCACCGGCACGCCCATGCGCAGGATCGCCTTGGCGAACAGCTCGTTGGCCGACGCCGAGCCCGAGCCGTTGACGTTGGCGAACTTGACCACGAAATCGTTGACTGCTTCGA
>CAZXLI010000404.1:0-4950 GCA_964641795.1 uncultured Bordetella sp. | reverse complement strand
GTGGCCGTGCTGGTCATCGCCTGCCCGTGTGCACTGGGCCTGGCCACGCCCACGGCCATCATGGCCGGCACCGGTGTGGCGGCACGCCAGGGCATCCTGATCAAGGACGCCGAAGCGCTGGAGACCGCCCACGCCGTCACGCTGGTGGCTTTCGACAAGACCGGCACGCTGACCGAGGGCAAGCCGACCCTGGTGGCGGCCTTGCCGGCCGACGGCTTCGCGCGCGTCGACCTGCTGCGCTGGAGCGCGGCCCTGCAGCAAGGCAGTGCCCACCCGCTGGCGCGCGCGGTGAGCGCGGCCTGGGCCGAGGAGCACCAGCCCACGCCGCCGGCGCAGCAGGCCGAGGCCCTGCCCGGCCGCGGCGTGGCCGCCCAGGTGGCAGGTTATCGATTGGCGCTCGGCAGCGAGCGTCTGGCGCAGGAGCTCGGCGCACTGCCGGCACCCGGCAGTCCGTTGGCCGATGCGGCGCAGCGGCTGGCAGCCGAAGGCCGCAGCGTCTCGTGGCTGGTGGATCGCAGCGACGACGCGCACCCCTTGCTGGTCGGCCTGCTGGCCTTCGGCGATGCGCCCAAGGCCGGCGCGGCCGAGGCGGTGGCGCGGCTGCATGCGCAGGGCATCGCGACCACCATGCTCAGCGGCGACAACGCCGGCGCCGCGCGGGCGGTGGCCGATGCGCTGGGCATCCGCAGCGTCGAAGCCGGCGTGCTGCCCGGCGACAAGGCGGCGCGGGTGCAGCAACTGCGCGCCCAGGGCCATGTGGTGGCGATGGTGGGCGACGGCATCAACGACGCTCCGGCGCTGGCCGCCGCGCAGGTGGGCATCGCGATGGGCAGCGGCACCGACGTGGCCATGGAGACGGCCGGCATCACGCTGATGCGCAGCGACCCGCGCCTGGTGGCCGATGCGATCGACATCTCGCGCCGCACCTACCGCAAGATCCGGCAGGGACTGTTCTGGGCCTTCGCCTACAACGTGCTGGGCATTCCGCTGGCCGCCTTCGGCATGCTGAGCCCGGTGATCGCCGGCGCGGCGATGGCCTTCAGCAGCGTCAGCGTGGTGAGCAACGCGCTGCTGCTGCGGCGCTGGCGCAGCACCGAGCAGCGGGCGCAGGAGGTGTCGCGATGAACATCGGCCAGGCCGCCAAGGCCACGGGCGTGTCGCCCAAGATGATCCGCCACTACGAAAGCCTGGGCCTGTTCCCGGAAGCCGCCCGCACCGAGAGCGGCTACCGCCAGTACGGCGAGAAGGACCTGCACACGCTGCGCTTCATCCGCCACTCGCGCGACCTGGGCTTCTCGCTCGAGCAGATCCGCGAACTGCTGGGGCTGTGGCAGAACCGGCGGCGCCCGAGCCGCCAGGTGAAGGCACTGGCGCAGGCCCACATCGAGGAGCTGCAGCGCAAGGTGCAGGAGCTGCAGGCGATGACCGCCACGCTGCAACACCTGGTGCACTGCTGCCACGGCGACGACCGGCCCGACTGCCCGATCATCGAGCGCCTGGCCGATGGCGCCGCCTGAACAGGACCTTCAGTCGCCTCTGAAGCCGGAAGCCTTGACCACCGGCGCCCAGCGCTCGGTGTCGCGCTGCATGATGGCCTGCAGGTCGGCCGGGCTGCCGCCGGTGGGCTCCAGCCCCAGCTTGGCGAAGCGCTCGCGCAGTTCGGGCGCGGCCAGCGCCTTGTTCACCGCGGCATTGAGCTGCTGCACCGTGGCGGCCGGCGTGCGCGCCGGTGCGTAGACCGCGAACCAGCTGGTGCCGACGACGCTCGGCAGCCCGCTTTCCGCAAAGGTCGGCACCTCGGCCAGCAGCGGGCTGCGCTGCGCGCCGGAGGTGGCCAGGATGCGCGTCTTGCCCGCCCGGTGCATCTCGATCTGGTCGACCAGGGTGTCGATGCCAGCGCTGACCTGGTTGCCCACCAGCGCATTCATCATCGGCGCGCCACCGTTGAACGGCACATGCACCAGGTCGATCCCCACGCCGCTGGCAATCATCACGCCGAAGAAATGCGGCAGGCTGCCAGGCCCCGGGCTGCCGAAGTTGGCCTCCTTCGGATTGGCCTTGTACCAGGCGATGAGGTCCTTGACGTTCCTCGCTGGATGGCCGGCCGCCACCGACAGCCCGAACTGGAAGTTGGCCACATGCGCCACCGGCGCGAAGTCGGTGGCCGGGTTGTAGTTCAGCTTGCCGAAGACCATCGGCGCCAGCACCGGCACGACGATGGGCGTGAGCATCAGCGCCGAACCGTCGGCCGGCGCGCTCTTCAGAACCTCGGCCGCGATGCGACCGCCGGCGCCGGGCCGGTTTTCCACCACCACCGGCTGCTTGAGCTCCACCGCCATGCGCTCGGCCAGCAGGCGCGCCGCGGTGTCGGCCGAGCCGCCGGGTGCGAAGCCCACGCTCAGCTTCACCGGCCTGTCGACCTGTGCCGCGGCGCCCGCGGCCAGCCCGGCCAGTGCCAGGGCGGCGGCCAGGTGGGGGAAGAACCTTCGCTTCATTGTTCGCTCCTCATCGCGGCTGGCCGCTTGCTTCCATCGTTATCACCATTGCCCGAAGAACACGCCGGCGCGCTTGTGCGCCGCCGTCGCCCGCTCCACCGCCGCGTCGCTGACGGTGCGGCGGTGCTTGCGCCGCGCCAGGAAGTCGAGCAGCTGCTCGCGCAACTGCGCGCGCAGCGCGGCGGTGGCATCGTCGCGACCCAGGTCCTCGAATTCCTGCGGATCGGCCTGCAGGTCGAACAGCTGGTCCGGTTCGTCCAACCAGTGCACATAGCGCCAGCGCTCGGTGCGCAGGCTGAAGGCGCGGCACTGCTGCACGTGCTTGCCCAGGGTCACGCGCGCCTGGCGGTAGCTGTAGTCGAGCTCGCTGTACGCGAAGCTGCGCCAGTCGTCCGGCGGCTCGCCGCGCAGCAGCGGCATCAGGCTGCGGCCCTCGATCCAGTGCGTCGGCGCCGCGATGTCCAGCGCGTCCAGCACGGTGGGCACCAGGTCCACCGACTCGACGAAGCGCGGCTCCACCGTGCCGCGCGTGGCGTCGGCCTGCGGCCGCGGATCGGCGACGATGAAGGGCACCTTCTGCACCGTGTCGTAGAACAGCTCCTTCTCGCCCAGCCAGTGGTCGCCGAGGAAGTCGCCATGGTCGGCGGTGAAGATCACCAGCGTCTCATCGAGCTGGCCGATGGCGTCCAAGTGCTCGAACAGCCGGCCGAGGTGGTGGTCGAGCTGGCTGATCAGGCCCTGGTAGACCGGCCGCACGGTGCGGATGCAGTCGTCGCGCTGGAAGCTCACGCACTCTTCCTGCTGGCGGTAGGCGGCCAGCACCGGATGCTGATGCTCGAGCTCGCGCGCGCTGCGCACCACCGGCAGGCATTCGTCGGCCGTGTACATCGCATGATAGGGTTCTGGCGCCATGTAGGGCCAGTGCGGCTTCACGTAGCTCAGGTGCAGCACCCAGGGGCGGTCGCCCATGCGCCGGGTGTAGGCAATGGCCTGGTTGGTCATGTAGGCCGTCTCGGAATGCGCCTCGCGCACGCGTGCCGGCAGGTGCACGTGGCGCATGTGCCAGCCGCTGCAGGGCCGGCCCTCGGCGTCGAGCCCGCTGATGACGTAGTCGGACCAGGGGTCCGGGCTGTCATAGCCCTGCGCACGCAGGAACGCCGGGTAGCCTGATTCGTTGCCCGGCGTGTGGTGGCCGTCGTAGCGGTCGATCTCCTCGAAGCCGCCGCGCGCCAGCAGGGTGGCCAGCTCGCTGCCGCCTTCGAGCCGCAGGCGCTGCAGGCCCTCGTGGTCGGGCATCACATGGCTCTTGCCGGCCAGCGCCAGCGAGAGGCCCGCGCCGCGCAGCATCTCGCCGAGCGTCAGCTCGCCCACCGACAGCGGCACGCGGTTCCAGGTGGCGCCGTGCGTGATGGGGTAGCGGCCGGTGTAGTAGCTCATCCGGCTGGGGCCGCAGACGCCGCTGTTGACGAAGGCGTTGGCAAAGCGCACGCCGCGCCGCGCCAGTGCGTCCAGGTTCGGTGTCTTCAGCCAGGGATGGCCGGCGCAGCCCAGGTGGTCCCAACGCAGCTGGTCGGCCATGATGAAGAGCACGTTCACGGGCGTTGGATCCGGGCAGCGTCGAAGCGGGTAATCTAAGCCGCCGCGCAAGGGTTGTTCAAAACAATCCGACTCCCGAATGACCCTGAGCCTGCAATCGCCGAAGCACCTGGACGAGCTGCTGAACTACCGCCTGCTGCGGCTGTATGCGGTCAGCGGCGCGCCGGTGATCCGCCTGCTCGAAGGGCGTTACGGCATCTCGCGGCGCGAGTGGCGGCTGCTGGCGCTGCTGGCGGTGCATGGCGAACTCTCGCCCTCCGGCCTGGCAGCGCTGGCCCACCTGGACCGCCCGCGCGCCACGCGGGGCGTGCAGGCGCTGGAGGCCAAGCAACTGGTGCAGCGCATGCCCGAGCCGGGCCATGCCGGGCGGCAGCGCCTGGCGCTGAGTGCTTCGGGCCAGCGGCTGTACGACGAACTGTTCCCGCAGATCGCGGCGATCAACCGCCGGGTGATGGCGGCATTGGACGAGCCGCTGGCCCGCGCACTCGACGAAGCGCTGACACGCCTGACGGCCGAGGCCGAGCGGCTGAACGGCGAAGTGCTGCGCGAACTGCGCGCCGACCGGCGCGCCGGCCAGGCGCAGCGGCCGCGCGGCTGGGCGGACACGCCGGACTGAGCCTCGGCGCAGCGCTGCCGCGCCGCGCGCCGCAGGTCAGGCTTCGATGCGGAAGCGCTGCACCACCTTGGCCAGGCGATGCGCCTGGTCGCGCAGGCTCTCGGCCGCAGCGGCCGACTCTTCCACCAGCGCGGCGTTCTGCTGCGTCATGCGGTCGAGCTCGGCCACCGCCACGTTGACCTGCCCGATGCCCGAGCTCTGCTCGCCAGCCGCATGGCTGATCTCGCCGATGATGGTGCTGAC
>CAZXLI010000403.1:0-4988 GCA_964641795.1 uncultured Bordetella sp. | reverse complement strand
ATCGGGGCGGTGACCAGGGCGGCGGCTTCGCCTGCCAGGCATGCCTTGACTGCGATTTCGATCGCTTCGATCACGGCGGCGGCATTTGCGGTATCGGGCTTGCCCGGAACGGCGCGAACTTTTGCTTTGGTTGCGATCAACGCCTCAGGGTGCCTGGCGAAGATGCCGGCATCACCGACCAGCTGCGTCAGCCGTGCCTCGATGTTCAGGTGCACGTCCTCGAGCTCGAGCTTCCATTCGAAGCGGCCCGATTCGATCTCTTCGGTGATCTGCGCCATGCCGCGCTGGATGTCGGCCAGGTCCTGCGCGCCGATCACGCCTTGCGCGGCCAGCATCTGCGCATGCGCCAGGCTGCCCTGGATGTCGGCGCGCCACAGGCGCTTGTCGAAATCGACGCTCGCCGTGTAGCGCTTGACGAGCTCGCTCATCGGCTCGGAGAACAGGGCCGACCAGGCTTCGGATTTCTTGTCGAGTTGGTTCTGGGACATGCTGGGGAGGGGAGGATGGGGCGCAGCCAAGCACGTATTATCCCGAGCCGCACCCATGGTCACCCCAGCACCGCCCGACGGGCCCGCGCCAGCGCCGACCTCGGCCGATGCCGAGACGCGGCCGGCCAGCCTGTGGCCCGCCACCACGCGCCAGCCGCGCGACGGCCACAGCACGCATTTCGACCCCAGCCGCTTCGACCCGCTGCACGAGCAGCAGCAGCGTGCGCGCGATCGGCTGAGCACGCCGTTCGACCTGTGCCGGCCGGCCGTGGGGTTGCGGGTGCTGGTGTTCATCCAGGTGGTCGTCGCGGTGGCGGCGATGGCCGCGTCCGAGGGCCTGATGGACTGGCTGTTCCGCGCCATCAGCCTGGCCTTCGCCGGTCTGGGCGCCGGGCTGGTGTGGGTGCCGGCCGTGTGTGCCTTGCGCGGCGTGCTCGTGCGGCGCTCTTTCCATTGGGTGCGCCTGATCGTGATGGGCCTGGGCGCGCTGTCGGGCGTGATCGGCTGGGGAACCATCGCGCTGCTGGGGCTTGCGCCCGGCACGGTGTTCTCGGCGGTGTCCGCGGCGCTGGGCGGGGCGGTGCTGGCCGCGCTGGTGTGGCACTGGCTGACCCTGCGCTCGATCGCCGCGCAGCCGGTGGAGGCGAGTGCCCGCCTGGCCGAGCTGCAGTCGCGCATCCGACCGCATTTCCTGTTCAACGCCTTGAACACCGCGCTGGCCCTGGTGCGTGTGGACCCGGGCCGGGCCGAGACGGTGCTCGAAGACCTGTCGCAGCTGTTCCGCGTGGCCCTGGCCGAGACCGGCAGTGCGGTGTCGCTGGACGAGGAGATCGACCTTGCGCAGCGCTACCTGGCGATCGAGCAACTGCGCTTCGGCAAGCGGCTGCAGGTGGTGTGGGACCTGGACCCGGCGGCGGCCGTCGCGCGCGTGCCGCCGCTGGTGCTGCAGCCGCTGGTGGAGAACGCGGTGCGCCACGGCATCGAACCGGCCACGGGCGGCGGGCATGTGCTGGTGCGCACGCGCGCACGGCTCGGCATGGTCGAGCTGCTGGTCAGCAACACGCTGCCCGAGGAGCCTGGACCGCCCGGCACCGGCATCGCGCTGGCCAATGTGCGCGAGCGTCTGCGCCTGCTGCACGACCTGGCCGGCACCATCGAGACCGGTGTCGTCGAGGGGCGCTACGAAGTGCGCATCAGCCTGCCGCTGTAGGACACCACGATGAGCGAACGCCCGCCGCTGGCTGTGCTGATCGTCGATGACGAGCCCTTGGCCCGCATGCGCCTGCGCTCGCTGGTGGAGACCTGCAGCGAGCCACCGGCGCAGGTGGTCGGCGAGGCCGGCGATGCCGACGAGGCCATTGCACTGCTGGCGCAGCAGCCCTGCGACCTGCTGTTGCTGGACATCGCGATGCCCGGGCGCGACGGCCTGAAGCTGGCCGACGAACTGCGCAAGCGGCCGGTGCCGCCGAAGGTGGTGTTCGTCACCGCGCACGCCGACCATGCGCTGCGTGCCTTCGAGGTCGATGCGGTCGACTACCTGACCAAGCCGGTGCGGCGCGAGCGCCTGCAGGCCGCGCTGCTGCGCGTCGACGAGCGCCGCGGCATTGCCGCGCCGGCCACGCCGCAGGGGCCGATGCTGGTGGTCAGCGATCGTGGCCGCGTCCTTCGCGTCCCAGCGTCCGAGGTGCTGTACCTGAAGGCCGAGCAGAAGTACGTCACGCTGTGCAGCACGCGCGGCCGCTGGGTGCTGGACGACGCGCTCGCCGACCTGGAGCAGCGCCTGGGGCCCGGCTTCCTGCGCGTGCATCGCAATGCGGTGGTGGCGCTGAACGCGGTGCGCGCGCTGGAGCGCCATGGCGAGGATGATGGCGAAGAGGGCTGGGCCGTGCGGGTGAGCAATGGCGACTGGCTGGCCGTCTCGCGCCGGCAGCTGGTGGCGGTGCGCGAGGCGGTGGCGGCGCAGCAGCCGCGCTGAGCCGCCGATGGCCGCGCGGCGAGCGGGAGGGTGGCTGCTGCTGTTGGCTGGCGCGCTGGGCCTGGCGGCGTGGTGGTGGCGGGACACGCCGCCGCGCGAGGCGGGCGTGGTGGTGGCCTCGGTGGCCGATGGCGCATCTGCCGCCGTGGTCGCCGCAGCCTTGCCGCGACCGGCCGCGGTCGTGCCCGCTGCGGCGTCGTCGGCTGGCCGTCCGGCGATGCAGGCCGCGACGGGTTCCAGTGCGAAAGCCTTGCCGCAGCCCGTCGCGCCAGCGGCGTCGCGCGCGCTGCGGCCGGGTGAGTTCGAGGTCTGCGGCCACGGCATCGTGCAGGGTCAGCCAGCCGAGCCGGCGGCTGCGGGCCGCCCGTCCGAGTACCTGCCGCCGAAGGAGCTGGAAGCGCGCTTGCAGCAGGAGGTTGATGCGCTGCTGCCGCGGCTGGCCACTTCCGGTGTCCCCGGGGCCGCGGCCGCGGTGGCGCTGATGCAGGGGCGCACCGCCGACCTCGTCCGCCTGGCTTTGCGCGACCGCGATGCGCGCAGCGTGCAATGGGCCGTGCTGGCCTGCCAGGCCAGCGGCGCGGCGAGCCCCGATCCGGCCTGCCTGATGCTGCCGCCCCGGCTGTGGACCGAGGTCGAGCCGGACAACGGCATGGCCTGGCTGCAGCTGATGTCGGCGGAGCCGGCGGCGCAGGCCGATGCGCTGTACGGCCTGACCCGCGCGCGCCGCTTCGATGAGCGGCTTGGCGCGCTGGCGGCCGTGATCATGTCCGCCGCACCGCGTGAGCTGCCCGAGCACCTGCGGCTGCAGTTGCAGATCCAGGCCTTCAATGCCGAGCTGGGCAAGGCCACGCCGATGTACAAGCCGCTGTTCCAGCTGTGCCCCGCCAACGTCGCCGCCGATGCGAACTGGCGCGAGCAATGCCGGGCCGTCGCAGAGTTGCTGGCCGGGCAGTCGGGCACCGTGCTGTCGCGCAGCCTGGGCCTGAGCCTGGCCGAGCGCAGCGGCGCCTGGCCGGCGGAGCGCAGCGCCGAACTCCGCCGCCAGCTGGGCCAGGCCAAGGCGCGTTTGGCCGAGCGTCTGGACCAGTCGCTGAAACAGCCGCTGCTCAGCTGCGGCCAGCTCGAGGTGATGGGGCGCTATGTCGGCGACCTGGCGCGCCAGGGCGAATGGGCGATGGCCACGCAGCCGGCTGTCCCGCGCCGCTGAAGGCTGTCTGGCTTCGTCTGATACGAAGCCTCGGTTGTTCATTCCCGTGGACAGTAGTACGAGCCTTCGCGCATCATTCGGGCCTGGTGCCACCATGCGCTTCGACCTGCTCAGCCTGAACCTCGTGCTCGCGATTGCCGAAACCCGCAGCATCACGCGCGGCGCCGAGCGCGAGCATCTGGCGCTGGCCGCGGCCAGCAAGCGCCTGTCGGACCTCGAGGCGCGGCTGGGCGTTGGCCTGTTCGAGCGGCGCGCGCGCGGTGTCGAGCCCACCGAGGCCGGCCGTGCGCTGGTGCGCCACATCCGCGCACTGCATGCCTCGCTGCATGCGCTGGAGAGCGAAGTCGTCGAGTTCTCGCGCGGCATCAAGGGGCACCTGCGCATCGTGGCCAATCCCAGCGCCATCGCCGAACACCTGCCGGCCGACCTGGCGGCCTTTGCGCATGCCCATCCCGGCATCCGCATCAGTCTCGATGACCTGACCAGTGCCGAAGTGCAGGCGGCCGTGGCCACGGGCCGGGCCGACGTGGGCATCTTCGTGCCGCCGCAGCATGAGGCCTCGCTCGACTGCCGGCCCTACCAGCAGGGCGAACTGGCCGTGCTGGTGCCGCAGGGCCATGCGCTGGCCAAACGCAAGGCGGTGCGCTTCGATGCCTTGCTTGATTTCGACATCGTCGGGCTGCACCTGGGTGCGGCGGTGCACGAGGAAATGCGCGAGCGTGCCCAGGCGCTAGGCCGAACGCTGAACACCCGCGTCCAGGTGCATGGCTTCGATGCCATTGCGCAGCTGGTCGAGGCCGGCCTGGGTGTGGCGGTGCTGCCGGCGCTGGTGGCCGCGCGCTTCGCCCGCATCTTTGCCGTGCAAGCGCTGCGGCTGGACGAACCCTGGGCGCAACGCCCCTACCTGCTGGCCGTGCGCCGCCAGGAGGTGCTGCCCGCCGTGTTGCAGCGCTTCGTCGACGCGCTGTGCCCACCCGACAGAACGGCCGCCGCTTCGGCGCCTGTTTCCGAAGCGCCCGCCCCGGCGCGACAATCTTCGACCCGCAAGAGGAAGTCCTCATGACCGCCCGCACCCTCTACGACAAGCTCTGGGACGACCACGTCGTCCACACCGAGGAGGACGGCACGGCCGTGCTCTACATCGACCGCCATCTGGTGCACGAGGTCACCAGCCCGCAGGCCTTCGAGGGCCTGCGCATGGCCGGACGCAAGGTCTGGCGCATCAGCTCGATCGTCGCTACCGCCGACCACAACACACCGACCACCGGCTGGGAGCGCGGCTACGACGGCATCGCCGACCCGATCAGCAAGCAGCAGA
>CAZXLI010000402.1:0-4991 GCA_964641795.1 uncultured Bordetella sp. | reverse complement strand
GGTGCTGGAGGCATTGCCGCCGGCCTCGGTGTTCAGCGCGGAGCCGAAGAAGTACTTCAGCTCGAAGGTGCCGTAGGGCGTGCTCATGTACTTGGCCGTGGTCACGCGCGAGATGGTCGATTCGTGCAGGCCGAGCTCGTCGGCGATCTCGCGCAGCACCAGCGGCTTCATCGCGATCTCGCCATGGGTGAAGAAGCCCTTCTGGCGCTCGACGATGGCCTGGCTGACGCGCAGGATGGTGTCGAAGCGCTGCAGGATGTTCTTCATGAACCAGCGCGCTTCCTGCAGCCGCGCCGACAGGCCCGCACCCGAGCCGTTGCGCTGACCCCGGATGGCCTGGGCATAGAGGTCGTTGATGCGCAGCTTGGGCATCACGTCCGGGTTCAGCATCACCTTCCAGCCGCGGCCGGACTTCTGCACGATGACGTCGGGCACGATGATGTTGGCCTCGGCCCGCGCGAACGGCCGGCCCGGCTTGGGCTCGCAGGCGACGATCAGCGCCTGGGCTTCGCGCAGCAGCGTTTCGTCGGCACCGGTGGCGGCGATGAGCTTCTTGGCGTCGCGCCGGGCCAGCAGCTCGAGGTGCTGCTTGCAGATGATGATGGCGATCATCTGCGCCTCGCTGCGCGGCAGGGCGCGCAGCTGCAGGGTCAGGCATTCGCCGAGGTTCGATGCGCCCACGCCGGTGGGCTCCAGGCTCTGCAGCCACTTCAGCGCGCAGCGCAGCCGGTCGAGCAATTCCTCGCGGGCCTCGGCATGCTCGTCGCCTTCGCCGGCCAGGCGCTCGGTGATGTCCTCGAGCGTGTCGGCCAGGTAGCCGTCGTCGTCGAGCGATTCGATCAGCACCATCACCGCCGCGGCGTCCTCGGGCGACAGTCGCATGCCGAGCAGCTGGCGCTTCAGGTGGTCCTGCAGCGTCGGGCCGGCATCGCCGGACTCGACCGGCTCGAACTCGTCGTCGCCCGCGCCGCTGCCCGCGGCGCTGCTGGGCAGCTCGCGGATGCCGTCGAAATCGTCGCCCTCGGTGCCGTTGTCCCAGTCTTCGCGCTCGGTGGTGCCGAACTCGGCGGAATCGACGCCGGCGGGCTCGTCGCCGCCTTCGCTGCCGACCTCGCTGCCGCCGTCATCGCGGTCGGCGGCGCGGTCGGTGTTGTCGGTGACCTTTTCCGGCGCGCTGACCCGTTCGAGGCCGAGCTCCATCGGCGACTGGTCGCCCTCGACCTCGAGGAACGGGTTCTGCTCGAGCATCTGCTCGATTTCCTGGTGCAGCTCCAGCGTCGACAGCTGCAGCAGGCGGATCGATTGCTGCAGCTGCGGCGTGAGCGCGAGGTGCTGCGAAAGGCGGACCTGGAGCGAGGGCTTCATCGTCGTCCTGCGTCCGGGTCACATGCGGAAATGCTCGCCGAGGTAGACGCGGCGCACGTCCGCGTTCTCGACGATCTCGGCCGGCGTGCCTTCGGCCAGCACGCGGCCTTCGCTGATGATGTAGGCGCGGTCGCAGATGCCGAGCATCTCGCGCACGTTGTGGTCGGTGATCAGCACGCCGATGCCGCGGCTCTTCAGGAAGCCGATGATGCGCTGGATCTCGATCACCGCGATCGGGTCGACGCCGGCGAAGGGCTCGTCGAGCAGGATGAAGCGCGGCTGCGTCGCCAGCGCGCGGGCGATCTCGACACGCCGGCGTTCGCCGCCGGACAGCGCCGGTGCCGGCGAATCGCGCAGCTTGTCGATCGACAGCTCGTGCAACAGCTGGTCGAGCTTGACATCGATAACGTCCTTCTTCAGCGGCCGTCCTTGCGGGTCGGTCTGCAGCTCGAGCACCGCGCGGATGTTCTCGGCGACGTTGAGCTTGCGGAAGATCGAGGCCTCCTGCGGCAGGTAGCTCAGGCCCATGCGGGCGCGCTGGTGGATCGGCTTGTTGTGCACCGAGACGCCGTCGATGCTGATCTGCCCGGCATCGGCGCGTACCAGGCCGACCACCATGTAGAAGGTGGTGGTCTTGCCGGCGCCGTTGGGGCCGAGCAGGCCGACGACCTCGCCGCCGGCCACCGCCAGGTGCACTTCCTTGACGACCTTGCGCGAGCCGTAGGTCTTCTGCAGTCCGCTCACTTCGAGGCGGCTGGCCCGTAGCGGCTGTGCCTGGGCGAGGGCGCTCAACGCCGCTCCCCGAGCGACGAGCTGCTGCGCAGCGGGGCGGCGGGCGCTGCCGGGGCGGCGCTGGCGGCCGAGGCCGGCGCCGAGGCGCCCTCTCTCGGCGCGAGCACGGCCCGCACGCGGCCGCCGGGGTTCGCCGGCGTCGTGGCGCCGCCACGGACGTTGAACAGCTCGGCGTTGTTGTCCCAGGTGATCAGCTCGCCATGGATCTCGTCGGCAGGGATTGCACTGCGCAGCCGGCGCGCGACGGCCTG
This sequence comes from uncultured Bordetella sp., assembly GCA_964641795.1. Lineage (GTDB taxonomy): Bacteria > Pseudomonadota > Gammaproteobacteria > Burkholderiales > Burkholderiaceae_C > Pseudaquabacterium. The sequence goes on along the minus strand of CAZXLI010000402.1, from coordinate 2,583 downwards.
GCCCTCGAAGCGCAGCAGGTTGGCGCGGCTGTCGTACTCGATGCGCTGGCCGGTGCCCTCGACGTATTCATCGAGGTTGTCACGCTTCTGGCGGTACTGCGCCGGCTTGGCGGCCGTGCCGATCGCACTGGCCACGCGGTAGCCATCCGGCGTTTCGCGCAGTTCGACCCGGTCGGCACGGATCAGCAGCGTGCCTTGGGCCACCACCACGTTGCCGCTGCAGCTGCTGACGTTCTTCACCAGGTCGACGCTGCAGGGGTTGTCCGATTCCACCGACATCGGCTTGCTGCGGTCGGCCTTCTCGGCCCAGGCCGCGCCGCTGGCGGCCAGCGCCAAGCCCAGCCCGAGCCGAGCGATAACGTGACAGAAGGTGAGGGTATTCATCAGGCGGCACAAAACTTGCAGGCCATTCTAGACGCAAGCTTGTGCCGCCTGGCGCGGCGACCGACGAGAAAGTCGGTAAATCTTCGCGCGACGCTTCCGCGAAGCTTAGGCCTTCTTGGCCTTCTGGATCAGGGCGTCCATCACGCGCAGCGCCTGCTCGTGGCCGCCGGCCTGGCTGACCGAGGTCATGAAGCGGCCCTGCACACCCATCGTGGGCACGCCATCGATGGCCCAGTTGCGGGCGGCCTGCTTGGCCTGGTTGCATTTGGTGGCCACCGAGAAGCTCTTCATCGAGTCGACCAGCTTGGCGCCGTCCAGCCCGTTGGCGGCGGCCAGGGCTTGCACCTCGCTGTCCTTCTCCAGGCGCATGTGCTGGATGTGCACCGCGTTGAACACCTTGCGGTGCATGCCGTCCAGGGCGCCCATCGCTTCCAGCGCGAAGTACAGCTTCTGGTACGGCTCGTGCGCGGCATTGAAGGCCACCGGGATGCGGCGGAACACCACGTCGGCCGGCAGCTTGCGGGCCCAGGTGTCGAGGCTGGGCTCGAACGCATTGCAGTGCGGACACCAGTAGCCGAAGAACTCGACCACCTCGACCTTGCCGGCCGGCGTGGACACCGGCTGCGGCGTCTGCAGCCGCGTGTACTCGCGGCCCTCGACCGGCTCACCCTGGGCTTGCGCGGGTCCCGCCGCCAGCAGCGAGGCCAGGCCGCCGGCGCTCAGCCCCAGCGTGAAATCACGACGCTTCATGCTCTCTCGTCCTTTCGGTGGTCTTCAGCGCCCGGGTGGACCCGCGGCGGCGGCCAAGGTTCAACGTTCGACACGCACCAGGTTCGACTCGACGCTGGAGCCGGCCAGCCGGGTCTGCATGGCTTCGGCTTCCTCGCGGGCGTCGAACGGACCAATGCGCACCCGGTACACCATGCGGCCGGACTGCTCGCGCTCCATCACCTTGGCGGCCACGCCCAGCATCGCCAGCTTGGCGCGCTGTGCTTCGGCATCCTCGGTGCGGGCGTAGGCGCCGGCCTGCACGTAGAAGCTGAACGCTTCGGGCCCCGGTGCGGTGGACTTGGGTTGCAGCGCGCCGGACTGGCCCGCCAGGATCGCGGCCGGATCGCGCGCGCTGCGCGGTGCCGAAGCCGTGCTGGCGGCGGCCACCGGCGGCAGCACGGGCGTCGCGACGGCCGAAGCGGCGGCCGTCACGGGCCGGGCGGGCACCGAGGCCGCCTCGGCCACCGCGCCACTGGCCGTGGCGGCCGGCGCCGAAGCGGGTCGCGCCGGGTTCTTGCCGGCCAGCGGCGCATTCGGGTCCCAGTTCTTGTTCTTCGCGGCCTCGGCGGCGTCCTGTTCGGCGGTGCGCTGCGGCACCTTGTTGACGAAGGGGATCGGCACCTTGGTGATGTAGAGCGCCACGCCCAGCGCGAGCGCCAGGCCCAGCAGCAGGCCGACGATCAGGCCGAGCGCGAAACCGCCGCGTTGCTTGCTGTTCTTCATGGGTGTCAGGCGGCCTCCTCGGCCGGGGTCTCGCGGGCCATCGCCTCGGGGGCGCTGACGCCCAGCAGCGCCAGCGCGTTGCGCAGCACCTGGCGGGTGGCGGCCAGCAGCGCCATGCGGGCGCGGGCCAGCGCGGCATCGTCGACCAGGAAGCGCTCGGCCGCGTAATAACTGTGGAAAGCAGCGGCCAGGTCGCGCAGGTAGAAGGCCACGTCGTGCGGGGCCATGTCGGCCGCCGCGGCAGCCAGCATGTCGGGGTAGGCCGCGAGCTTGCGCATCAGCGCCTGCTCGGTGGGCGCCGCGAGCAGTGACAGGTCTGCCGCTGCGGCCAGGTCGCCGCCCTGCCTGCGGTACTCGGCCAGCACCGAGCAGATGCGGGCATGCGCGTACTGCACGTAGAACACCGGGTTCTCGTCGTTGGCCTTCAGCGCCAGGTCGATGTCGAACACGAACTCGGTGTCGGCCTTGCGGCTGACCAGGAAGAAGCGCACCGCGTCGCGGCTGGTCCACTCGATCAGGTCGCGCAGGGTCACGTAGCTGCCGGCGCGCTTGGAGATCTTCACCTCCTCGCCGCCACGCATCACGGTGACCATCTTGTACAGCACGTAGTCGGGGAAGCCGGCGGGAATGCCGGCGCCCACGGCCTGCAGCCCGGCGCGCACGCGCGCGACCGTGCCGTGGTGGTCGCCGCCCTGGATGTTGATC
>CAZXLI010000401.1:0-5001 GCA_964641795.1 uncultured Bordetella sp. | reverse complement strand
TCGACGATGCGCTGGAACGCGGTGGCGAAGTCGTTGATCTCGCCCTTCAGTTGTTCCCAGCCCTCGGCCGAGTCGTAAGCTGCTGCGTACACGCCGGTCACCTTTTGTGTGTCGGCGCGGTGGCGCCCGAATGCTTTTTCCAGCGCGTCGCTGATCTCGCCCACCGTGGCACGCAGGCGCACCGCCTGGATCGACAGCTCCAGCAGGTTGCCCTCGCCGCTCTCGGCGGCGGCGGTCAGCGCCTGCAACGCGGCCTGCACCTTGGCGGTGTCGCGCCTGGCCTTGATGGCATTCAGCCGGGCGATCTGCCCTTCGCGCACCGCCACGTTGTCGATGTCGCGCGCCTCGATCAGGTCCTCGTTCTTCAGCTTGTACTTGTTGACGCCGACGATCACGTCCTTGCCGGAGTCGATGCGCGCCTGCTTCTCGGCCGCGCTGGCCTCGATCTTCAGCTTGGCCCAGCCGGAGTCGACCGCGCGGGTCATGCCGCCCATCGCCTCGACTTCCTCGATGATGGCCCAGGCCTTGTCGGCCATCTCCTGCGTGAGTGACTCCATCATGTAGGAGCCGGCCCAGGGGTCGACGACGTTGGTGATGTGCGTCTCTTCCTGGATGATCAGCTGGGTGTTGCGCGCGATGCGGGCCGAGAACTCGGTGGGCAGCGCGATGGCTTCGTCGAAGCTGTTGGTGTGCAGGCTCTGCGTACCGCCAAAGACAGCGGCCATGGCCTCGATCGTGGTGCGCACCACGTTGTTGTACGGGTCCTGTTCGGTCAGGCTCCAGCCCGAGGTCTGGCAGTGCGTGCGCAGCATCAGGCTCTTCGGGTTCTTCGCGTTGAAGCCCTTCATGATGCGGCACCACAGCAGGCGCGCGGCCCGCATCTTGGCGATCTCGAGGTAGAAGTTCATGCCGATCGCCCAGAAGAAGCTCAGGCGGCCGGCGAAGTCGTCGACATCCAGGCCCTTGGCCAGCGCGGTCTTCACGTACTCCTTGCCGTCGGCCAGCGTGAACGCGAGTTCCAGCGCCTGGTTCGCCCCCGCCTCCTGCATGTGGTAGCCGGAGATCGAGATCGAGTTGAACTTCGGCATGTTCTGCGCCGTGTACTCGATGATGTCGCCGATGATCCGCATGCTCGGCTCGGGCGGAAAGATGTAGGTGTTGCGGACCATGAACTCCTTCAGGATGTCGTTCTGGATGGTCCCGGACAACTGGTCCTGCTTCACGCCCTGCTCTTCGGCCGCCACCACGTAGCCGGCCAGCACCGGCAGCACGGCGCCGTTCATCGTCATCGACACGCTGACCTTGTCGAGCGGGATGCCGTCGAACAGGACCTTCATGTCCTCGACCGAATCGATCGCCACGCCGGCCTTGCCGACATCGCCGGTGACGCGCGGGTGGTCGCTGTCGTAGCCGCGGTGCGTGGCGAGGTCGAAGGCCACGCTGACACCCTGGCCGCCCGCGGCCAGCGCCTTGCGGTAGAAGGCGTTCGATTCCTCGGCGGTGGAGAAGCCCGCGTACTGGCGGATGGTCCACGGCCGCACGGCATACATCGTGGCCTGCGGGCCGCGGATGAAGGGCTCGAAGCCCGGCAGCGTGTGCGTGTGCGGCAGCGCCGCGGTGTCCTCGGCGGTGTACAGCGGCTTGACGGTGATGCCCTCGGGCGTGACCCAGTTCAGCGCCGAGACGTCGCCGCCGGGCGCGGACTTGGCGGCAGCCTTCTGCCATTGGGCCAGCGTGGCGGGGCTGAATTCAGGGGCCTGGGACATCACTCATCTCCGGACGGCAACACGGTGTTGCGGCTTCGCATGATACATGATGCATAATTATGAATCACAACACCCGAGCACGATGCAGGCCCATCCACCGCTCACTCCCCGCGCGCTGTACCAGGACGTGGCCGAACGGCTGCGCCAGCAGATCTTCAGCCGCGAACTCGAGCCCGGCAGCTGGATCGACGAGCAGAAGCTGGCGCTGGACTACGGCATCAGCCGCACGCCGCTGCGCGAGGCGCTGAAGGTGCTGGCCGTCGAGGGCCTGGTGACGATGAAGGTGCGCCGCGGCGCCTACGTGACCGAGATGTCGGCGGAGGACGTGACGCAGATCTACCACCTGCTCGGGTTGATGGAAAGCGACGCCGCCGGCATCGTCGCACGCCAGGCCACGCCTGATCAGCTGGCCGAGTTGCGCGCGCTGCACGAGCGGCTGGAGAAGCAGGTGCGCCAGCGCGATGCCTTCTTCGCCACCAACGAGCAGTTCCACATGAAGCTGCTCGAAGTGGCCGGCAACCGCTGGACGCAGCAGATCGTGACCGACTTGCGCAAGGTGATGAAGCTCAACCGCCACCACTCTCTGTTCAAGCAGGGGCGCCTGACCGACTCGCTGGCCGAGCACCGGGCGCTGATGGCGGCGATCGAGCAGCGAGATGCCGGCAACGCGGTCAGGTTGATGCGCTCGCACTTCGACAGCGGGCTCGAAGCGGCGCAGGGCTGATCCCTGTCAGCGAAATAGCGCACTGATTTTTAGCGAATTCGCACGATTCCGCGGAACCGCGCGCTGCTAGAGTGGACTGAAGCTTGTCAAGCACCATGTCCACGTCTTCCGAAGCCCTGACCGATGCCCAGCGAGGCAGTGCCGGCGCCAAACCCGGCGGCGGCGCCGAGCGCCGCGAGGCGGTGCGCCGCACCCTGCGCTCGCCAGCGATGGTGCTGCTGCCCGGGCAGCCCGGGCGCCTGGGCCGGACGATCGATGTGTCGGAAACCGGCATCTGCATCGCGTTGCCCGACAGCCTGCCCGGTGGCACTGACTGCCTCGTCGCGTTCGAGCTGCCCGACAAGGCGGGCAACCGCAAGCGCATGCAGTCCAAGGCCAAGGTCGTGCACAGCGTGCTCGCCGGCCACCACGAAGGCTTCAAGGTGGGCATGCGCCTGACCGCCCCGCCCGACGAGGTGGTGCGCGCGTTGCAGGCCTTCGTGCGCGAGTAAGCGAGCGCCGAAAGCGGCATTCGTTCACAGTCTGCCGCGCGCCCGCACCTTCACACTTCGCAACCTCCTGCCGATAAGGGCCGAATGAGCGCTCTTGTTCCGACCTGGACGATGTCCGGCATGGCCGACGCCAGCCTCGCGTGGCTCGCCACGCTGCTGACGCGCCACCGGCGCATGCCGCAGTCGTGGACGGAGGATTCACGGCTGGCGCTGGAAGAACGCATCCTGGCCGCCCAGACCGAGATCGTGGCGATGCAAAGGAGTCTCGCGATGCAGAAGCAAGCCATGGACGCCGCCCAGAGCGTGCGCCGCACCCAGGCCGGCCCGCGGTCCGCCGCGCACGGCGCGCAGCCGAGCGACACGGGCGTCAAGCTCGACCTGCCGCTCGACGACGAGGGCCTGAGTTGCTACGCCGACACGGAGCCGATGCCCTACCTGGATACCTGGCCGCGCCCTGCGCCCGAAGCGACGGGCCGGAAATAGGCCGTCCTTCACAAGGAAAAACGGCGCCAGTTGCCTGGCGCCGTTCGGCATTTCAGGACCCAGCCAGGGTCGATCAGCGCTCGGCGATCGGCTTGACGTCGCGCGGCGTCGCGCCGGCGAACAGCTGACGCGGGCGGCCGATCTTGTACTCGGGGTCGCCGATCATCTCGTTGAGCTGGGCGATCCAGCCCACGGTCCGAGCCAGCGCGAAGATCGCGGTGAACAGGCTCACCGGAATGCCCAGCGCGCTCTGCACGATGCCCGAATAGAAATCGACGTTCGGGTACAGCTTGCGGGCGACGAAGTACTCGTCTTCCAGCGCGATCTTCTCGAGCGCCATCGCCAGCTTGAACAGCGGGTCGTCGTGCAGGCCCGTGGCCTCGAGCACTTCGTGGCAGGTCTCGCGCATCAGCTTGGCCCGCGGGTCGTAGTTCTTGTAGACGCGGTGGCCGAAGCCCATCAGCTTGACGTTGGAGTTCTTGTCCTTCACCTGCTTGATGAATTCGCCGATCTTCTCGACGCCGCCCTGCTTCTGGATGTCCTTCAGCATGTTGAGCGCGGCCTCGTTGGCACCGCCATGCGCCGGGCCCCACAGGCAGGCCACGCCGGCTGCGATGGCAGCGAACGGGTTGGTGCCGGAAGAGCCGCACAGCCGCACCGTCGAAGTAGAGGCGTTCTGCTCGTGGTCGGCGTGCAGGATGAAGATGCGGTCGATCGCGCGCACCAGCACGTCGTTCGGCACGTACTCCTCGCACGGCGTCGCGAACATCATGCGCATGAAGTTCGACGAATACGACAGCGAGTTCTTCGGATAGATGAACGGTTGGCCGATGCCGTACTTGTAGGCCATGGCCACCAGGGTCGGCATCTTCGCGATCAGGCGGATCGCGGCAATCTCGCGGTGCGTCGGGTTATTGATGTCGGTGCTGTCGTGATAGAAGGCCGACAGCGCGCCGACCAGGCCGGTCATCACCGCCATCGGGTGCGCATCACGACGGAAGCCGCGCAGGAAGAACTGCATCTGCTCGTTGACCATCGTGTGGTTGGTCACCAGCTTGACGAAGTCGGCCTTCTGCTGCACGTTGGGCAGCTCGCCCTTGAGCAGCAGATAGCAGGTCTCCAGAAAGTCGCACTGGGTGGCCAGCTGTTCGATCGGGTAGCCGCGGTACAGCAGCTCGCCCTTGTCGCCATCGATGTAGGTGATGGTCGAGTTGCACGAGGCCGTGGACAGGAACCCCGGGTCGTAGGTGAACTTGCCGGTCTGGGCGTAGAGCTTGCGGATGTCGATCACGTCAGGGCCGATCGTGCCTTTGTAGATCGGCAGATCCATGGTCGGGCTGCCATCGGAGAACGACAGGGTGGCTTTCACGTCGGACGGGGTCATGAGCTTTCCTTGGAAGTGCCTAGAAGGGGGAACACCACGCGTCTCCGATTCGGGCGTCTCGCACCACGGCGGACGCCTCTTTCATGCCGGCGCGCGCATCATGCGCAGCACCTGCACCACATCGTCGTCCAGCAACTCGCCTTCGGGCTGCTT
>CAZXLI010000400.1:0-5004 GCA_964641795.1 uncultured Bordetella sp. | reverse complement strand
GTGACGATGGTCGAAGGCATCTTCATCTCCTGCACGAAGCCTTCGAGCTTCTTCGTCGCGTCGCCCAGCGCCACGTCGGGTGCCAGGTTGAACGACACGGTGATGGCCTGCAGCTGGCCCTGGTGGTTGACGGCGGTCGGACCGATGGTGCGGTTGACGCTGGCGAATGAAGTGAGCGGCACCATCGCGCCCCCCTTGCCGCGCAGGTACAGGCGGCTGAAGGCGTCCTCGAACTGGCGATCGGACTCGGCGGCCTCCATGATCACCTGGAAGCTGTTGCTCGGGTTGTAGATCGTCGAGACCTGGCGCTCGCCGAAGGCGCTGTACAGCGTGTTGCGCAGGTCGGCCATCGAGACGCCGAGCAGGTTGGCGCGGTCGCGGTCGATGCTCAGCGTGGCCTGCAGGCCGCGCTGCTGCGAATCGGTGGTGACGTCGCGGAACACCGCGGCCTCGCCGCGCATCTTGTCGGACAGGCGCGCGGCCCATTCGTTCAGCGCGTCGGCGCTGACGCTCTGCAGCGTGTACTGGTAGCGGCTCTTGCTGGCACGGCCGCCGAGCTGCAGGTTCTGCACCGGCCGCATGTACACCGCAATGCCCGGTACCGCACGCACCTTGCGCCGCAGGTTGTCGACCACCTGGGCCATGGGCGGACGTTCGGCGCGGGGCTTCAGCGTGATGAAGGCGCGGCCGGTGTTCTGCGTGGCGGTGTTGAAGCCGCCGCCGCCCACCGCCGTGCCCACCGCGGCCACGGCCGGGTCGGCACGGAAGATGTCGGCGATGCGGTTGTTCAAGGTCTGCATCGCCTCGAAGGAAATGTCTTCGGCCGCCTCGGTGGTGACCTGGATCTGGCCGATGTCTTCCTCGGGGAAGAAGCCCTTGGGGATGGTGACGAACAGCACCGCCGTGAGCACGAACGTTCCGATGGCCACCGCGCCCACCACCCAGCGGTGGGCCAGCGCCCAGTCCAGCGATCGGGCATAGCCGTTCAGCAGCGCCTGGAAGCCGCGCTCGAAGGCGCGGCCCAGCGCGTTCTCCTCGGTCGCATCGTGGTGGCGCAGGAAGCGGCTGCAGAGCATCGGCACCAGCGTCAGCGACACCAGCGCGGACACCAGGATCGCCAGCCCGACCACCACCGCGAACTCGTGGAACAGCAGGCCGATGACGCCGGGCATGAAGAAGATCGGGATCAGCACCGCCACCAGCGAGATCGAGATCGACATGATGGTGAACGCCATCTCGCGCGCGCCCTTCAGCGCGGCCTGGAACGGCGCCATGCCGTCCTCGACATGGCGCACGATGTTCTCGAGCATGACGATCGCGTCGTCGACCACCAGGCCCACGGCCAGCGTGATGCCCAGCAGCGAGATGTTGTCCAGGCTGTAGCCCAGCGGGTACAGCAGCGAGATGGCACCCACCAGCGACACCGGCAGCGACAGCGCCGGGATCACCGTCGCCGAGAGGCGCCGCAGGAACAGGAAGATCACCAGGATCACCAGCACCACCGTGCCGGCCAGCGTGAGGTTGACGTCGTGCAGCGCTTCGCGGATGGACTTGGAGCGGTCGTTCAGCGGCGAAATCGTCACCGAGGCCGGCAGCTGCGACTGGAAGCGCGGCAAGGTGGCCAGCACCCGGTCGACCACCTTCACGGTGTTGGCGTCGGGCTGGCGCTGCACCGCCAGCGTGATGCTCGGTTCGCCGGCGAAGGTGGAGGCGTTCTTCACCGTCTCGAAGCTGTCCTGCACATCGGCCACCTCGCGCAGCCGCACGCCGGCATCGCCGCGCGTCGCGACGATGATGTTGCCGAACTCGCGTGCGCTGGTCAGCTGGCGGTTGGCCTGGATCGTCAGCGTCTGGCGCGGACCTTCGAGCACGCCCACCGGCGTGTTCGGGTTGGCTGCGGTGATCGCCGCGCGCAGTTCGTCCAGCGTGATGTTGCGCTCGGCCAGCGCCTGCGGCCGCACGCGCACGCGCACGGCATAGCGCTTCTGGCCGAAGATCGACACCTGGGCCACGCCATCGATCGTCGAGAGCGTGGGCGAGATCAGGTTCTCGGCATAGTCGTTGAGTTCCGCAAGCCCGATCGAGGGCGACTGCAGCGCGATCAGCAGCACCGGTGCGTCGGCCGGATTGACCTTGCGGTACGACGGCGGATTCGTCATCTCCACCGGCAGCGTGCGTTGCGCGCGGAAGAGGGCCGCCTGCACGTCGACCGCGGCGGCATCGATGTCGCGCGAGGTCTCGAATTCCAAGGTCACCGAGGTGGCGCCGAGCGTGTTGGTCGAGCTGATCGTCGACAGCCCGGCAATGGTGGAGAACTGCTTTTCCAGCGGCAGCGCCACCGAGCTGGCCATGGTCTCGGGCGCTGCGCCCGGCAGCACCGCGGTGACCTGGATGACCGGCGTGTTGTAGCGCGGCAGTGCCGCGACCGGGATGTCCTTGAGCGCGACGAGGCCGGCCATCACGATGGCGACGTTGATCAGCACCGTCATCACCGGACGGCGGATGAACAGGTCGGTGAAGCTGTTGTTCACGAGGCAGCCCCGACGACGGCCGATGCCACCGCGCCGTTGCCGGCCCCGCCGCCGGGGGCCGACGCGCTGGCGCCGCCGCCCGGCGCCGATGCACCACCGCCGCCGCGCCGAGCCGGCGTGTACGGCGTTTCCTTCACCGGCGTGCCGGGGCGCAGGTTCTGCTTGCCCTCGACCACCACCTTCTCGCCGGGCTGCACGCCTTCGATGGCGATGAACTCGCCGTTGGGCACGCGCGGCTGCACGCTGCGCATCTCCACCGTGCCGTCGGCCTTGACCACGTACACCGAGCGCTCGTTGCCGCGGATGATCAACGCTGCCTGGGGTACCACCACCGCACCAGGCAGGGTGCGCGTGACCATGCGCGCGGTGACGTACTGCCCCGGCCACAGCGCCTGCTTGGCGTTGTCGACTGCGGCCTTCACGCGGATGCTGCCGGTGGCGGTGTCGACCGCGTTGTCGACGAACACCACACGCCCGACCAGCGGCTCGGTGGGCGCGGCGCGGTTGCCACGCTCGGTGCTGGGCACCACGATCGACACGGCGGCACCGCTGCCTTTCTCGTCGGCCTTGCCGCCGGCCCGCAGCACCGCGGCGAGCTGCGCCTCGGGCACGCTGAACTGCACGCCCACCGGATCGATCTGGCTGATGTTGACCATCACCGTGCTGCCGGGCTGCACCAGCGAGCCGCGGTACACGCCGATCGCGCCGGCGCGGCCGCTCAGCGGTGCTGCCAGCGTGCTGAAGCTCAGCGCCACATCGGCCGAACGCACGGCGGCCATGTCGGCGGCCACGGCGGCGCGCTGGCTCTCGAGGTTGGCCAGCACGGTATCGGCCGCGCTCTGCGCGATGAAGTTCTGGGCGCGCAGTTCCTGCGCCCGCGCCCACTGGCGCTCGAGGTCGGCTTGCAGGGCCCGGTCACGCTGCAACTGCGCACGCGCCCGCTCGAGGTTGGCGCGGTCGTTGCGGTCGTCCAGCCTGAACAGCACCTGGCCCCGCTTGACGAACTGGCCCTCCTTGACCAGCACCTCGGCGATCGTGCCGCTGACCTGCGGCCGGATGTCCACCGATTCGAGCGAGACCACGGTGCCCGCGGCCTCCACCGTCACCGGCACATCACGCTGGGCGGCAGCGAAGACGCTCACCACCTGCGTGGCGCGCGCCGCGGAAGCAGCCGAGGCGCCGGTGGCCGCCGTGTCGGCGCCCGGTGCCGGCGCCTTGTTGCAGGCGCCGAGCCCTGCCAACACACCGCCGATCAGCAGCCAGGCCCCAACGCCCCATGTTGTGTTCTTCATGGCAGCCTTCATCGAGAGCAAAACCGGATGAATCTAGCAGAGGCTGCCTTCCGCCGTGTTGCCGCAGCATTGCTCAAAGACCCCCGGGATCGGCGGGGGCTGGCCGCGGCCGCGTCAGATGTGCAACGCAGCGGCCACGCCGAGCGCGATGCCGATGCCGGCCACGCCGAACATGCCCCACTCGAGCCACTTGCGGCGCGTCAGCAGCGCGATGGCGGCCAGCGCGATCGAGATCTGCAGCCCGGTGGTGGCCTGCGCCCAGCGGTGGTGCTGGTGCATCTCTTCGTCGGATTTCTTGTCGAACGCCTGCGACTCGGCCTCGAGCTTCTCCGCCGCCGTCTTGATCTCGGCCTTCTCCTTCTTGTAGCGCTCGATCTCGCTCTGGTAGGCGGGCTTCTTGTCATCGGCCACCAGCGCCAGCGCCAGCTCGGCCAGGTTCTGCTTGCTGCTCTTGGCCTGGTAGTAGTTCCACTGGTTCGAGGCCTCGGTCTTCTTGATCGCGGCGTCGTTCTTGTACAGGCTCGCATTGGCCTGCGTCGCGCCGCCCATGTACGAGAACAGTGCGCCGATGGTCGCGAGCAGCGCGGTCATCACGGCGATCGTGCCGGCAAAGCTGTCCTTGTCGCCATGGTGCGCGGCGTGTTCGAGTTCGTGGTCATGCGGGCCGTGAACGTGAAAGCCATGTCCTGACATGCGAAGGTCTCCTTGAGGTGGGGTGCGAAGGGGAAGTGTTCAGCCTCGGCCGTGCGAGGTCAGCCGCGCATACGGCAGCGAGGCGCTCACACCGGGCAGGTTGCGTGCGCGCGACGTGGTGCTGGCCTGCGCCGCCGGGTCTCCGGCCTCGCGCCGCATCGAGACGCCGACGGCGAGGATGTCGATCACCAGCAGGTGCAGGATGCGGCTGATCATCGGCAGCTGCGTGTTCGCGTCCTCGGGGTGATCGACGATCAGCGCGATGTCGGCCTTGCGGGCCAGCGGTGACTGGCTGGCGGTGATGGCCACCACCTGGGCGCCGCGTTCGCGCGCCGTGTCGGCCACTTCGATCAGCTCGTTGATGCGCCCGCTGGCGCTGATGATCAGCACCACGTCGCCCGGTTGCAGCACGCCGGCCGACAGCACCTGCAAACGCGCATCGGTGTGCGCGTTGCACGGAATGCCGAAGCGCAGGAACTTGAACTGCG
>CAZXLI010000399.1:0-5031 GCA_964641795.1 uncultured Bordetella sp. | reverse complement strand
GAGTTGATCCACGAGCTGAAGAGCGACTACACGGTGGTGATCGTCACCCATAACATGCAGCAGGCCGCGCGCTGCTCGGACTTCACGGCCTACATGTACCTCGGTGACCTGATCGAGTTCGGCCCGACCTCGGAACTGTTCATGAAGCCCAAGCGCAAGGACACCGAGGACTACATCACCGGGCGCTTCGGCTGAGCATCGGAAGGCATTCAACATGACCGACAAGCACCTCTCCACGCAGTTCGATTCGGAACTCAGCGGCATCTCGACCCGCGTGCTCGAGATGGGCGGCCTGGTCGAATCGCAGGTCGTGCAGGGCGTCTATGCGCTGTCGAACTTCAGCGGCGACATCGCGACGCAGGTGCTCAAGCAGGAAGAGCGCGTCAATGCAATGGAGATCGAGATCGACCGCGAGCTGTCGTCGATCATCGCGCGCCGGCAGCCCACCGCGCGCGACCTGCGGTTGCTCATCGCGATCTCCAAGACCATCGGCAACCTCGAGCGCATCGGCGACGAGGCGGCGCGCATCGCCCGCACCGTGCAACGCCTGCTGAACGCCGGCGTCTCGAGCCGGCTGCGCCTGCCTGTGGGCGACTTGGCTTTCGAAGCCGAGCTGGCCACCAAGCAGTTGCGAAAGGTGCTCGATGCCTTCGCGCGGCTGGACATTGCCGCGGCACTCGAGGTGCTCAAGCACGACGACCAGATCGACCAGGAGTTCGACGGCCTGATGCGCAAGCTGATCACCTACATGATGGAAGACCCGCGCACCATCTCGTCGGCCATCGACCTCGTCTTCGTCGCCAAGGCGATCGAGCGCGTCGGTGACCATGCCAAGAACCTGGCCGAGGTCATCATCTACATCGTCAAGGGCACCGACGTCCGGCACAACCCGGTCGAGGCGGTCGAGACGCTGGTGCGCTGAAGAGGGAGCTGGAACACATGAGCAGAATCGTCGTCGTCGAGGACGAGTCGGCCATTGCCGAACTGATCTCGATCAACCTGCGTCACGCGGGGCATGACGTGACGATTGCGGCCACCGCCGAGCAGGCGCAGCGCGAGATCGACGCGATGCTGCCCGACCTGGTGGTGCTGGACTGGATGCTGCCGGGACAGTCGGGTCTGAGCCTGGCGCGGCAATGGCGCTCGGATGCCCGCACGCGCGAGCTGCCGATCATCATGCTGACGGCGCGCAGCGAAGAAGCCGACAAGGTCTCGGGTCTCGATGCCGGTGCCGATGACTACCTGACCAAGCCATTCTCGACCAATGAACTGATGGCCCGCATTCGCGCGGTGCTGCGGCGCAAGGCACCCGAGGCGCTGGACGAGGTGGTGGAAGTGGCCGGGCTGCGGCTGGACCCTTCGACGCGGCGCATCAGCTGCGCCGACCGCGAGTTGAAGATGGGCCCGACCGAGTTTCGCCTGCTGCATTTCCTGATGACGCACCCGGAGCGTGTGCACAGCCGCTCGCAACTGCTGGACCGCGTCTGGGGCGACCATGTGTTCATCGAAGAGCGCACGGTGGATGTCCATGTCAAGCGCCTGCGAGAGGCGCTGGCCCCGGGCGAACGCTCGTGGATGATCGAGACCGTGCGCGGAGCGGGCTATCGGCTGACCCAGCAAGCGGGTGTGACGGCGCATTGATCCAGGTTTCTTGATGAACTGGTTGCTGCCGCGATTGCTGGCCACGCTGGCCGCGTTGGCGCTGGGTACCGGCATCGGCTTCGTGGCCGGGCATTGGCTCAAGGCCCCCGAGGTGGCCGCGGCCGCCGGCGCCGCGCTCGGTATCGGCCTCGTGGTGCTGATCGATGCGCTGCGCAGCCACCGGTTGATGCGCTGGTTGAGAGGTGCGCAGGAGGGCAATGCGCCGCGCGATGCGGGCTTGTGGGGCGAACTGGGCTACCGCATCGAGCGGGCGCTGCGTCAGCGCGAGCAGATGCTGGCGCAGGAGCGGGAGCAACTTGCGCAGTTCCTGTCGGCGATCGAGGCCTCGCCGAACGGCGTCCTGCTCCTGGATGCCGGGGATCAGATCGAGTGGAGCAACGCGGTCGCAGCGGACCACCTGGGCATCGACGCCAAGCGCGACGTGCGCCAGCCCATCACCAACCTCGTGCGCACGCCTGCCTTCGTGTCCTACCTGCAAAGCGGTGAGTGGGATCAGCCCGTGAGCTTTGCCGGGCCCGGTCACACGAGCACGCTGGCCGTGCTGATCAGGCGTTATGGCGATGGCAACAAGCTGGTGATCTCGCAGGACGTCACCGAGCGTTTGCGCACCGAGGCGATGCGGCGCGATTTCGTGGCCAACGTCTCGCACGAGATCCGCACGCCGCTGACCGTGCTGGCGGGCTTCATCGAGACCATGCTGAGCCTGCCGCTGACCGAGGTCGAGCGCCGCCGGGTGCTGACGCTGATGCAGCAGCAGACCGACCGCATGCAGGTGCTGGTGTCGGACCTGCTGACGCTGGCTCAGCTTGAAGGCAGCCCGCGCCCGCCGGCGGACCGCTGGCTGCCGCTGAAGGGATTGCTGCAACGCGTGGAGGCCGATGCACGCACGCTGTCCGCGGGCAAGCACAGCCTGAGCTTCGTGAACGGCGAGGGGATCGAGCTCGCCGGCACCGACGCCGAATTGCTGAGCGCGATCGCCAATCTGGTGACGAACGCGGTGCGCTATACCCCTGAGGGCGGACGCATTGCGGTGGGCTGGCAGACGCGCGCCGACGGCAGTGGCGAACTCGAGGTGCGTGACACCGGCATCGGCATCGCCCGAGAGCATCTGCCGCGCCTGACCGAGCGCTTCTATCGCGTCGACGGCAGCCGTTCGCGCGATACCGGCGGTACCGGGCTGGGGCTGGCGATCGTCAAGCATGTGATGCAGCGCCATGGCGGCGAACTGGACATCGAGAGCGAGCCGGGCAAGGGCTCGCGCTTTCGCCTCGTGCTGCCGCCGGGGCGCGTGCGCGGCACGCTGGCGGCTCAGCCGCTCAACCCGGCGGCGTTGCAGTTGCCGTAGCCGCCGGGGCGTCCGGAGCTGATCGGCGCAGGATCAGTAACCATTCATGGCGGTCGGTCGGTCGGGTTTCGCGCGCCACTTCGCTCCAGCCAGGGACGCCAGGCGGTCGCGGCGTGCCGCGCTGCACCAGCACCAGGACCGGGCAGGCGCCGCGGGCCGCGTCGGCACGTGCATCCACCTTGCGACGGGCATGGAACTCCAGCGCGGCGACCAGCGAGGCAGAAGCACCGGGCGCCGCCACGCATTGGCCGGCGGGCAGCCAGCGTTGCACTCGCTCGATCACCGGCCGGTAGCTGCGGCCGTAGTCCAGTAGCGGCAACCACAGCGTCATCAGCAACAACCAGCACAGCGCCACGCCCCCGGCGGGCAGCACCAGGCTCTTCCAGATGGCCGCCTGGTGTCGACCGGTGCGCCAGCGCACCAGGGCCACCCAGGCCACGCTGCCGCCCAGCGCCAGCACCAGCAGCACTAGAGAGAACTGCGGCTTGAAGCCCACCGCCAGGCGCGCGATGTTGGCGGCAGGCTTGGCCGGTACGCCGGTCTGGACTGCCAAATAGATGACCCAGACCGTCAGCGCACAGACCGAGAAGAAGAACACCGAGAACCAGTCGATGGCAGCAGCCGTGCTGCGGCGCAGGGTGGGCAGCGCGAAGGCAGCCAGGATGGCGGCGCCAGGCAGTGCCAGCATCAGCGCGCGGTCCGAGCCGCCCATCGCAATGCAGGTGACAAGCGCGATGCCCGAGGACAGCAGCGGCAGCGCCAGGTGCAGATGCCCCAGGTAGCCGCGCCAGCGCCACAGCGTCCAGCAGGCCAGCACCCAGGCAGGCCAGAGGAACCAGACGAACAGACGCAGCAACTGCATCGGTTCGATCGGTTGGTGGCCTATGCGCCAGCGCCAGGCGTGCAGCGGCCAGGCGACCACCATCGCCAGCAGCGCAGCGGTCAGCGCCCACGGCGTGAAGCGCCGCAGCGCAGTGTCATCTGCACGCCAGCAAAGCAGCACGCTGCCCAGGCCGATGGCCACCGCCATCGCCGGCGCGTCGCTGGCGGCCAGGGCCGCCAGCGCGATCAAGGCGCCGATACGCGCGGGCCAACGCTGGCGCCGGGCGGCGCTCAGCGCCCATTGGTAGCCGGCCAGCGCGGCGAGTTGCGCGAGTTCGGGCGTGGTCTCGTGGCCCAGCAACAGCAGTCCGAGCGTCGCGATGACTGCGAGCAAAGCGCCATCGGCCACTGCGCGGGCATAGTCGACCGGACCGGCCTCACCTCCGAAGGCCAGCGGAAGTGGCTGCGCTGCGTCGGTCTGGGCGAGGTTGAAGCAGGCGTACCAGACGGCCGCCAGGGTCAGTACGAGCAGCAAGGCGAAGGGCAGGCGTGCCGCCACGGCAGGATCGAGCCACGGGCTCGTGGCTGCGATGCTGATCGCACCGATCCAGTGGGGCAGCAACGCCGCATCGGTGGGTACGCCACCCAAGGCTGGTAACAGCCAGGAGGCGCGTCCCTCGGCAATGGCCAGCATCTGGCCAAAGGCATTGAGGTCTGCGCCACGCCACGGATCGCGGCCGAACAAGCCCGGCAGCACGTAGGCAGCGCAGAAGGCCAGCAGTGCCAGCCGCGGCAAACGGCGTGCGGCATCGCGGGTCACCAGGGCGGGGTTGGGGAGCGGAGTCACCGGGTGATCATGCAACGCGGGCAACAAAAAGGGCAGCCGAGGCTGCCCTGATGAGGAACGGCTTGGCCAGGAAGCTGGCGGATCAGGCCGACTTCTTGGTGATGCCGACGCGCGCAAACTTGTTGCGGAACTTCTCGACACGGCCGCCGAGGTTGTCCACGCTCTTCTGCGTGCCGGTGTAGAAGGGATGGGTCTCGCTGGTGGTTTCCAGCTTCACCAGCGGCAGTTCGCGGCCATCGTCCATCTTGACGGTTTCCTTGGTTTGCACCGTCGAGCGGGTGACGAACTTGAAGCCGTTGGACAGGTCCACGAAGCACACTTCGCGGTAGTTGGGGTGAATGCCTTCTTTCATGCG
>CAZXLI010000398.1:0-5076 GCA_964641795.1 uncultured Bordetella sp. | reverse complement strand
GGATCGAATCGAGGCCGACGCCCTCGACTTCGATCGGCGCCTCGATGCCGGCGATCGCGCCCAGCGCGATGAAGTAGGAGGCCGACGAGGCATCGGCCTCGACATGGATCTGGTCTGGCGACTGGTAGCGGCTGCCCTGGGGAATGGTGAAACGCGCGAAGCCTTCGCGCTGCACCGCGATGCCGAAGCGCTGCAGCAGGTTCAGCGTGATCTCGACATAGGGCTTGGAGATCAACTCGCCATCCACCGCAATGACCACCGGCCCCGAGCCGCTGGCCAGCGGCAGCGCCAGCAGCAGCGCGGTGAGGAATTGGCTCGATACGTCGCCGCGCACCCGGATCTCGCGCTGCGTGTGCAGCGTTCCACCGGCCACGCCGCCCAGGCGCAGCGGCGGATAGCCGGCATTGCCGAGGTAGTCGACGGCGCAGCCGAGCTGGCGCAGCGCGTCCACCAGGTCGCCGATCGGCCGCTCGTGCATGCGCGGCACCCCCGAGAGCTCGAAGCGCCCGCCTTGCAGTGCAGCCAGCACCGCCAGCGCGGCAGCCAATGGCCGCATCGCGGTGCCGGCATTGCCGAGGAACAGCGCTGCTTCGTGAACGCCGAGCCGGCCACCGATGCCGGTGACGGTGAGCACGCCATCGGCGCCCGAGTCCAGACCACAGCCCAGCGTGCGCAGCGCCGCCAGCATCACCCGTGTGTCGTCGGAGTCGAGCAGGTCGTGCACGCGGGTGCGACCCTCGGCCAGGCCGGCCAGCAGCAGCACGCGGTTGGAGATGCTCTTCGAGCCGGGCAGGCGCACGCGGCCGCCGGCCGAGCGCAGGGGGGGCAGGTCAAGGAAAGGGATGTCGAACATGGGATCGATCAGGAACCAGGGCCGGTCGCGCGGGGTACCGCGCGGCGACTACTTGCCGGGCGTACCACCGCCGCGCGCGCTGCCGATCTGCCAGTTGCTGCGGCCATCGGCCGCGCCGCGGATCAGGTCTTCCAGCGCCTGCGGGTTGCCGGCGCGGATGACATGTTCCAGCGCATCGAGCGCGTGGCGGAAGCGCTGCGTTTGCTTCATCACCTCTTCGCGGTTGGCCAGCAGGATGTCGCGCCAGACGGCCGGGTCGCTGGCGGCAATGCGGGTGAAATCGCGGAAGCCCGGGCCGGCCAGCGACAGGTAGTCGCGCCCGGCGGGCTGGTTCATGATGGCGCTGAAGTACGCGAAGGCCAGCAGGTGCGGCAGGTGGCTCACGGCGGCGAACGCGGCGTCGTGGTTCTCCGGCGTCATCTTCAGCACCTGCGCGCCGATGGCCGACCACACATCAGTAGCCTTCTGAACCAGCTCGGGCGCCGTCTGCGACAGCGGCGTCAGGATCACCTGGCGGCCGGCATACAGCGCCGCATCGGCATGCGCCACGCCGGCGCTTTCCTTGCCGGCGATCGGGTGTGCCGGCACGAAGGCACCGACGCGCTCCTTCAGCACGCGACGCGCGGTGTCGACCACGTCGCGCTTGGTCGAGCCGACGTCCATGAACAGCACGTGGGGCTCCACCAGGTGGCGGATGGCCTTGAAGGTGGCCTCGGTGGCGGCCACGGGCACCGCGATCAGCACGATGTCGGAGCTGGCCACCGCCAGCAGCGCCGATTCAGCGGCGACGTCGATCACGCCCAGGCGCTTGGCCAGCTCGGTGGTGGAGGGCGACTTGCTGTAGCCCACCACCCGCTTGACCAGGCCCGCACGCTTGAGCGCCAAGGCGAACGAGCCGCCCATCAGGCCGCATCCGATGACGCCGAGCTGGTTGAACATGGTGTCGCTCGTCGCTTCGCTCAGTGCACGTCGATCGGATAGGTGCCCAGCACCTTGAAGAAGGCACAGGCTTCACGCAGCGCGCGCAGCGCGGTGCCGACGCGCGGCTCGTCCGGATGCCCCTCGATGTCGATGTAGAAGTAGTACTCCCACTGGCCCGAGCGCGCCGGGCGCGACTCGAAGCGCGTCATCGACACGCCATGCACCTTCAGCGGCACCAGCATGTCGTGCACCGCACCGGGCTTGTTGTCGACCGAGACGATCAGGCTCGTGCAATCGTGGCCCGAGGGCTTGGGCGCGGGATGGCGGTCGGGGTGCGTGATGACGGCGAAGCGCGTGCGGTTGTGCGCGTCGTCCTGGATGGCCGGGGCCACCACATGCAGGCCGAACTCGGTGGCCGCGCGCGGGCTGGCAATCGCGGCCAGGCCGGGGTCCTGTGCGGCCAGACGCGCCCCTTCGGCATTGCTGGACACCGGGCGGCGTTCCACATCCGGCAGGTGATGGCTCAGCCAGCCATGGCATTGCGCCAGCGCCTGCGGATGCGCGCACACGGCCTTCACTGCGGCCAGGCTGTTGTGCTTGCGCAGCAGGTTGTGCCGCACGATGAGGCTGGTCTCGCCGATGATGAACAGCGGCGTGGTCAGGAACAGGTCGAGCGAGCGCGCGACCACGCCTTCGGTGGAATTCTCGACCGGCACCACGCCGAAATCAGCGGCACCCGCGGTGGTGGCGCGGAACACCTCGTCGAAGCTGGCGCAGGGCACGCGCACGATCGAGCTGCCGAAGAAGCCCAGAGCGGCCTCTTCACTGAAGGTGCCGGCCGGGCCGAGGTAGGCCACGCGGGTCGGCGTTTCCAGCGCACGGCAGGCCGACATGATCTCGCGCCAGATCGGCGCCACGCTTTCGGTCTGCAGCGGGCCGGGGTTCAGGGCCTTCAGGCCGTCGATCACCTGCGCTTCGCGTTCGGGGCGGAACACCACCGAGCCTTCGCGCTTCTTGAGTTCGCCCACCTCCAGCGCCAGGCCGGCGCGCCGGTTCAGCATCGCCAGCAGTTCGCGGTCGAGCGCATCGATGCGTTCGCGCAGCGCCAGCAGCTCGGGCTGCACGGCAGGCTTGTCGGTCGCGGGGGTATCAGCCATGGCGGCGGGCAAAGTCGTTCAGATGGTCCACCAGCGCCTGCACCCCTTCGAGCGGCATCGCGTTGTAGATCGAAGCGCGCATGCCGCCGACGCTCTTGTGGCCCTTGAGCTGGAGCAAGCCGCGTGCCTTGGCCTCGGTGAGAAAGGCATCGTTGAGCGACTCGTCCTTCAGGAAGAACGGCACGTTCATGCGCGAGCGGGCTTCGGGCGCCACCCGGGTGCGGTAGAAGTCCGAGCCGTCGAGCGCGTCATACAGCAGCTTCGCCTTGGCGATGTTGCGCGCTTCCATCGCGGCCACACCGCCCTGCACCTTCAGCCACTGGAACACCAGGCCGGCGATGTAGATCGCGTAGGTCGGTGGCGTGTTGAACATCGAGCCGGCATCGGCCACGGTCTTGTAGTTGAAGGCCGAGGGACAGATGTCGAGCGCGCGGTCCAGCAGGTCTTCACGGACGAACACCATCGTCAATCCGGCGATGCCGACGTTCTTCTGCGCACCGGCGAAGGCCAGGCCGACGAGCGACCAGTCGATCGGTCGCGACAGGATGTGCGATGAACAGTCGATGACCAGCGGCGCATCGCTGCCCAGCGCCCGCAGGTCGGGCAACGCCTGGAACTCGAGGCCGTCGATGGTCTCGTTGCTGCACAGGTGCACGTAGCTGGCGCCGCGGCGCAGCTGCCAGCTGGCTGGCGCCGGGATCCTGCTGTGCCGGTCGGCCTCGTTGCTGGCGGCCACCGCCACGTCGGCGTAGCGCCGTGCCTCGCGCGAGGACTTCAGCGACCACGAGCCGGTGATGACGAAATCGACCGCGCCGCCGCGCGACAGGTTCAGCGGCACGATGGCGTTTTCGCCCAGTCCGCCGCCCTGCATGAACAGGATGCGGAACTGCGGCGGCACTGCCAGCAGCTCGCGCAGATCGGCTTCCGCTGCCTCGGCAATCGAGATGAACTCCTTGCCGCGGTGGCTCATCTCCATCACGCCCATGCCGCTGCCGTGCCAGTCGAGCATCTCCTCGGCTGCCTGGCGCAACACCGGTTCCGGCAGTGTGGCCGGCCCGGCAGAGAAGTTGTAGGGGCGCTGGGCCATGCTCACTTCTTCGGTGCCGACGCGGCGGGCTTGGCCGCGGGGGCGGGCTTCGCGCCGCTGGCCGGACCGCCTGTTGCCGCGGCGGTCACCGCTGCATTGATGCGCTTGCCCATCGATTCCTGCAATGCGCGCAGCTTGGGTTCGACGCTGCTGCGTGTATCGGCCACCAGTTTCTCCACCAGCGCGCGCTGCATGTCACCGCCCAGCGACTGGTACTTGCGATAGGCGGGCGACTCCAGCACGGTGATGACCTGCTTGAGCTCGTCCTCGCTCAGGCGTTCCTCGAGGATCGAGCCGATGGCTGTCGGCGCAAGCTTCAGCGCACGCTCGCGCAGCAGGCCGACGGTCTCGTCGCCGAACTTCTTCAGGTCGCCCTGCAGCTCGCGTGTCAGCGCCTCGCGCTGCTCGGGGGGCACACGGGTTTGCACCACGGTACCGGCCTGTTGCAGCAGCGGCGCGACGGACTGTTCCGCCAATTGACGTGCGGCCTGCTCGATCGCGGGCTGCTGGAGCTGCACCACCTTCAGCGCCAATTCCTTCCTGGCATTGCTGGCCGGCGCGCTGGCGCCCTGCGCGGCACACAGGCCGCTTGCGGCGGCCAGGGCGGCCGCCAATGTCATCGAACGGAGCAGGCTCATGGAGTCTCGGTCGGGGGAGTGGTGGTTTCGGCGTCGCCATCGCTCTCGCCGGCGTCGTTCTCGACGATGCGCTGCAGCCCTGAAAGCTTGGCGCCGTCGTCGAGCGCGATCAGCGTCACGCCCTGGGTGGCGCGGCCGAGTTCGCGGATCTCGGCGACGCGCGTGCGCACCAGCACGCCCTTGTCGGTGATCAGCATGATCTCGTCGTTCGGCCGCACCAGCGTGGCGGCGACGACCTTGCCATTGCGCTCGCTCTGCTGGATGGCGATCATGCCTTTGGTGCCACGGCCGTGGCGCGTGTACTCGACGATGGAGGTGCGCTTGCCATAGCCGTTCTCGGTGGCGGTCAGCACGCTCTGGGTTTCGTCTTCGGCCACCAGCATCGCGATCACGCTCTGGCCATCTTCGAGCATCATGCCG
>CAZXLI010000397.1:0-5079 GCA_964641795.1 uncultured Bordetella sp. | reverse complement strand
GTGCGCTTCTACACCAAGCAGAAGAGCGTGATGCAGCGCTGGCCCGAGAGCATCAGCAAGGGTGCCGAGTTCGGCTTCCCCACCGCGAAGTGAGGGTCAGTCGCCGGTGAAGCCGGTCGACTTGACGACTTGCGCCCAGCGCGCGTGTTCGGCCTTCAGCATGCGCTCGGTGTCGGTCCGGCTGGTGCCGAGCACGCTGAAGCCGGCCTCTTGCAGCTTCTGCTTCACCTCGGGCGACTTCACCGCGGCAGCCACCTTCTGGTTCATGGCCTCCAGCATCGCCGGTGGCGTGGCGGCGGGCGCCAGCACCGCAAACCAGGCCGAGAAGTCCGCCTTCGGGTAGCCGGCCTCGGTGAAGGTCGGCACCTCGGGCAGCAGCGGCGAGCGCTGCGGCGCGGTGATCGCCAGCGCCCGCAGCTTGCCGCCCTTCACCTGGGCCATCGCCAGCGCGGTGCTGACGAAGGCGCCCTGCGCGTCGCCGGCGATGATGGCCGTCACCGCGTCGCCGGTCGAGCGGTAGTGCAGCGGCTCGACCTTGAAGCCCGCCAGTTCGCCGAACACCTCGGCGCCGAAATGCCCCGGCGTGCCGGCGCCGAAGGTCACGAAGTTCAGCTTGTCCTTCTGCGCGCGGGCATGGGCGACGAATTCGGCCACCGTCCTATGCGGCGAAGTGAGCGGCACCACCAGCACGAAATCCGAGCGCACCACCTCGCTGACGCCGGCGAACTCCTTCGGCGGGTCGTAGGGCAGCTTGCGGTAGGCCGCCGGCGCGATGCTGATCGAGCCGACCTCGGCCAGCAGCAGCGTCGTGCCATCGGCCGCGCTCTTGGCCACCGACTGCGCCGCGATCTGCCCGCCGGCACCGGCCTTGTTGTCGACGATCAGCGGCTGGCCGGCAAGCTCGCCCAGCTTCTGGCCCAGCGTGCGCGCGACGACATCCGGCCCGCTGCCGGGCGGAAAGCCCACCACCAGCTTCAGCGGCTTGTCCGGCCATGCCTGGGCGTGCCCGGCCAGCGGAACGACCGCCAGCGAGGCGGCAAGGGCAAGCAGGGCACGGCGGCGTGAAGGCATGGCGCAGACCGGACGGGCCGGGCAGAGACGAGGCCTGCAGTGTCGGCCGCAGCGCCGCCACCGGCTGTCATCCCAGAGGTGGACAGCCGTGGGTCAGTGCGCCGCCGTCGCGGGCATGAAGTCCGCGAACAGCTCGCTCTTGAAATGCAGCCCCAGGCGCCCGAAGGCGCGGGCGCGATAGGTCTTCACCGTCGCGACCGACAGCCCCATGTCGGCCGCGATGCCGTCGTAGCTCCAGCCGCGCAGCAGGCGCTCGCAGACATCGAGCTCGCGCGCGGTGAGCGCCGGGCAGCGCGCCCGCAGGGCCGCTCGCGCATCGGCCGCGGCCGGCGGCGCCTGCAGTTCGACATGCCGCCGCACCGCCGCCAGCAGCAGCGCGGCCATGCCGGCAAAGCCCGCCACCTCGCCCTCGCCGAAGGCCCCCTGATGATCATGGTGGTAGAGGTTCACCGCGAACAGGCCGCCATCTTCAGCGCGCTGCACGACCGACAGGCGTTCGAGCACCTGGTGGCGACGGTAGATCGCCTCGCGGTGCGCGGCGTTGGGCGCTTCGTCGGCATGCATGCGCAGCAGGCCGCGGCCGCCGGGTGCGACGGCGTCGAAACTGCGATCGCGCCGGTACAGCCCCTGCCGATAGGCCCGGAAGCAATCACCCGTGCGATCGGCCACGCCGAGGCTGGCCGACAGGTGCAGCACCGGGGCGCGGCCCGGCCGCAGTTCGTAGACCGACCAGGATGCGGCATGCAGCCCGGCATCGTTGAGCCCGCGCAGCGCAGCATCGGCAAAGCCCGGGCCGCCGATGGCACCGACGGCTTGCAGCAGGCCCGCACCGGCAGCGCTGCCGATGCTGGTGTCTGAAGTGAGCGGCCAGTGTTTCATGAGGCGGGGGCTTGTGTTGCGCGCTGTCGTCCTCTCGGATGACAGCGCAGCCGCGTTGCACGCGGTCAACGCCGGCATGATGGCAACGGACGCCGGCCACGTCCATCCCGACTGACCCGAGCCCGCTCACCGAGAAGCCACCGATGCCCAGCCCGCTGCCCGCCCCGCCGCTCCTGCTGCCGATGATGCAGGTCCGTTGTGCCGTCGGCCCGCTGGTGAGCCTGGGCGCGGCCGCGCATGGCGAGCGGCGCTACGTGCCGCTGGGCGGCGGCACGGTGAGCGGGCCCGAACTGAACGGCACGCTGGTCGAAGGCGGCGTCGACTGGCAGCTGCAGCGGGACGACGGCGCGCTGGAAATCGCCGCGCACTACGTGATCCGCGCCGACGACGGCAGCCTGATCGAAGTGCAGAGCGACGGCTTGCGCCACGGCCCGCCCGAGGTGATGGCACGGCTGGCTCGTGGCGAGACGGTGCCCCGCGAGCTGTATTTCTTCCGCACGGTGATGCGCTTCACGACCGGTGCCGCACGCTGGCGGCATCTGAACAAGGTGCTGGCGCTGGCCGCCGGCGAGCGCGAGGCGGCGCTGGTGACACTCGACGTCTATCGCATAACCTGATCGTCCATGCAGCGCGGCAGGCCGCCGTGCGGCGCACGCCGGACACTGCACAATGTCCGCGTCCCCACCGCCCGCGCTGCAAGCTCCCGATGCCCCTTCACGACCCGGCCGCTGCGCAACGCACGCGCACCGACGGCCTCGACACCTTGCGCGCCCTGGCGATCGTGCTGGTCTTCGTTTACCACTACCGCGTCTTCGTCAGCGGTACGCCGGACCTGGGCTGGCTGGCGGTGATCGGCTGGACTGGCGTGGACCTGTTCTTCGTGCTCAGCGGCTACCTGATCGCCAACCAGCTGCTGGGCGGCCTGGTGCGCGGCCGTTCGCTCTCGCTGCCCTCGTTCTACGCCCGCCGCGCGCTGCGCACGCTGCCGGTGTTCTGGGTCGTGCTGGCGGCCTATTTCTGCTGGCCGGCGGCCATGGGCGGGCGTACGCCGCCGCCGTTGTGGACCTTTCTCACCTTCACGCAGAACATCGGGCTGCAGGCCGGCACCGCGTTCTCGCATGCCTGGTCGCTGTGCATCGAGGAACAGTTCTACCTGGTGCTGCCGCTGCTGCTGGTGGCCGGGCAGCGCTGGCGCCTGGGTGCGCGCGCCGGCTGGGCGCTGATGGGTGCGCTGCTGCTGGGCGTGGCGGCACGCTGCTGGCTGTGGACGCGCTTCGGCCGCGAGGCCGATGGCCAGCTCGACCGCTACTACGCCTGGGTCTACTACGGCACGCTGTGCCGCTTCGACGAGTTCCTGCCCGGCGTGGCGCTGGCGCTGCTGAAGAACGCGCACCCCGACGCCTGGGCGCGGCTGATGAAGCATGGCCAGGCCCTGCTGCTGGCCGGCCTCGTCGCCACCGGGCTGATGTTCTGGGGCCTGCACCAGCGCTACTACATCGACGGCTATGGCTACGGCTTCGCGATGAGCGCGTTCGGCTATTCGCTGATGGCCATGGCCTTCGGCCTGCTGGTGGCGGCCGCGCTCAGCCCGCACAGCGGGCTGCACCGGCTGCGCGTACCGGGCGCGTACTCGCTGGCGCTGTGGTCGTATGCGATCTACCTGTCGCACAAGGCGGTGGGCGTGATCCTGAAGGCGCAGCTCGCGCCGCTGGCGCCGCCGCCCTGGCTGCAGTTCGGGCTGATCGCGCTGGCCAGCATTGCCCTCGGTGCGCTGTTGCAGCGCCTGGTCGAAGCGCCGTTCATGGCGCTGCGCGATCGGCGCTGGCCGAGCCTGTTCACGCCGGCCCAGACGGCTACAGCTTCTCGGTCTCTCCCGCCTTCGGCTGCCAGGTCAGCAGACGCCGCTCGATGAGCCCGACGGCGCCGTCGAGCACCAGCGCAAACGCGGTGAGCACGACGATGCCGGCCATCACCGTGTTGATGTCGAACACGCCCTCGGCCTGGTGGATCAGGTAGCCCACGCCGCTGGCCGAGCCGAGGTATTCGCCCACCACCGCCCCGACGAAGGCCAGCCCGACGCTGGTGTGCAGCGAGCTGAACACCCAGCTGGTGGCCGAGGGCAGGTACACCTGCCGCAGCAGCTGGCGCTGGCTGGCGCCGAGCATGCGGGCGTTGGCCAGCACCACCGGGCTCACCTCGCGCACGCCCTGGTAGACGTTGAAGAACACGATGAAGAACACCAGCGTGACGCCCAGCGCCACCTTGCTGCCGATGCCCAGCCCGAACCACACCGAGAAGATCGGCGCGAGGATGATGCGCGGCATCGCGTTCAGTGCCTTGATGTAGGGCTCCAGCAGCGCCGAGGCCATCGGCTGCAGCGCCAGCCAGAGCCCGGCGCCCAGGCCGCTGATCGCCCCGAAGGCAAAGGCCAGCACGGTCTCGATCAGCGTCACCCCGAGGTGCTGGTAGATGTCCGCGTCGGCCACGAACCAGCGCCAGATGCGTGCCAGCACCTTCAGCGGCTCGCCGAAGAAGAAGGCCGCCTGGCGGTCGTCGGCAAAGAAGATCGGCGGCAGCAGGCTGGGTTCCGTCAGCAGGTACCACAGCCCGAACACGCCGAGCAGCAGCAGCAATTGCCAGATGCGCAGGTTGCGCGGGTTGGGCTTGAGCCTGTCCAGCATTGCGGTCACCCGGCCTTCACCTGCAGCTGCTGCTGGTAGCCCTTGAGCACCTCGTCGCGCAGCACCTGCCAGATGGCGTTGTGCAGCTCGATGAAGCGCGGCGTCGTGCGCACCTCGGCCACGTCGCGCGGGCGGTCGAGGTCGATCGCGAACTCGCCGATCGGCCGCGACGCCGGGCCGGCGCTCATCACCACCACGCGGTCGCTCATCGCGATGGCTTCATCGAGGTCGTGGGTGATGAACAGCACCGCCTTCCGACCCTGGCTCCCCTCGCCGCTGCGCGGCGTCCCCCCCGAGGGGGGGCGCTCCGGGCTTGGGGCGGCCCGGCGCTCGTCGCCCTGCCACAACGCCAGCACCTCGTTCTCCATCAGCTGGCGGGTCTGGATGTCGAGCGCCGAGAAGGGCTCGTCCATCAGGATGATGTCGGGGTCCAGCACCAGCACCTGAG
>CAZXLI010000396.1:0-5137 GCA_964641795.1 uncultured Bordetella sp. | reverse complement strand
GCCATCCTGCCGCTGCGCGGCAAGGTACTCAACACCTGGGAGGTCGAGCGCGACCGCCTCTTCGCCAACACCGAGATTCACGATATCGCCGTGGCCATCGGCGTGGACCCGCACGGCCCCAGCGACACACCCGACCTGTCCAACCTGCGCTACGGCAAGATCTGCATCCTGTCGGACGCCGACGTCGACGGCTCGCACATCCAGGTGCTGCTGCTGACGCTGTTCTTCCGCCACTTCCCGAAGCTGGTCGAGGCCGGGCATGTGTACATCGCGAAGCCGCCGCTGTTCCGCATCGACGCGCCGGCCCGTGGCAAGAAGCCGGCGGCCAAGCTCTACGCGCTGGACCAGGGCGAACTCGATGCCACGCTGGACAAGCTGCGCAAGGAAGGCGCGCGCGAAGCCTCGTGGAGCATCAGCCGCTTCAAGGGCCTGGGCGAAATGAGCGCCGAACAGCTGTGGGAGACCACGCTGAACCCGGAGACCCGCCGGCTGCTGCCGGTGGCCTACGGCGCGGTGGGCTTCGACGACACCGTGCAGGCGATGACCCGGCTGATGGGCAAGGGCGAGGCCGCGGCCCGCCGCGAGCTCATGGAGGTGCATGGCGACAGCGTGGAGGTCGACGTCTAGGTGCGGCACGCACCAGCGCGTCTCAGCGTTTCCACTACCCTCCTGTCAGGGGGATTGACGGGGTCCGGTGCCCCCGCAAACATCCCGACTTTCAACCGCCTGTCGGAGCATATCCATATGCGTTTTGGTAAGACATCCATTGCGGCGGTATGCGCCGCACTTGGTGTGGCAGTCTCGATGCTGGCGACCCCGCTGGCTGCCCAAGCACAGGCCACAAGCCAGGTGCGCGTTGCTGTTGGCTACAAGACGGGCGCTGGTGCGCTGATCAAGGCCGCCATCCTGAAGGCGGGCGGCAGTGTCGACGCCGACATGGGCGAAGCCAACGCGATGATCGTGAACCTGCCGCGTGCCAAGCTGGCCGCGCTGCGTGCCATGGCCCAGGTCGACTTCGTCGACGCGGGCGCCACGCGCCGCATCATGGGCAAGGCCGCGGGCCGTTCGAAGCCCAGCGCGATCGGCGACGTCCAGACGGTGCCCTACGGCATCACGATGGTCCAGGCCGACCAGGTGTCCGACAGCAGCGCAGGCAATCGCACGCTGTGCATCGTGGACTCCGGCATCGATGCCTCGCACCCCGACCTGGCGGCCGTGCCGAAGACTGGCCAGAACTTCACCACCTCGGGTACCTGGGACTCCGACGAGAACTCCCACGGCACGCACGTGGCCGGCACCATCGCAGCGGTCAACAACGCGGTCGGCGTGGTCGGCGTGATGCCGAACGCGAAGATCCACCTGCACATCGCGAAGGTCTTCGACGCCAGCGGCAGCGCAAGCAGCCTGACCATTGCCAAGGCCATGTTCAACTGCTGGCGCGCGGGCGCCAACGTCGTGAGCATGTCGCTCGGCGGCTCGTCGGCCAGCCCGATCGAGCAGAAGATCGCCACCTTCATGGCCAACCGCGGCATGCTGATCATCGCCGCAGCCGGCAATGCCGGTGACACCACCACCTCGTATCCGGCAGGCTTTGCCGAAGTGGTGTCGGTCGCGGCGGTCGACTCCAACATGGCCAAGGCCGGCTTCTCGCAGTCGAACGCAGACGTCGAGATCGCCGCGCCAGGCGTGGGCGTGCTGTCCACGGTGCCGGCAGGCAGCCAGTTGGGTGCTTCGCTGACCGTCGGTGAATCCGGCTATTCGGTGCTGGGCATGGACGGTTCGCCGCTCACCTCGGCGACCGGCCCGCTGGCTGACTTCGGCTTTGGCGACACGCCGGTGGCCGGCAGCATGACCGGCAAGGTGTGCCTGATCTCGCGCGGCAACATCTCGTTCGCCGACAAGGTGCTGAACTGCCAGAACAGCGGCGGCATTGCCGCGGTGGTCTACAACAACACGGCCGGCGAACTCGCCGGCACGCTGGGGACCACCGTGACCACGATTCCGTCAGTCGGCGCCACGCAGGCCGATGGCGCGACCATGCTCACGCAGCTGGGCCAGTCCAGCACCGTGGCTGTGTTCACCACGCAGGACCAGTACGCCTACTACAACGGCACCTCGATGGCCACGCCGCACGCTTCGGGTGTTGCCGCACTGGTGTGGAGCCTCCACACGGGTTGCACCGCCGAGCAGATCCGCGCCTCGCTGAACAAGAGCGCGATCGACCTCGGCGCCCCGGGTCGTGACAATGACTTCGGCTACGGCCTGATCCAGGCCAAGGCAGCACACGATCGCATCGCCTCGCTGGGCTGCGGCAACTGATGACGGGTTGAGCTTCCCGTCCACGACGAGGGCCGCGCGAGCGGCCCTTTTTCATGCCCGCCTGCCGGCAGAATCCACCCGATGACTTCATCCGACCAGCGGCTGCGCCTGCGGCCCACGATGCTGAGCGACCTGGACTTTGTGGTCTCGGTGGAGACCGATGCGCGCAACCTGCCGTTCATCTCGCCGTGGGAACGCACGCAGCACGAGGGCGCGCTGCGCTTCCCCGACCTGCGGCACTTCATCGTCGAGGCCGGGGCGGACTACGAACGTGCCGGCTTCGTCATCCTGCAGGGCTGTCGCAACATCCACCGCAGTGTCGAGCTCAAGCGCATCGTGCTGCAGCCCAAGGGCCAAGGCCTTGGCCGTGCCTGCGTGCGCCTGCTCAAGCGCATGGCCTTTCGCGACCTGCACGCGCACCGTTTCTGGCTCGACGTGAAATCGCTCAACCAGCGCGCGTTGGCGCTCTACGCCAGTGAAGGTTTCGTCGAGGAAGGGCGGCTGCGTGAAAGCGTGCGCGTCAGCATCGACGGGGCCGACGGCTACGACTCGCTGATCGTGATGAGCATGCTCGACCGCGAATTCCAGGCCCGCGTCGCACTCGGTCACGAAGCCGGTTGAGGTCGCGCCGGGTTCGGGCGCCTTCGCGCGGTCTCGGCCCCGGCCACCTCGGGCAGAATGGCCGGCCCGGCCGCCCCGCGGCCCACGCTGCGTCACGCATGGCTGTCTCGCCCGTCTCATGCTGCTCTGTGCGCCGCCCGCCGCGCCGCCTGCTCGCTGGCGCGCTGATGGCCTGTGGTCTGGCGCTGGGCGCGGGTGCCGTTCGAGCGGAGGGGATGTGGGGCTATGTCGATGGGCTGGGCGTCGCGCATGTCGCCGCCGCACCGCTCGATGCCCGCTACCAGCCGCTGCTCGCCGAGGTGCCGCGTTCGCAGGTCCGCGTGCCCGGCAAGGCCGACGCGCCCACCGCCTTGCTGACCTGGTTGGAGATAGCGCCTGAAGTACGCGTCGTCACGCCCTGGCTGCGCGAGGCTGCGCAGGCCCACGGCGTCGACCGCGAACTGTTGACCGCGGTGATCGCGGTGGAGTCGGGATTCGATGCCAAGGCGGTGTCGCCGCGTGGCGCCCGGGGGCTGATGCAGATCACGCCCGAAACGGCCGAGCGCTACGCCGGCGCGGGCGATGCGCAGCGCCCGGTCGACGAACGCCTGCTGGACGCGCGCACCAACATCCACACCGGTGCCCGCATGCTGGCCGACCTGATTCGCCGTTTCGGCCGCATCGACCTGGCGCTGGCTGCGTGGAACGCCGGCGAGGGCGCGGTGCGGCGCCATGGCGGCGCGCTGCCGCCCATCGACGAGACCCGCGCCCATGTGCACCAGGTGCTGGAGCTGTACTGGGCGCTGCTCCAACGCAGCCAGAACCAGCGGGCCAAGCAACTGAAGGTGTACTGAACCCTGATCGAGGAGATCCGCGATGCGCGCGACGATGATGCAGGTGCCCCTGTCCCTGAACCCGCTGATGGAGCGTGCCGGCACGCTGTTCGCCGGCAACACCATCGTCTCGCGCCTGCCCGACAAGAGCCTGCGCACCCACACCTACGGCCAGTGGTACCGGCGCACCAAGGCCCTGGGTGCGGCCTTGCTGGCCCTGGGCCTGAAGCCCGGTGAACGCGTGGCCACGCTGTGCTGGAACCACCACGCGCACCTGGAAGCCTACTTCGGCATTCCGGCGGCCGGTGGCGTGATGCACACGCTGAACCTGCGGCTGTCGCCCGACGAGATCGGCTGGATCGCCGCCGATGCGAAAGACCGCTTCCTGATCGTCGACGACGTGCTGCTGCCGCTGTACCGGCAGTTCGCCAGCCTGCATGCGTTCGAGAAGGTGATCGTCTTCCCGTTCTCCGGCGCACCGGTGCCTGAAGGCTTCACCGACTACGAGGCGATGCTGGCGGCCGCCGATGGCGACACCTTCATTCCGATCCCGCACGCCGAAGACGATCCGGTGGCCATGTGCTACACGAGTGGCACCACCGGGCGGCCCAAGGGCGTGGTGTATTCACACCGCTCGACCGTGCTGCACACCTTGGTGGCCGGCCTGCCCGACCACTGGGGCCTGCATTCGACGGATGTGGTGATGCCGGTGACGCCGATGTTCCATGCCAACTGCTGGGGCGTGCCCTATGGCGCGGTGATGCTGGGCGTGAAGATGGTGTTTCCGGGTCCGCACCTGCACCCGGACGACCTGCTGGACCTGATCACCGCCGAGCCGCCCACCATGGCGCTGGGCGTGCCGACCATCTGGCTCGGGCTGATCCAGGCCTACGAGCGATCGCTGAAGGAAGCGCCCGGCCGCTGGCGGCTGCCGGCGGGCATGTGTTCGCTGGTCGGCGGCGCGGCGGTGCCTGAATCGCTGATCCGGGCCTTCGCGCGCCATGGTGTGACCATCAAGCAGGGCTGGGGCATGACCGAGACCTCGCCGTTGGCCACCGTGGCCTACCCGCGCGCCGAGTTGCGCGACAAGGGCGACGACGAGCAGTACCGCCGCGCCTCGATGGCCGGCGTGCCGGCGCCGCTGGTGGATTTGCGGCTGATCACCGACGAGGGCGGCGCCGCGCCCTGGGACGGCAAGACCATGGGCGAGATCCAGGTCCGCGGCCCCTTCATCACCGGCTCGTACCACGAGGTGCCGGTGTCGCCCGAGAAGTTCACCGCCGACGGCTGGCTGCGCACCGGCGACGTGGCGACGCTGGACGAATACGGCTTCCTGCGCATCACCGACCGCACCAAGGACCTGATCAAGTCCGGCGGCGAGTGGA
>CAZXLI010000395.1:0-5157 GCA_964641795.1 uncultured Bordetella sp. | reverse complement strand
TGGCGTAGACCGGGCGGATGCCGATCACCGCCGCGGCCACGTCCATGTCGCGGATGGCCATCCACTCGCGGCCGATGTGGCTGCGCACCAGGTTCTTGGCCAGCAGCGCGAACAGCACCACGAAGCCCAGGCAGAACAGGTACTTCTCGGCCGGCGTGTCGATGGTCCAGCCGGCCAGCGTCAGCCCGGCGATGCTGACCGAGCCCGAGGCCGAGTCGTTGGTGAACCACTTGATGCGCAGGAAGGCCCAGTCGGTGAAGAACTGCGCCGCCAGCGTGGCCACCGCCAGGTACAGGCCCTTGATGCGCAGCGAAGGAATGCCGAACAGCACGCCCACGCCGGTGGCGCACACGCCGCCCAGCAGGATGGCCAGCACCACGGGCATGCCGTCGATGCGCACCATGAAGTTGTAGGCCGCGTACGCACCCACTGCCATGAAGCCGCCGGTGCCCAGCGAGATCTGCCCGCAGTAGCCGACCAGGATGTTCAGGCCCAGCGCCGCGAGAGAAAGGATCAGGAACGGGATCAGGATCGCGCGGAACAGGTATTCGGGCGCTGTCAGCGGCACCACGATGAACGCGATGGCCAGCAGCGCCAGCATCACCACCCGGTCCTGCAGGATCGGGAAGATCTGCTGGTCGGCTCGGTACGAGGTCTTGAACTGGCCGTTTTCACGATAGATCATGCCCCCACGCTCCTTCCAGTCGCTGCCCCCCGAGGGGGCCCTTGCAGCGGACCGGCAGAGCCGGATCCGCGCAAGCACCTTGATTGAATAACGCGCTTCATACCCGGTCGATGATCTTCTCGCCGAACAGCCCCTGCGGCCGCACCAGCAGGAAGATCAGCGCCAGCACATAGGCGAACCAGATCTCGATGCCGCCGCCCAGGTACGGGCCGATGAACACCTCGGCCAGCTTCTCGCCGACGCCCAGGATCAGCCCGCCGACGATGGCACCGGGCACCGAGGTCAGCCCGCCCAGGATGACCAGCGGCAGCGCCTTCAGCGCCAGCACCGACAACGAGAACTGCACGCCCAGCTTGGAGCCCCAGATGACGCCCGCCACCAGCGCGACGAAGCCGGCCACGCTCCAGACGATGACCCAGATGCGGTTGAGCGGAATGCCGATCGACTGCGCGGCCTGGTGGTCGTCGGCCACCGCGCGCAGCGCGCGGCCGGTGCCGGTGAACTGGAAGAAGCTGGTCAGCGCGGTGACCAGCGCGGCGGCGATCAGCGCCGCGACCAGGTCTTCCTGGCTGACCAGCACGCCGCCCTGGAAGGTGCTCTCGAACAGGAAGATCGGATCCTTGGGCATGCCGACATCGATCTTGTAGATGTCCGAGCCGAAGATGGTCTGGCCGAAGCCATCCAGGAAGTAGGCCACGCCCAAGGTGGCCATCAGCAGCGAGATGCCGTCCTGGTTGACCAGCTTGCCCAGCACCAGCTTCTCGATCAGCCAGGCGAAGGCCACCATCACCGCCATCGCCGCGACGAAGGCCAGCAGCACGATCAGCAGCTTGCTCTGCAGGCCCAGCGCCTTCGGAATCCACTCGGCGAAGCGCGCCATGGCCAGCGCCGCGAACAGCACCATCGCGCCCTGCGCGAAGTTGAAGACGCCCGAGGCCTTGAAGATCAGCACGAAGCCCAGTGCCACCAGCGAATACAGCATGCCCGACATCAGGCCGCCGATCAGTGTCTCGAGGAAGAAGCCCATGGCCGTGTCTTTCAGGCGCTAGTGAGACGTGCCGAGGTAGGCGGAAATCACCTCGGGGTTGTGGCGCACCTCGTCGGGCGTGCCGTCGCCGATCTTCTTGCCGTAGTCGAGCACCACCACGCGGTCGGAGATGTCCATCACCACGCCCATGTCGTGCTCGATCAGCACGATGGTGGTGCCGAACTCGTCGTTGACGTCCAGCACGAAGCGGCACATGTCCTGCTTCTCCTCGACATTCATGCCGGCCATCGGCTCGTCGAGCAGCAGCACCTGCGGTTCCATCGCCAGCGCGCGGCCCAGGTCCACCCGCTTCTGCAGGCCGTAGGGCAGGCGGCCCACCGGCGTCTTGCGGTAGGCCTGGATCTCGAGGAAGTCGATGATGTGCTCGACGAACTCGCGGTGCGCGATCTCCTCGCGGTCGGCGCCGCCGATGCCGAAGGGGTTGCGGATCGCCTGCATGAAGAGGTTGCTCTTCATCTTCAGGTTGCGGCCGGTCATGATGTTGTCGATCACGCTCATGCCCTTGAACAGCGCCAGGTTCTGGAAGGTGCGCGCGACACCCATCTCGGCCACCTGGCGCGAGTTCATGTGGCTGAAGGTCCGGCCGCGGAAGGTGATCGAGCCCTGCTGCGGCGCGTAGACGCCGTTGATGCAGTTGAGCATCGAGCTCTTGCCCGCGCCGTTCGGGCCGATGATGGCGCGCACCTCGTGCTCGCGCACGTTGAAGCTGATGTCCGACAGCGCCTTCACCCCGCCGAAGGACAGCGAGATGTTCTTCACGTCGAGGATCACGTCGCCGGTGGCGCGCCCCGCCGCGGGCGCATCGGCGGCGTCACGGGCCGCGGTGGCTTCCACCGCAGGCAGCGCGGCAAAGGCGGTACTGCTCATGCTGCTCTCCGCAGGCTGGGAAAGGTCTTGGTGTCGACGATCTTCAGGGTGGCCGAGACGGTGCCGCTGCGCCCATCCTCGAACTTGACCGCCGTCTCGATGAACTGCTCGGACTTGCCGCCGTACAGCGCGTCGACCAGCACCCGGTACTTGTCGGCGATGGTGCCGCGGCGCACCTTGCGCGTCCGTGTGAGTTCACCATCATCGGCGTCGAGTTCCTTGTGCAGGATCAGGAAACGGCTGATCTGGCTGCCGGCGAGCTTGTCGTCCTGGGCCAGGTCGGCATTGACCTTCTCGACGCAGTCGCGCACCAGTTCGTAGACCTCGGGCTTGGCGGCCAGGTCGGTGTAGCCGGCGTAGGGCAGGTTGCGCCGCTCGGCCCAGTTGCCCACCGCCTCGAAATCGATGTTGATGAAGGCGCAGACGCGGTCGCGCTTGTCGCCGAAGGCCACCGCTTCCTTGATGTGCGGGAAGAACTTCAGCTTGTTCTCGACGTACTTGGGCGCGAACATCGCGCCGTCGTTCGGGCCGCCGACGATGCGGCCGACATCCTTGGCGCGGTCGATGATCTTCAGGTGCCCGGTGG
Source organism: uncultured Bordetella sp. (assembly GCA_964641795.1). Lineage (GTDB taxonomy): Bacteria > Pseudomonadota > Gammaproteobacteria > Burkholderiales > Burkholderiaceae_C > Pseudaquabacterium. The sequence continues at coordinate 1,971 of CAZXLI010000395.1, read as the reverse complement.
CGTCGATGAAGCCAGCGTCGCCGGTGTGGTACCAGCCTTCGGGCGTCAGCACCTCGGCGGTGGCTGCGTCGTTCTTGTAGTAGCCCTTCAGCAGCCCGGGCGACTTGACCAGGATCTCGCCGGAATCGGCCAACTTGATCTGCACGCCGTCGATCGGCACACCCACCGTGTCGGCCTTGGCCTGGTGGTCGGGCTGCAGGCAGACGAACACCGCGGTTTCGGTCGAGCCGTACAGCTGCTTCAGGTTGATGCCGATCGAGCGGTAGAACGTGAACAGGTCGGGCCCGATCGCCTCGCCCGCGGTGTAGGCCACCCGCACGCGCGAGAAGCCCAGCGTGTTGCGCAGCGGGCCGTAGATCAGCCAATTGCCCAGCTGCCACTTCAGCCGGTCCAGCGCCGAGACCGGCAGCCCGTCCATGCGCGCCGGGCCGACGCGCTGGGCCACCGCCATGCAGGTCTTGAACAGCCACTTCTTCAGGCGCGAGGCATCCTCCATGCGGATCATCACGCTGGTCAGCAGCCCCTCGAAGATGCGCGGCGGCGCGAAGTAGTAGGTCGGGCCCACTTCCTTCAGGTCGATCGTCACCGTTGCGGCCGATTCGGGGCAGTTCACCACGTAGCCGCAGGCCAGCCATTGCGCATAGCTGAAGATGTTCTGGCCGATCCAGGCCGGCGGCATGTAGGCCAGCACCTCTTCGCTGGCCGTGAGCTTGTCGAACTTGGCGCCGGCGGCCGCCCGGTCCAGCAGCGTGAAGTGCGTGTGCACCACGCCCTTCGGGTTGCCGGTGGTGCCGGAGGTGAAGAACATCGCCGCCACGTCCTGCGGCTGGGCCAGGGCCACCTGCGCGTCGAAGAAGCCGGGCTCGCGCTGGTCGCGTGCGCGGCCGCGCTCGGCCAGGCTGTCCAGCGAGGCCAGGCCGGCTTCTTCGTACTTGCGCAGCCCGCGCGGATCGTCGTACCAGATGTTCGCCAGCAGCGGGCATTGCGCGCGGATCTCCAGCAGCTTGTCCACCTGCTCCTGGTCTTCCACCACCGCGTGGCGCACCTCGGCGTTGTTGATCGGGAACACGAACTCGGCGCTCACCGCGTCCTGGTACAGCGGCACCGGCACCGCGCCCAGCGACTGCGCGGCCAGCATCGACGCGTACAGGCGCGGCCGGTTGTCGCCGATCACCACCACGTGCTCGCCGCGCTGCACGCCGGCCTCCGCCATGCCGCAGGCGAACTGGCGCACCAGCGTGGCCAGCGCCGACCAGCTCAACGTCTGCCAGATGCCATAGCACTTCTCGCGCAGCGCCGGCGCATCGGGCCGCTGGCGCGCATGGTCGAGCATCAGGCGTGGGAAGGTCGTTTGCACCGCGGCTCCTTCGAGTGGGCAGCGGGATACTAGGCTTTGCTTTGACGCCTGGATGTCGGTACGACGACAATCCTAGGGTCGCACCCGAGCGGACTTTCCCGCGGTCGCCGATGCCCATCCCCAACACGCTGCGCGAACGTGCCCGTGCGCCGAATGCCGGCGAGCTGGGCTCGATTCCGTGGCTGCAGGTGTTGTCCGACGAGGACCGGGCGCGTGCCACGCGCACGCTGGTGGTGGCCACCGCCGAGCCGGGCGACCGCATCTGCCGCGTCGGCCGTGCGCCGACCTACTGGTTCGGCGTGGTCGAGGGCATGCTGAAGATGAGCAACGACGACAGCCGCGGCGCCGCGCAGATCACCTTCACCGGCATCCCGCCCGGCGCCTGGTTCGGCGAGGGCACGCTGCTCAAGCGCGAGACCTATCGCTACCACATCGAGGCGCTGCGCAAGAGCGTGGTGGCTGGGCTGCCGGTGGACGAGTTCCTGAGCCTGCTGGACCGCAGCATCCCGTTCAACCGCTTCGTGATGACCCAGCTGAACGAGCGCCTGGGCCAGTTCATCGCCGCGCGCGAGATCGACCGCCAGAGCCCGCCCGATGCGCGCGTGGCACGCAAC
>CAZXLI010000394.1:0-5214 GCA_964641795.1 uncultured Bordetella sp. | reverse complement strand
AGCCCTATGGCGTGCAGAAGATCGATGCCAACCCGAAGCTGATGTCCATCACCTTCCGGCCCAATCCGCCGATCGATGCAATGCGCATCATCGAGCTGGTGCAGAAGCACCGCCACATCAAGCTGGCGGGCAACGACAAGCTGCGCATCGACCGCGAGATCGCCGACCCGAAAGACCGCGCCCAGTTCATCCGCGATGTGCTGCGGCAGCTGGGTACCCCGCAAGCCGCCAAGACCTGAAGCTGCCAGAACGGCAGGAGACCACCGCATGTCCGACCCCCAAGAGTTCCAGGTGGCCATGGGCCCGAGTCCGGCCGCCGCGCCACCCAAGCGCCGCGGCTGGGTGCGCCGCAGCTTCAGTGCCCTGTGGTGGTTCGTCGATGGCAGCCGGCGCCTGCTGCTGAACCTGATCTTCCTGCTGATCGTCGGTGTGCTGCTGATCGGCTGGCTGCGCAGCGGCGCGCCGAAGCTGCAGGACAAGACCGTGCTGGTGCTGCGCCTGGCGGGCCCGCTGGTGGAACAGTACGCCGGCAGCGCACGCGACCGCGCGCTGAAGCAGGTGCGTGGCGAGCCCGATGCGCAAACCCAGCTGCGTGACGTGCTGCGCGTGCTCGAAGCAGCCGCCACCGACGCCAAGATCGGCAGCGTGCTGCTGGTGCTGGACGACTTCGCCGGCGGTGGGCTGCCCAACCTGCGCGAGTTCAACGCCGCGCTGCAGCGCTTCAAGCAAACCAGCGGCGGCAAGAAGGTGGTGGCCTGGGGCACCGGCTACAACCAGCGCCAGTACTTCGTCGCGGCACAGGCCGACGAGCTGTACATGCATCCGATGGGTGCCGTGTACCTCGAGGGTTATGGCAGCCTGCGCAACTACTACCGCGAGGCCTTCGATCGCCTGGGCGTCAGCGCCAACGTGATCCGCGCCGGCAAGTACAAAAACTTCGGCGAGCCCTACTTCGCCAATGCGCCGTCGAAGGAGACGCTGGAATCCGATGCCCTCCTGTACGACGCGCTGTGGGCGATCTACACCGAGTCGGTCGAGGCGGCGCGCAAGCTGCCCAAGGGCAGCCTGAGCCAGGGCATCGAGAACATCGCCACCCTGCTTCAGCAGGCCGGCGGCGACACCGGCAAGCTGGCCTTGCAAAGCAAGCTGGTCGATGGCCTGAAGACCCAGGACGAGCTGCGCGCGATGATGATCGAGCGCGGCGCGAAGGACCCGGCGATCAAGACCTTCCGCCAGGTGCAGTTCGGCGAGTACCTGGCTCGCCTGCCGCAGCCGCTGCCGGGCAAGGAAGCGGTGGGCATCGTCGTCGCCGAAGGCTCGATCAGCGACGGCGAGGCCGGCCCGGGTGCGATCGGCGGCCGCTCGACCGCGGAACTGATCCGCCAGGCCCGCGAGGACGAGCAGATCAAGGCCATCGTGCTGCGCGTGCGCTCGCCCGGCGGCAGCGTGTTCGGCTCCGAACTCGTGCGGCGTGAGCTCGAACTGGCGCGTGCGGCCGGCAAGCCGGTGGTGGTGTCGATGGGCGACGTGGCGGCGTCCGGCGGCTACTGGATCTCCACCTCGTCGGACGAAGTGATCGCCGATCCGGCCACGATCACCGGCTCGATCGGCGTGTTCGCGATGCTGCCCACCGCCGACGGCCTGGTGTCCAAGCTGTCGGTTCACACCGGTGGCTACGGCACCACCTGGCTGGCCAACGCCTACGACATCCGCAAGCCGATGGACCCACGCTTTGCCGCGCTGGTGCAATCGGGCGTCAGCCACATCTACAGCGACTTCACCACCCGTGTGGCACAGGCGCGCAAGAGCACGCCCGAGAAGATCGACGAGATCGCGCAGGGCCGCGTGTGGACCGGCGCGCAGGCCAAGGAACGCGGCCTGGTCGACCGCCTCGGCAGCTTCGCCGATGCGATCGATTCGGCCGCCAGCCGCGCCAAGCTCGCCAAGGGCAGCTACCGCATCGCCTACATCGAGCGCGACCAGGGCCGGCTGTCGCGCCTGCTCGGCTTCTTCAGCGCCGGCGCGCTGCAGGCCCTGCAGCCCGCTATCGCGCAATGGACGCAGCAGCTGCAGGGGCCTGCCGCCGCACTGCCGGCACCGGTGCGCGAGCTGCAGGGCCAGCTGCAGGGCGAGATCGCCTGGCTGAACGACTTGATGGACCAGCGCCACCCGTTCGCCGCGGTGGTGCATTGCCTCTGCACGCCCCCATGAACCTGCCTCTGCAAGCCGTCGAGCACGCGCCCGGCCTGTTCGTGCGCGGCATCGCGCCGCCGCTGAAGCTGTCGGACTACCGGCTGGTCGCGTTCGACATGGACTCGACGCTGATCAACATCGAATGCGTGGACGAGATCGCCGCCGCGGCCGGCCGCAAGGCCGAGGTGGCCGCGATCACCGAGGCCGCGATGCGCGGCGAGATCGCCGACTACAAGGAAAGCCTGCGGCGCCGCGTGGCGCTGCTGCGCGGCGTCCCGGAATCGGCACTGGCGACCGTCTACGAGCGGCTGCTGCGGCTGAACCCGGGCGTCGAGCGCTTCGTGCAGGCGCTGCAGGCGGCCGGCCTGAAGACGCTGCTGGTCTCCGGCGGCTTCACCTACTTCAGCGAACGCGTGCGGCACCGGCTCGGGCTCGATTTCGCACGCGCCAACATGCTCGAGATCGAGGACGGCGCCCTCACCGGCCGCATGGTCGACCGGCCCTGGGGCGACATCTGCGACGGCGCCGAGAAGCGCCGCGTGCTGCTCGAAGTGTGCGAGCTGATGGGCATCGGCACCGAGCAGTCCATCGCCGTGGGCGACGGCGCGAACGACCTGCCGATGATGTCGGTGGCAGGCCTGTCGATCGGCTACCACGGTAAGCCCGCGGTGCGCGAGCGGGCGATGATCTCGATCGAGGAAGGCGGCATGGACCGCGCCCTCGAGCTGTTCAGCTAGTTCTCGAGGTTGAAGACCAGTTGCACCGCGTGGATGCGGGCCTCTGAAATCGGCTCGTAACGCCACTGCTTCACCGCGTCGATCACGATCGGATCGAGCGCACGGTTGCTGCTGTTGCGCACGTCGGGGTCGCTGACGCTGCCGTCCGGGTTGATGCGGAAGGTGACGGTGACTTCGCTGTTGGGCTTCAGCCGGCTGCGCAGGCGCTGCGGCAATTCAGGCTCGATGTACTTGGCCAGCTTCAGCGGCGTTTCGGCCGTGCGCGCTGCCGGCGTCGGGGTGCTGCGCGGCGAAGCGTTGGCCAGTTGCGCATCCGCCGCGGGCCTGGGCGCCGGCGGCGGACTGGCCGCGACGGTGGCGGCTGCCGCAACCGGCGCGGCTGCTGCGGCCGCATTGTTGTTGGCCGCCGGCAGCGAGCCAGTGACGGCCACGGTGGCCGGCATCGTTGCGGGCGCCTGGACTGTAGGTGTCGGGTTGGGCGTTGCCGCGGCGGTCGTCGGGCTGGCAGGCGCTGTCGGCGCCGCCGCGGTGGCAGGAAGGGGCTGCACGCGCTCGGTGATGCCGTTGTTCGGCGGCGCCGTTGCCGCGGCGCGGCTTGGCGCGGCGGGCTCGGTGCTGGCGCCTTCGGCGCGCGCCGTGGCAGGGCGCGGCGCGGGTCGTGCCGCCGCGACCGCCGCGCTGGCCGGCGCCGCAGCCGTCGCGGGTGCAGGCACCGCCGCGGCGGCGGGCGCCGCCGGCTCATTGGCTTTGCCGCGCTTGACCTGGCTGGCTTCGATGATCATGCGCAAGGGGTTTGCAGCGTCCCGCTTGGCGCGCTCCATGCGCTCGGCATTGGCATTGCCGTTGGCATCACTGGCGGATTGCGCCGATGCCCAGGCCACCATGCAGCATCCGGCTGCGAGCAGTACAACTTTCTTCAACCACGCCTCCCGAACGACGCTTGTGGCGCCGAAGCAGGGCCCTCGAGCCCGAGCTTTGCAGCGGGTCGCATTTTAGGAACCCGCCACCCTCACTGCGCGGCGCGCCGGCGCTCGGCGCGCGCAATCGGCGGCAAATGCCTCAGCTGCCGCCACTTTCTCCGCCGCCGGCGCCCTTGAGCATGCCGACGACCACCAACAGCACGATGGCACCCAGCACCGAGCCAATGAATCCGGCGCCTTGGCCGGCCGAGTACCAGCCCAGCGCCTGGCCGACGAAGCCGGCCACATACGAGCCGGCGATGCCGAGCACGGCGGTCAGGATGAGCCCCAGGCTCTGCGTGCCAGGGAGGATCGCGCGCGCAACCAAGCCGACCACGAGGCCGACGATGGCCATCCAGACATAGTGCATACGCTCTCCTCGCCAATGGCGCTTCCCGAACGCGGGATTGTGGAAACTCGGCCGCGCCCGGCGCAGCGGTGAAACCCTAGGCGCGCGGTACAACCGGGTTTCAAGCGCTCGGCTGCTTCAGCTGCTCAGCTGCTGCCAGGCCTTGTCCAGCCGCTTCACGCTCACCGGCTGCGGTGTACGCAATTCCTGTGCAAACAGGCTCACGCGCAGCTCTTCCAGCAGCCAGCGGTACTCGTCCACCCGGGCGTCGGCAGTGCCGCGCAGGTCGGCCACCCGGCGCAGCCAGCGCTGTTCCAGCGGCCTCAGCTCGCCCAGGCGCTGGGCGTCGCGCGCCGGGTCGGTGCGCAGCTTGTCCAGCCGTAGCGTGATGGCCTTCAAGTAACGCGGCAGGTGCTGCAGCTGCGCCCAGGGTGTCTGCAGCAGGAAGCTCTTGGGCACCAGCCGTTGCAGCTGGGCCGCGATGTCCTCGGCCACCTCGCGCGGCGGCTTGCTGTCCTTCAGCTTGCGCTGCGCGGCCGACCACTCGCCCAGCACCACGCCGGCCTGGCGGGCGACCTCCTGCGCGATCAGGTTGAGCCGGGCCCGACCTTCTTCGATGCGCTTGCCGAAGGACAGCGCATCGGCCGGCAGGGGATCGCCGAGAAACGCGCGGTCGATGGCCACGTCGACGATCTGCTGCCGCAGTTCGTCGGCCGTGCCCAGCGGCATGAAGGCCACCGCCATGCGCTGCAGATCCGGGATGTTCTTCTCCAGGTACTTCAACGGCTCCTTGATCTGCAGCGCGACCAGCCGGCGCAGGCCGGCACGGTGCTTCGCGGCGGCGGCATCGGGTTCGTCGAAGACCTCGATCTCGACATGCGTGCCGCGGTCGATCAGCGCCGGGAAGCCGACCAGCGACTGCGCGCCCTTGCGGATCTCCATCAGCTCGGGCAGTTCGCCGAAGGTCCAGGCGGTG
>CAZXLI010000393.1:0-5272 GCA_964641795.1 uncultured Bordetella sp. | reverse complement strand
CATGCGCAAGAGCCTGAGGACCTTTGCCGAGATCGTGAAGGCGGCGAAGGTGACGATCGAATAGCAGCGCCGGCCGCGCGCGGCAGCGCTCGAGCCGGTGTGCGCGAGCGGGGCGGCCCTATCATCGCGTGGTGCATACGGTCGACGCCGTCATCGTCGGTGCCGGCGCGGCCGGTCTGCATGGCGCGGCGCTCGCGGGGCAGCGTGGCGTGCGCGTGCTGCTGATCGACCACGCGGCGCGCGTGGCCGAGAAGATCCGCATCTCCGGCGGCGGGCGCTGCAACTTCACCAACCGCGATGCCGGGCCGGCGAACTTCCTGTCCGCCAATCCGCACTTCTGCCGCTCGGCACTGGCGCGCTTCACGCCGGCCGACTTCATTGCGCTGGTGCAGCGGCATGGCATCGGCTTCCACGAAAAGCACCGCGGCCAGCTGTTCTGCGACGACTCCAGCGAGCAGATCATCCGGCTGCTGCTGGACGAGTGCGCCGCGGGCCGGGTCACGCACTGGCAGCCGTGTGCCGTCGGCGCCGTCCGCACGGCCGGCGGCGGGGGATTCGAGCTCGACACGGCGCGTGGCGTCGTCAACGCCAGGGCGGTGGTCGTCGCGACCGGTGGGCTGTCGATTCCGAAGATTGGGGCCACCGACTTCGGCTACCGGCTGGCGCGCCAGTTCGGCCACCGCATCGTCGAGACCCGGCCAGCGCTGGTGCCGTTGACCTTCGATGCGACCGACTGGGCGCCCTTCGTGCCCCTGGCCGGCGTGGCGCTGGAGGTCGGCATCCGCACCGGCAGCGGCCGCACCCAGGGCCGCTTCACCGAAGACCTGCTGTTCACCCACCGCGGCCTGAGCGGCCCGGCCGTGCTGCAGATCTCCAGCTACTGGCGCCCCGGCGAGCCCCTGGACATCGACCTGACCGCCGGCCAGGACCTCGCGGCCCAGCTGCGCGAGGCCAAGCTGCACTCGCGCCGACAGCTGGGCAACGAGCTGGCCCTTCACCTGCCTCAGCGCCTGGCGGCCACCTGGCTGGCGCGGCAGCAGTTGCCGGCCGAGCGCCCGATGCCCGAGCTGCGAGACCGCGACCTGGACCGCCTGGCGCAGACGCTGGCCCAGTGGCAGCTGGTGCCCAGCGGCACGGAGGGCTACCGCAAGGCCGAGGTCACGGCCGGTGGCGTCGATACGCGCGAACTCGACTCCCGCAGCCTCGAAAGCCGCCGCCAGCCCGGGCTGTACTTCATCGGCGAAGTGGTCGATGTCACCGGCTGGCTGGGCGGCTACAACTTCCAATGGGCCTGGGCCAGTGGCGCGGCATGCGCCGGCGCCTTGGCATCTGCTGAAAAATCGCAGTAGAATCGCTGTCTTTGCTAGCAAACCGCGTGTCGATTCCCCGGCCCAGTTCCGGACCCCGGGCCGAGACTTTCAGGAACACCGAGCGCACATCTTTAGGATTCACGAGTTAAATGACCACGATTCGCGTCAAGGAAAACGAGCCGTTCGATGTGGCCCTGCGCCGCTTCAAGCGCACGATCGAAAAGCTGGGCCTGCTGACCGAACTGCGCGCACGCGAGTTCTACGAAAAGCCCACTGCCGAGCGCAAGCGCAAGAAGGCCGCCGCGGTCAAGCGCCACTACAAGCGCGTTCGCAGCATGCAGCTGCCGAAGAAGCTCTACTGAGCTTCCGGGCCCGAGAAGCTGGACCGTTCCGCTTCTTGCTTGCTTGAGACCAGACGCCCGCGCGGGACGCCGCAGCGGGCGTTTGCGTTTTCGCCTGTCCCACACTCTTCAGCCGGACATCGACCATGAGCCTGAAAGACCAGATCTCCGAAGACATGAAGGCCGCGATGCGTGCCAAGGAATCCGACCGCCTGCTGACCATCCGCATGCTGATGGCTGCCATCAAGCAACGCGAGGTCGACGAGCGCATCACGCTGGACGACACCGGCATCGTCGCCATCGTCGACAAGCTCATCAAGCAGCGCAAGGACTCGATCACCGCTTTCGAGGCCGGCGGCCGGACCGACCTGGCGGCCAAGGAAAGCGCCGAGGTCGCCGTGCTGCAGGCCTACCTGCCCGCCCGGCTGAGCGCCGACGAGGTGCAGGCCGCCATCGATGCCCTGGTGGCCGAACTCGGCGCCAGCGGCCCGGGCGACATGGGCAAGGTGATGGGCGCTGCCAAGGCCCGCCTGGCCGGCAAGGCCGAGATGGCCCAGGTTTCCGCCGCGGTCAAGGCCGCACTGTCGAAGTAAGCTGACGGCTCGCCGCTCATGAACACCTCGAACCTGATCCGCCAGCTCACGCCCGACTTCTGCGTCGCCCCCCAGCTCGACGCTGCAGCCATGGCCGAGCTGGCCGCCATGGGCTTTCGCAGCGTGGTCAACAACCGCCCCGATTTCGAAGGCGGCCCTGACCAGCCCACCAGCGCCAGCGTCCAGGCGGCCGCCGAAGCCGCCGGCCTGGTCTACCGCTACCTGCCGGTGAACGGTGCCTACCAGTCGCCCGAAGAGATCGCCGCAATGGCGCAGCTGCTGCGCGAACTGCCTGGCCCCGTGCTGGCGTTCTGCCGCTCGGGCGCGCGCTCGACGCGGCTGTACATGGCGGCCAGCCAGCTCGGGTGATCGGCGCCACACCGGCCCGCCCACCCGCTCGGGGCTTACCCTAAGCCCCGGGCTATTTAAGGCGCAATTCAGCGCCTGCTCCGTACAGTGCAGCCTCGCACTTCCACCGTTACGGAGACATCGTGTCATCCCTCCTCCAACTGTCCCGGCTGATCGACTGGATCAATGACCGGTTTGGCACGCTGGCGAAGTGGGCAGTCTTCCTGTCCTGCTTCATCAGCGCGGCCAATGCCTTTGTGCGTTATGGGCTCGACTACAGCTCGAACGCGTTCCTTGAAATCCAGTGGTACATGTTCGCGGCCTGCGTGATGCTGGGCGCGGCACACGTGCTGCGCGTCAACGAGCACGTGCGCGTGGACGTGCTGTACGGCCGCTTTTCCGGCAAGGGTCAGGCCATCATCGACCTGCTGGGTCTGGTGTTCTTCCTGATGCCGGTGATGGTGGTGATGATCTACTACTCATTCCCGCTGTTCATCAAGTGGTATGTCTCGCAGGAGATGTCCAACAACGCCGGCGGGCTGATCCGCTGGCCAGCGATGCTGATGCTGCCGCTGGGCTTTGCACTCGTCCTGCTCCAGGGGGTGTCCGAAATCATCAAGCGGGTGGCCTGGCTCGCCCACAAGTACGAGGGCGAGTTCCACTACGAAAGGCCGCTGCAATGACGATGGAGAACTTCGCGCCGCTGATGTTCGGCGGCCTGATCCTGGTGCTGCTGATCGGCTTCCCGGTGGCGTTCTCGCTGTCGGCGCTGGGCTTGGCCTGCGGCTTTTTCGCAGTGGAAATGGGCTGGTTCCAGCCCTCGTTCATGAGCGCCCTGCCGCTCAACGTGTTCGGGATCCTGTCCAACGACCTGCTGCTGGCGATCCCGTTCTTCACGCTGATGGGCACCATCCTAGAGCGGTGCGGGCTCGCCGAGGACATGCTCGACTCGATGGGCCAGCTGTTCGGCCCGGTGCGCGGCGGCCTGGGCTATTCGGTGATCATCGTCGGCTTCATCCTCGGCGCGATCACCGGGACAGTGGCCGGCCAGGTGATCGCGATGGCGATGATCTCGCTGCCGGTGATGATGCGCTACGGCTACAACATGCGCTATGCCACCGGCGTGCTGGCAGCCTCGGGCACCATCACGCAGCTGGTGCCGCCTTCGCTGGTCCTGGTGGTGCTGGCAGACCAGCTCGGCAAGTCGGTCGGCGACATGTACAAGGGCGCCTGGGGTCCCTCCATCCTCCAGGTGCTGATCTTCGCGCTCTACACCTTCATCCTCTCGCGGGTGAAGCCCGAGCACGTGCCCGGCGTGCCCAAGGAAGCCCGCACGCTGCAGCGCTGGGCATTGTGGAAGAAGTGCCTGCGCGGCATCGTGCCATCAGCCTTCCTGATCTTCGCCGTGCTCGGCAGCATGGGCGGCCTGCCCGGCATCAACACCGCCATTGCAACGCCCACCGAAGCCGGCGCGATGGGAGCGATGGGCGCCTTCCTGCTGGCCGCCCTGCACAAGCGCCTGAACTGGCCGCTCGTCAAGGACGCGATGCTCGGCACCATGCGCATCACCGCAATGGTGGTGTTCATCCTGATCGGCTCGCGCACGTTCTCGCTGGTGTTCCAGGGTGTGGACGGCGGACGCTGGATCGAACACATGCTGAGCAACCTGCCCGGCGGCCAGCTCGGGTTCCTGATCGTCGTCAACATCTTCATCTTCTTCCTGGCGTTCTTCCTCGACTTCTTCGAGATCGCCTTCATCATCCTGCCGTTGCTGGGCCCGGTGGCTGACAAGCTGGGCATCGACCTGATCTGGTTCGGCGTGCTGCTGTGCGTCAACATGCAGACCAGCTTCATGCACCCGCCGTTCGGCTTCGCCTTGTTCTACCTGCGCGGCATTTCCGACACGCTGTTCAAGAACAAGTCCTTGCCGCGCAAGGTCGAGTCCAAGGACATCTACCTGGGTGCGATTCCCTGGGTGGTGATGCAGCTGATCCTGGTGGTGGTGGTGATCTTCGTGCCGCAGACCGTCACGATCTTCCTCGACAAACCGCAGGTGCTGGACATCAACAAGGCCAGCGAGCAGCTGCAGCAGATGGGTGGCGGCCGCCGGGAGGAAGACAAAAAGGAAGACTCCATGCGGGGCTTCGCCACGCCGGACAGCGGTGCGGCGAGCACACCCGCGGCCGGGGCCAGTGAGCCGGCCGGCGGCAAGGACGAAGACCCGATGGAAGCGGTCAAGCGTTCGCTGCAGAACGACAAGAAGTAGGCCCCTCGGCAAGGCCGCCTTCGCGGCCTTGCCGACGCCCATGAAAAAAGGCCCCGCGGGCGCAACCCGCGGGGCCTTTCTCGTTGTGCTGCGTCAGAGCTTCTGGGCCTGCATGAAGTCGTCGAAGCCGGCTTCGGCGAAGCGGAACCACAGGTTCTGGTCGCGGCGGAAGGCCGAGTAGTCTTCGTAGATCTTCTTCCAGCTGGCGTTCTTGCCACCGATGTCGCTGTACAGCGCGATCGATTCCTTGAAGGCCAGGTCCATCACGTCCTTCGGGAAGCGGAACAGCTTCGTGCCGCTGGCCACCAGCTGCTTCAAGGCCGCCGGGTTGCGCGCATCGTACTTGGCCTGCATGTCCACATGCGCCACCGCGGCCGGGCATTCGATGATGGCCTTGTACTCAGAGGACAGGCC
>CAZXLI010000392.1:0-5295 GCA_964641795.1 uncultured Bordetella sp. | reverse complement strand
GTGATCGGCAAGGGCGGCGCCACCATCCGTGCGCTGACCGAGGAGACCGGCACCACGATCGACATCGGCGAAGACGGCACCATCACCATTGCCTCGACCGACGCCGACAAGGCCGCGCACGCCAAGAAGCGCATCGAGGAGATCACTGCCGAAGCCGAGATCGGCAAGGTCTACGAAGGTCCGATCACGAAGATCCTGGACTTTGGCGCGCTGGTCAACATCCTGCCCGGCAAGGACGGCCTGCTGCACATCAGCCAGATCGCGCACCAGCGTGTCGAGAAGGTCACCGACTTCCTGCAGGAAGGCCAGGTCGTCAAGGTCAAGGTGCTCGAGACGGACGAGAAGGGCCGCATCAAGCTGTCGATGAAGGCGCTGCTCGACAAGCCCGAGGGCTACGAGGAAGAGCGCAGCGAGCGTCCGCCGCGTGGCGATCGTCCGCCGCGCGGGGACCGTCCGGACCGTGGCGACCGCCCGCCGCGCCGCGAGCGCAGCGAGCGCCCGGAGCGCTCCGAGCAGCCGCGCGAAGACTTGCCGCGTGAGGAACCGGCGCGCGAAGACGCGGGCGGCGAGCCGGCGCCCGAAGTCCGCGGCGGCGAACAGCAACCGCAGCAGCCCTGATCGACGGAGCCCAGCGCGATGCGTGCGATCGGACTCAACGGCTTCGGCGCGCCCGAGGTGCTGGTCGAGACCACCCGTCCCGACCCGGTGGCGGGCGCCGGCGAGATGCTGGTCAAGGTCAGCGCTTCCGGCATCAACCGGCCGGATGTGCTGCAGCGCAAGGGCGCGTACGCACCGCCGCCCGGGGCGTCGGACCTGCCCGGGCTGGAGATCGCCGGCACCGTCGCTGGCGGCGATCCGGGAGAACTCGCCGCTGCGGGCTTCAGGCTGGGTGATCGCGTGTGCGCGCTGGTCGCCGGGGGCGGCTATGCCGAACTCTGCGTGGTGCCGATTCCGCAGGCCTTGCCGGTACCGGCCGGGCTGAGCGATGTCGAGGCCGCGAGCCTGCCCGAGACCTTCTTCACCGTCTGGTCCAACGTGTTCGACCGGGGTCGCCTGCAGGCTGGCGAGACGCTGCTGGTCCAGGGGGGCTCCAGCGGCATCGGGGTCACCGCGATCCAGCTTGGCAAGGCATTTGGCGCCCGAGTGATCGTGACGGCGGGCAGCGACGACAAGCTTGCCGCCTGCAAGGCGCTCGGCGCCGATGTTGGCATCAACTACAAGACGCAGGACTTCGTGGCCGAGGTCAAGGCAGCGACCGACGGCAAGGGCGCCGACGTGGTGCTCGACATGGTGGCCGGCGCCTATGTCGCGCGCGAGGTGCAATGCCTGGCCGACGATGGCCGCATCGTCATCATCGCGGTGCAGGGCGGCACGAAGAGCGAGGTCAATGCCGGCGAGGTCTTGCGCCGGCGCTTGACGATCACGGGTTCCACGCTGCGACCGAGGCCGGTGGCGTTCAAGGGCGCGATCGCTGCTTCGCTGCGCGAGCGGGTGTGGCCCCTGATCGAGGCCGGTCGCATCAAACCGGTGATCAACAAGGTCTTCCCCGCCGCGCAGGCCGCCGCGGCGCACGCGCTGATGGAATCCAGCGAGCACGTGGGCAAGATCGTGCTCGACTGGCAGGCTTGAAGGAGAGACGTGATGAGCGCTCGACGCAAACTCGTGGCCGGCAACTGGAAGATGCACGGCAGCCATTCGGCCAATGCCGAACTGCTGGCGGGCATCACCGCGGCGCGGCCTTTCGGCTGCGACGTGGCGGTCTGCGTGCCCTTCCCGTACCTGTCGGAAACCGCGGTTGCGCTGGCCGGCAGCGACATCCGATGGGGTGCGCAGGACTGCTCGGCGCACGAGCAGGGCGCCTTCACCGGCGAGGTTTCCGTCGGCATGCTGGCCGAGTTCGGTTGCCGCTATGTCATCGTCGGTCACAGCGAGCGCCGGCAGTACCACCACGAGAGCGATCAACTGGTGGCCGACAAGGCCAAGGCCGCGCTCGCGCGCGGCGTCACGCCGATTGTCTGCGTTGGCGAGACGCTCGCGCAGCGCGAGGCCGGCGAGACCGATGCGGTGGTCAAGCGCCAGCTTTCGGCGGTGATTCACACGCTGGGGCATTGCGCCGGCGAGATGGTCGTCGCGTACGAGCCGGTCTGGGCGATCGGTACCGGCCGCACGGCGACGCCCGAGCAGGCCCAGGCGGTTCATGCGCTGCTGCGTGCGCAACTGCAGGCGGCCACCGCGCACGCGGCGGGCATGAAGATTCTTTACGGCGGCAGCGTCAAGCCCGACAACGCGGCCACGCTGTTCGGCCAGCCGGACATCGACGGCGGGCTGATCGGTGGTGCCAGCTTGAAGGCGGCCGACTTCGTCGCCATCTGTCGCGCCGCCGCTTGATCTGGCAGGCGCGCGCTTTTCAGGATTCAGGAGAACGAACAACATGCAGATCTGGATGAACCTGGTGCTGGTGCTCCAGTTGATCGCCGCGCTCGGGATGATCGGCCTGGTGCTGGTTCAGCACGGCAAGGGGGCAGACATGGGCGCCTCCTTTGGCAGCGGGGCCTCAGGCAGCCTGTTCGGCGCGACCGGCAGTGCGAATTTCCTGTCACGCTCGACCGCCATCTGTGCCGCGGTGTTCTTCACCTGCACGTTGGCGATGGCCTACCTCAACAGCGGCGAGGGTGCGCGCGCCCCTGCGGCAAGCGCCAACACCAGCGTGTTCGACCGCGTGCCGCCACCGGCCAGCGCGGCATCGGCCAGCAGCGGCGCGGCCATCCCGTCGGTCGCGGCACCGGCTGCATCGCAGGCTGCCCCGGCACCGGCTGCATCCGCCGGCGCCATCCCGGCCAAGTGACGCTGCCAGCTGATGCTCGCACTGCGCCAGCGCAAGCCCGTCGGGTCATGCGTGGCGCAGGCCCATCATTTGGCCGTCACCCCGGGGAAACGTGAACAATTCGGATTAGAATCTTTGGCTGTTCAGGGAGCCATTCCTCTTGCCACCTGAACACCCGATGGGCCCGTCTCATGTGCTGTGGGTTCATCAAGATGCCGTCGTGGTGAAATTGGTAGACACGCTATCTTGAGGGGGTAGTGGCGAAAGCTGTGCGAGTTCGAGTCTCGCCGACGGCACCAGGTTCTTCGAGTCCAGGTCCTTATCCGGTGCCTGGCGTCGAGCGCCCTGCTGGCAGGGAGCATCAAGGGCGCTCCGCAGGCAACATCCGTTGTTGCAGGCGGCGCGCCATTTTCATGGCCGGATCTGCTTCTGACTTCACGCCCTCACGCTGACCATGGACCTGCAACAGTACCTCCCTGTCATCCTGTTCATCCTGGTCGGCATCGGCGTTGGTGTGGCGCCCCAGGTACTCGGCTTCGTGTTCGGTCCCAACCGACCCGATGCCCAGAAGAACAGCCCCTACGAATGCGGCTTCGAGGCCTTCGAAGACGCGCGCATGAAGTTCGACGTTCGCTACTACCTGGTGGCGATCCTGTTCATCCTGTTCGACCTCGAGATCGCCTTCCTGTTTCCCTGGGCCGTGGCGCTGAAGGACATCGGTGGCACCGGGTTCTGGGCGATGATGATCTTCCTGGCGATCCTCGTCGTCGGATTCATCTACGAGTGGAAGAAGGGCGCCCTCGATTGGGAATAGAGATGGCGCCCCTCGTCCGACGCGTACGCCGGCCGATCCTCCGAGGGGGGTGCGGGACGGCTTGGGAGCGGCCCGGCTCGGCCCGCTTCGTCATCACAGATTGGTAATAGGCCATGGGCATTGAAGGCGTTCTGAAGGAAGGCTTTGTCACCACCTCGGTCGACAAGCTGATCAACTGGTCGAAGACCGGTTCCCTGTGGCCGATGACCTTCGGTCTGGCCTGCTGTGCGGTGGAGATGATGCATGCGGGCGCAGCGCGCTATGACATCGACCGCTTCGGCATGCTGTTCCGCCCCAGCCCTCGCCAGAGCGATCTGATGATCGTGGCCGGCACCCTGTGCAACAAGATGGCGCCCGCGCTGCGCAAGGTCTACGACCAGATGGCCGAGCCCCGCTGGGTGCTGAGCATGGGGTC
The DNA here is from genome assembly GCA_964641795.1 of uncultured Bordetella sp. Classification (GTDB taxonomy): domain Bacteria; phylum Pseudomonadota; class Gammaproteobacteria; order Burkholderiales; family Burkholderiaceae_C; genus Pseudaquabacterium. Next base: position 1,242 of record CAZXLI010000392.1, on the reverse strand, counting down.
CTGCGCCAATGGCGGTGGCTACTACCATTACAGCTATTCGGTGGTGCGGGGCTGTGATCGCATCGTGCCGGTGGACGTGTACGTGCCGGGCTGCCCGCCGACTGCCGAGGCATTGCTCTACGGCATCCTGCAACTGCAGGCCAAGATCCGCCGCGAAAACACGATCGCCCGGGCCTGACCATGACCCAGCGCCTCGACACCCTGCAAGCCGCACTGCAAGCCGCCCTCGGCGACTCCATCAAGCACCTCAAGCGCGAGCGCGGCGAGATCACCATCACGGTCGCTGCCGATCAGTACTTCGCCGTCGCGAAGACCCTGCGCGACGACAAGACGCTGATGTTCGAGCAGCTGATCGACCTGTGCGCGCTCGACTACAGCAGCTACAAGGACCAGGCCTGGGACGGCCCGCGCTACTGTGTGGTGTCCCACCTGCTGTCGGTGAGCCTGAACTGGCGTGTGCGCCTGAAGGTCTTCGCGCCAGACGATGACGTGCCACTGGTGGCGTCGGTCACCGACCTGTGGTCGAGCGCCAACTGGTTCGAGCGCGAGGCCTTCGACATGGTCGGCGTCATCTTCGACGGCCACATCGACCTGCGTCGCATCCTCACCGACTACGGCTTCATCGGACATCCGCTGCGCAAGGACTTCCCGGTGTCGGGCCATGTCGAGATGCGCTACGACGCCGAGCAGAAGCGCGTGATCTACGAGCCGGTGACGATCGAGCCGCGCGAGATCACGCCGCGCATCATCCGCGAAGACAACTACGGCGGTCTCCACTGACATGGCTGAGATCAAGAACTACACGCTCAACTTCGGCCCGCAGCACCCGGCGGCGCACGGCGTTCTGCGCCTTGTGCTCGAACTGGATGGCGAAGTCATCCAGCGTGCCGACCCGCACATCGGCCTGCTGCATCGGGCCACCGAGAAGCTGGCGGAGAGCAAGACCTACATCCAGTCGCTGCCGTACATGGACCGTCTCGACTACGTGTCGATGATGTGCAACGAGCACGCCTACTGCCTGGCCATCGAGAAGATGCTGGGCCTCGAAGTGCCCATCCGCGCCCAGTACATCCGCGTGATGTTCGGCGAGTTGACTCGCATCCTGAACCACCTGCTGTGGCTGGGCGCCCACGGGCTGGACTGCGGCGCGATGAACATCCTCATCTACTGCTTCCGCGAGCGTGAGGACCTGTTCGACATGTACGAGGCGGTGTCGGGCGCGCGCATGCACGCGGCTTATTT
>CAZXLI010000391.1:0-5325 GCA_964641795.1 uncultured Bordetella sp. | reverse complement strand
GCCGCGGTTGGCGATCAGGATCTTCTTGAACATTGCTCGTTCTCCATCATCCAAGTAGGCGCCGCCGATCCGGCTTTGCCGGGCGGCTGGCGTCGCCCCCTCGAGGGGGAAGCGCCGCAGGCGCTCCGGGGGTGGGCCATATCCATGCGCGCAGGAACTTCATCAGCACGACGATCAGCGTGACCATCCCGCCCAGCGCCAAGGCCAGGCAGGCGAAGAACGCGATCGGGTGCGTCCAGGCCAGCCACAGCATCGCCGGCACCGCGGCATCGCCGAGCAGCGACGCGGCGATGTTCGAGAACGGCTCGGGCGAGGTGTTGATCGCCGCGCGCGTGGTGGCCTTGGCCACATGGCTGGTGGCCGCCAGCGTGCCGCCCAGCAGCGCGGCAACGAAGCTCCAGGCATTCGCATCGCCGCCCAGGGCGCCGCCGAACACGCCGGCCGCCAGCGCCGCGCCGGCCGGGATGCGGATCACCGTGTGCACCGCGTCCCACAGCGAATCGATGGCCGGGATCTTGTCGGCCAGGAACTCGACCAGCACCATCAGCCCGGCGGCCCCCAGCACCAGCGGCTGCTGCAGCACCTGCAGCCCCGGCGGCAGCGGCACCCAGCCCAGCCAGCCCGCCAGCCCGGTGAGAAACACCACCAGGTACAGCCGCAGCCCGCTGGCCCACCCCAGCGCCGCGGCCAGCGCGATCAGCTGGGTGGTGTCGAGACTGGCGCTCATCGCAAAGCCCTCCGCAAGGCACGGCCCCGCCCAGCGGACGTCGCGGAGCCGGCTTTGCCGGGCCGCTGGCGGCGCCCCCTGGAGGGGGAAGCGCCGAAGGCGCTACGGGGGTGGGTCATAGCTTCCAGGACGGGTCGCGCTTGTTCAGGAAGGACTGCACGCCTTCCTTGCCCTCGTCGCTGGCGCGGATGTCGGCGATGCGGCGCGCGGTGTCGGCGCGCAGCTCGTCGCCAATCGGCAGGCCGGCCAGGTCCTGCACCAGGCGCTTGCTGGCCTTCACCGCCTGCGGCCCGTTGGCCACCAGCGTGGCGACCAGCTGGTCGACCTGCGCGTCCAGCTGGTCGGCCGGGCACAGCAGGTGCACGAAGCCGAGCCGGTGCGCCTCGGCCGTGCTGAAGCGCTCGGCGGTGATGAAGTAGCGGCGCGCCGCCTGCACCCCCAGCGCGCGAATGACGTAGGGGCTGATCGTCGCCGGCAGCAGGCCCAGCCGCGCTTCGCTGAGGCAGAAGCTCGGGCCCTCGGCGGCCACCAGCACGTCGCAGCAGGCGGCCAGCCCCAGGCCGCCGGCAAAGCAGTCGCCGTGGATGCGGCCGACCACCGGATGCGGGCAGCGGTAGATCGCCCACAGCATGTCGGCCAGCGCCTGCGCGTCGGCGCGGTTCTGCTCCCAGCTGTAGTCGGCCATCGCCCGCATCCAGTTCAGGTCGGCGCCGGCACAGAAGGCCTTGCCATGGCCGCCGAGCACGATGGCGCGCAGCGAGGCATCGGCCGACAGCGCGTCGAAGGCCGTGCGCAGCTCGGCGATGACCTCGCTGTTGAAGGCATTGCGCACCTCGGGCCGGTTCAAGTACACGCGGGCCACCGGGCCTTCGCGCCGGATGTCGAGCGTCGTTGTCGTCGTCATGGTTCGTTCCTCCACACCACGGTGTCGTCCACCGCGTACAGGCGGCAGGCCTCTTGGGTCGATCCGGCTTTGCCGGTCGACCCATCCCCCTCGGGGGGCGGCGGCGCCGCCTGGGGGCGCACTTTCGCAAGCTTGGCGCAGGCGTCGAGCGCGCGGCTCAGCGGCTTGTTGCTGCCACTGGCCGAGGCCCAGCTGCCATTGCCCGGATGGATCGCGAAGGCCTTCGGCGGATCGGCCGCGAGGTAGCTCTGGTAGCCGGCGAGTGCGCGCGTGCTGGTGGTGGGCAGCTTGTCGACCTGGTCCAGCGCGGCATAGCCGCTGGCCTGCGGCGCGGGCAGGTCGCCCGGCGGGCTGATCAGCGTGCGCTTGTCGGTCGGCAGGCCCAGCGCCGCGATCGCCGCCATCACCTTCGGCACCCAGATCGGCAACCCGGCGCGGCTGCCGAACATCGCATGCGAATCGGTGCCGAAACGGCCGTAGGCCACCAGTTCGGCCTTGCCACCCTTGGCGACGTAGCCCTGGTACGCGGCGCGGAACACCTCGGGCGAGAAGAAGCTGTCGTTGTCGCCGTAGAACCACAGCGAGGGCAGCGCCGTCTCCGCGCCGTAGCTTGCGATCGCCGAGACCAGGGCCTGCTCCCAGTTCGGGCACTGTTCCTGGCGCAGGCCGCCGGCAAAGTTGACCAGCAGCCGGGTGCCGGGATGCGGCTGCATGCCGTAGGCCAGCGTCGTGAGCCCGCCATGCGACTGGCCCATCACGATGTTGCGCGAGACATCCGCCCAGGGCTGCGTGGCCACCCAGTCGAGCGTGCGCCGCACCGACTTGGCCTGGCCTTCGCCGTTGGCACCGACGTGGCAGCCGCCGATGATGTCGGTGCCGCCGGACTTCGAGAAGCCCTGGCGCATCGGCACCACCACCGCGTAGCCACGCTGGACGAATTCACGGGCCGCCCACAGCGGCCGGTAGCGGGCCTGGAAGCGGGCATCGCCGGCCGCGCGGCCGTGGTTGATCAGCACCACCGGGAACGGCCCGTCGCCGGCCGGCTTGAACACGGTGACCTCCAGCCGCGGCTCGGTGAAGCCGCCGCCAGGCACCATGCTGACGAATTCGCCCAGCGAGGGTTCGAGCGCCGGTTCCTGTGCCTGCACGGCTGCCGCACAGCACCCCAACGCCACCAGCAGGGCGGCGAGGCGGCGGGCGGCGCGGAGGAACATCACGCGAGGGTCTCCGGCGCGGCGGCGGCCGCGTCATGCCGGCGATAGGCACCGATGGCCTCGGCCGTGCGCCAGGCCGGCGGCGCCTCGGCCGTGGCCCAGGTCTCGAGCACCTGCACGATGCGCGCGCCCGCGAACGACCACAGCGAATGCGCGAAGAAGCGCTGCCCGTCGTGCCGCACCTCGACACGCGAATGCACGCGGCCGTCGAGCATGGGCGTCACCTCGTGCACGTGGATCGTCCAGCCTTCCGGGTAGATGGCGTTGACGCGGATGATCGCGTCGGCATCGTCGAAATGCTCGCCGCTGGCCGGCCAGTGCATGCATGCATCGTCGGCGAACAGCCGGCGCGCGCAGGCCCAGTCGCGCGCCTCGAAGCTGGCCCACAGCGCACGCACCAGCGCCGCATGGTGCTCGGCATCGTCTTCGCGCAGCGGCGCACCGCCGGCCGCGAGCGGCTTGACCATGATCACGCTGGCGTAGCGCTTGCCGCCCCACTGCACCTGTGCCACCTCGGCAAAGCCGGCCTTCGCATAACGCGCCCGCAGCGCGGCCGCCGGCACCGCGGTGTCGAGCGCGATCGCGCGGTGGCCTTGCGCGCGGGCCCAGTCTTCGCAGGCCTGCATCAGCGCACGGCCGATGCCGCTGCCTTGCACGTCGGGATCGACCGCGTACTGGTGCAGGTGCGCGACGTCGGCGCGGAAGAACCACGGCGTCGCGCGTGCCCAGCGCTGCCGGTTGGGGTCGAACATGCCATTGACCGTCACCGTGCCGACCAGACGAGCGCCCTGCGCCGCGACCAGGCAGTGCCCGCTGCGCACGCGTTCGCGCGTCTTCTCGACGCTCTGGTCGACCGCGGTGAAGTTCATGCCGGCCGCGCCCAGCGGCGCGTAGGCACGGTGCAGCAAGGCCGTCAGGGCCTCGATCGAATCGGTGTCGGCCAGCGGCCGCAGGACAAGGGGTGGGTGCATCGCGCCACCTTACATCCGGAACACCCCGAAGCGGGTCTCCGGAATCGGCGCGTTCAGCGCGGCCGACAGCCCCAGCGCCAGCACGCGGCGGGTGTCGGCGGGGTCGATCACGCCGTCGTCCCACAGCCGCGCGGTGGCGTAGTACGGATGGCCCTGGTGCTCGTACTGCGCGCGGATCGGCGACTTGAAGGCCTCTTCCTCCTCGGCGCTCCACTGGCCGCCCTTGGCCTCGATGCCGTCGCGCTTGACGGTGGCCAGCACGCTGGCGGCCTGCTCGCCGCCCATCACGCTGATGCGCGCGTTCGGCCACATCCACAGGAAGCGCGGGCTGTAGGCGCGGCCGCACATGCCGTAGTTGCCGGCTCCGTACGAGCCGCCGAGCACGACGGTGAACTTCGGAACCACGGACGCCGAGACCGCCGTGACCAACTTGGCCCCGTCCTTGGCGATGCCGCGGTTTTCGTAGTCGCGCCCGACCATGAAGCCGGAGATGTTCTGCAGGAACACGAGCGGGACGCCGCGCTGGTTGGCCAGCTCGATGAAGTGCGCGCCCTTGAGCGCCGACTCGGCGAACAGGATGCCGCCGTTCTTGCCGGCGTTGTTCGCCACGATCGCGACCGGGTAACCCCAGATCCGGGCGAAACCGCAGACGAGGGTCTCGCCGTACAGCGGCTTGAACTCGTGCAACCGGGACCCATCGACGATGCGACTGATCACCTCGTGCACGTCGTACGGAGTGCGCGGGTCGGACGGCAGGTCGTACAAACCCTCCGGATCGAGCACTGGCTCGACTGCGTCGTAGCGCGGGAAGGACGGGGAGGTCGGACGTTCGAACGTCCCGACGATCGAGCGGACGATCTGCAGCGCGTGCTCGTCGTCCTCGGCCAGGTGGTCAGCGACGCCGGACGTCCGGGCGTGGACGTCACCTCCGCCCAGGTCCTCGGCCGTCACCTCTTCACCGGTGGCGGCCTTCACCAACGGTGGTCCGCCGAGAAAGATCGTCCCCTGTTCGCGAACGATCACGGTCTCGTCGCTCATGGCCGGCACGTAGGCGCCGCCGGCGGTGCACGAACCCATCACCGCGGCGATCTGCGGGATGCGGCGGGCGCTCATTTGTGCCTGGTTGTAAAAAATGCGCCCGAAATGCTGCTCATCAGGAAAGACCTCATCTTGCATCGGCAAGAACGCGCCGCCTGAGTCAACCAGATAAAGACATGGTAAATAATTTTCCAGGGCGATCTGTTGGGCGCGCAAATGCTTCTTGACCGTCAATGGATAATACGACCCGCCTTTAATCGTGGCATCGTTGGCCACGATGATGACTTCGCGGCCACTAACGCGCCCGATGCCGGTAACCATACCCGCGCCCGGCGCGTCTTCTTCATAAACGCCATTGGCTGCCAGGGCGGAAAGTTCTAAAAATGGTGAGCCGTGATCCAGCAAGCGTTTGATGCGCTCGCGCACGAACAACTTGCCGCGCTCCTCGTGGCGTTTGCGAGCGTCCTGCCC
>CAZXLI010000390.1:0-5348 GCA_964641795.1 uncultured Bordetella sp. | reverse complement strand
CGCGCATGCTGCTGCCGCCGAAGAAGACGGCCGACGGCGCGGAACCCGAGGATCCCCGCGCCGAGCTGGTGCGCAGGCTGCTCGAGTACGAGCAGATCAAGCTCGCCGCCGCGCGGCTCGACCAGCTGCCGGTGGTGGGCCGCGACTTCCTGCGCGCGCAGGTGTTCATCGAGCAGAGCCTGCAGCCGCGCTTCCCCGAGGTCGCGCTGGACGACCTGCGCGAGGCCTGGCTCGACATCCTGAAGCGGGCCAAGCTCAACCAGCACCACAAGATCAGCCGTGAGCAGCTCTCGGTGCGCGAGCACATGAGCCTGGTGCTGCGCACGCTGCAAGGACGACGCTTCGCCGAGTTCCATGAGCTCTTCGACCCGCGCCGCGGCCCGGCGGTGATGGTGGTGACCTTCATCGCGATGCTGGAGCTGTCGCGCGAGCGCCTGCTCGAGGTGACGCAGGCCGAGGCCTTCGCGCCGATCTACGTGCGGCTGGCCTTTCAGCCCGCGTGAACCAGGTCCCCGCCGGAGCGCCTGCGGCGCCTCCCCCTGGGGGCCACGCCGGCGGACCGGCGAAGCCGGATCCGCGGCGTGCGCTAGGACAAGCCCGCCGCTAGACCCACGAGCCTTCGCGGCCCAGCAGGTGGGCCAGGCAGCGCTGCAGCGCGCTGCGCACGGCCGGCTGCGCCAGGTAGGCGGTGTGGCCGCAGGGCAGCGCCGCGAAGGCGCGCACGCCATCGGCCGGTACAGCGTCCGATGGATCCTGCGGCCGCCGGCCGGCCAACGCCGAGGCCAGCGAAACCAGGCCGTCGCCCGGCACGCCGGCATCGGCACCCTCGATCGTCATCAGCTGCGGACCGGGCTCGGCGGCAGGCCCCCAGTGGCTGCCCCACAGCCACAGCCCGCGCGGGAGCGCCGGGGGGCGCGCCAGGGCTGCTGGCGGGGCCAGCGCGGCCAGGCCCGCCGGCGGCGCCTGGGCCCACCAGCGTTCGAGCTGCAGCAGCTCGATCACGCGGGCCTTGTCTGCCACGTTCTGCACCGGGCCGCGCAGCAGCGCCAACGGCGCCGCGAGCCTCAGCCGCCAACCCGGCAGGCCGGCAAAGGCTTCGGTGCCCTGGTATGGCGTGCCCAGCGTCAACGCCGCCAGTTGCCAGCCGCGAGCGGCCCAGCGCTCGCGCCAGCCGGCCAGCAGCGCCCGGGCGACCAGCCCGCCGCGCGAATGCCCCAGCAGCACCAGCCGGCCCGGCTCCGCATCGCCGCGGCGCGTGCCGAGCAATTGGCGTTCGATGGCCGCGGCCAGGTGCTCGGCGTTGTGCTCCACCGCCAGCCAGGCATCGTGCTCGAAGCGCCAGGTCGCCACGGTGTCCAGCAACGGCAGGCCGATCCACAGCGGCGCGGCGGCAGGCGCGGCGGCCGGGTCGGCGCCCGCGCCAGCCGCCAGCTCGCCCGGCAGCAGCGCGGAAAAGCCCTCGCGCACCGAAACGCCGGCGCCGGCCAGCAGCAGCACATGCGTGCGTTGTCGCGCGCTGCCGCCATGGCGCAAGGCCGGCCGGCTGGCGGGCCGCAACAGCGCGCCGCGACGTGCCGCAACGGCCACGTCGGACGGGTCCAGCGCGGCCTCGGGCCAGGCGCGCGACCACCAGGCTTCGTCGGCCTGCCAGCGCTGCAGCAGCCCGGGTTCGCGCGGGGTGTCTGATGCGCCGCCCAAGACCTGTCGCAGTCGAAGCCAGCCGGCGCGCAGGCTGCCGGCCGGGCGCGGCGCGACGACGCTACCGAGCCGTTCCACGCACAGCCAAGGCTGCGCCAGCAGCAGGCCGACACCCCCGCGCAACCGGCGCTCGAGCACGGCGTCATGCTGATCGGTCAGCACCCCGGTGCCCACCAGCGTTTCGCTGCGCACGCGGCAGGGATGCCAGCGCACGCTGCCGGGCTCGGCACCGGCCTCGGCCAGAGCCCCCCAGTAGAGCCGCAGCTCGAACTCCAGCCGCAATGCCAGCCCTTCCGGCCAGCCGTCGCGGCCGCGCCATTCGGGTGCTAGCCAAGGAATGGCCTGCTGCCACCAGTCGTCCAGGCTCGCGCCGGGCACAGTCAGTCGCAGCCGCCGGCCACGCCGGCGCACCACCGGCAGCGCCCACCAGCGCGGCAGGGCCACCGCGCAGAAGCGGCCTGCGCGCTCGGGCAGGCAGGTCGGCCCGCCCCATGCCTGCGGGTGCTCGGTGCCAGGCAGCCCGTCCAGCCGGCGCGCACGCGTCGCCTCCTCGGCCAGCTGCGCGCCGATGGCGGCGGCATGCGGCGCCAGCATCGGGCCGTACCAGGCTGCCCATTTCTGCACGAAGCGCTGCGCCAGCTCGGAGGCGCGCAGCGGCGCCGCCACCGTCCAGACCACCGGGCCCTGCGGGTCGGGTTCGCCGCCGCGTTCGAGTTCGAAGCTCAGCAGCGGCGTCGGGTCCTTCACGGCTCGCGCGGCCGCCAGCCGGGCAGACCCTGTGCCGTCATCGTCATCTGGCTCACGGCCAGCACGGCCTGGGTGCGCGAGGTGACGCCCAGGGCCCGCAGGACGGCCGCGACATGGTCCTTCACCGTGTCCACCGAGAGGTTCAACTCGCGCGCGATCAGCTTGTTCGGCAGGCCGCGCAGCAGCAGCGCCAGCACATCGGCCTGCCGCGGTGTCAGGCCCAGCCCGTCGTAGCCTGGCGGCCGCGAAACCAGCGCAGGCGCCTCGCCAGGCGCGGCCGGCGCCGCAGCTGCCAAGTCACGCGCCGCGGCGCTGGCCGCGCGCTTGACCACCGCAGCCGCCTCGGCCGCTGCGGCCGCAGCGGCTTCGTCGCCAGCCTCGCCGCCCAGGGGCAGGTCGGGCGGGCCCGTCACGGCCTCCGTGCCCCCGGGCCGCATCACCGACGGCACGGTATCGCCGGCGTCGTCTCCACTGCGCCGCACCAGCCCCAGCATGCCCGGAGGAATGTAGATGCCGCCGGACATCACCATGCCCAGCGCGGCGCGCAGATCGGTCGGCCCGCTGCTGCGCGGCACGTAGCCCATTGCGCCCATGTCGACGACATGGATCACATCGGCCGCCCGCTCGCCTTCGGACACCACCACCACCGGCAGGCCGGGATGGCGCCGGCGCATCGTGGCCAGCACCTCGAAGCCGCTGCCGTCGGAGAGCGTCACCGCCAGCAGCGCCAGGTCGAAGTCACTGTCGCGTTGCAGCAGCTTGTAGGCATCGGCCGGATGGTCGACGCCAACGACGGTGAACTCGCCGCCGATGTCGCGCACCACGACGCGCAGCGCTGACAGGATCAGCGGCTGATCGTCGATCAGCAGCACCTTCATCGCCCGGCCCCCGCGTACGCTGGCCTCAGGTATAGCGGCGGGACACCGCTTCGGCCACGCAGGCCGGCTTGTCGGAGCCTTCGCGCTCGATGGTGACTTCCATCGTCAGCTGCGCGCCGCCCTCGATCGGCTGGTACTCCTTGAGCTTCAGGCTCGCCCGCACCCGGCTGTCCACCGGCACCGGCGAGGTGAAGCGCACGCGGTTCAGGCCATAGTTGACGCCCATCTTGACGTCGTCGACCACCATCGCGTTCTCGGCCAGCTCGGGCAGCATCGACAGCGTCAGGAAGCCATGCGCGATCGGCGTGCCGAACGGGCCCTTCTTCGCCCGCTCGACGTCGACATGGATCCACTGGTGATCGCCGGTGGCCTGCGCGAACAGGTTGATGCGCTGCTGGTCGACCAGCACCCAGTCGCTGGTGGCCAGGTGCTCGCCGACACGCGTCTGCAGCGAGGCCAGCGTGGGGATGTGGACTTTGCTCATGTGGGAGGGGAAGGATCAGGCCCGCGTCAGCGCTGCAGCCAGTGGAGGATGGGTTGCCATTGAACCAGATCGCGCTCCACCCTGCCCGGCGCCACGTCCCACAGCGTCAGCCCGCGCGCGGCCAGGTGTACATAGTTCTGCGTATCGCGCAGGTCACCCACCAGCGGCAGCGGCAAGGTCGAGACGAACTCGTGCAGATGCTGGTTGGCATGGGTGTGGTCCTTGATGCGCATGCCGACCAGGCCCATCTCGATGGCATCAGCGCGCTTGTGCGCCTTGAGTCCCTGCACGAAGGCATGGGTGGCCTGGATGTCGAACGGGCTGGGCTGCAACGGCACCAGCAGCTTGTCGGCAATCTTCAGCACGGCGTCGAGGCGCTTGCCGTGCAGGCCGGCGGGCGTGTCGAGCACCACATGGCTGGTGCCCTTGGGCGGCCGGAGGACGTGCTCGTCGTCGATGTCCCAGCCGCTGATGGCGGGCAGCTGCGGCGGGCGCAGCGCCAGCCACTGGCGCGCCGACTGCTGCCGATCCACGTCGCCCAGCATCACCGCATGACCCTGCCGGGCCAGCCAGCCCGCGATGTTGGTGGCCAGCGTGCTCTTGCCGACACCCCCTTTCGGGTTGGCGACCACGATCACCGGCATGCTCCCCTCCTGGGCTTCTTGTGAATCCCTGCTATGTTACGAGAGCCCCGCGGTGGCCTCGCCCCGGGCAAACCGCCCCCCAACACTGCACGCATCCCCATGGCCCGTATCCAGGTGCTGGTGGCCCATCCCCAGCTCGAGCACTCGCGCATTGCGCGCCGCATGGCGCAGGCGGTGAAGTCCGCGGCCGACGGTGGCGCCGGCATCGAGCTGCGCGACCTCTATGCGCGCTATCCCGACTACCTGATCGACGTGGCCGCCGAGCAGGCGGCACTGGCCGACACCGAGCTGATGGTGTGGCTGCATCCGATCCACTGGTACGGCATGCCGCCGCTGATGAAGCTGTGGCTCGACGAGGTGTTCTCGTTCGGCTGGGCCTACGGTCCCGGCGGCGATGCGCTGCGCGGCCGCGACCTGTGGCTGGCGCTGAGCACCGGCGGCCCGGAACACTCGTACCGCAGCGATGGCTACAACCGCTACTTCTTCGATGCCTTCCTGCCGCCCTATGACCAGACCGCCGCGCTGGCCGGCATGCGCTTCCTGCCGCCGCTGGTGCTGCATGGCGCCCACCGTGTCGACGACGCGACCATCGTGGCCCACGCGCAGTTGTTCGTCGACCGCCTGCTGAGCTACCCCGACTGGCCCGAGCTGGAACACCTCGAGGCTTGCGAACTGCGCGAAGTGCCGGCCGATGCGCGGCCCAAGGCGGAATGACGCGGCGGCGCCACTGGATGCGGCTGCGCGCGATGTCGCGCACGCTGACCGAAGGCTGCGACTGGCCGACACGCGCGGCCGCGCTCGGCTCGGAGCGGTCTTTCGTTGGTTCGCTTTTGGTGAGAGCCTCCGCCTGCCCAGGTGCCGGGTCCCGCCCCGGCGGGCGGGTAACTTTCTTCTGCT
>CAZXLI010000389.1:0-5377 GCA_964641795.1 uncultured Bordetella sp. | reverse complement strand
CTGAATGGCATCGAAATCGCGCGCACCGAGTGGTACCGCGAAGGTCGCGTGCCGCTGCATACGCTTCGCGCCGACATCGACTACGGCTTCTCGGAAGCGAAGACCACCTACGGCGTCATCGGCGTCAAGGTCTGGGTCTACCGCGGTGACAACCTCGGTCGCGGAGACGCGCCCGGCGCCACCAAGCCCGAGGGCCAGGAAGAAGAACGCCGTCCGCGTCGTGGTCCGCGCCCGGGTGGTCCGGGAGCCCCGGACCGTCGGGGTCCGCGCCCTGGTGGCGATCGTGGCCCGCGCAGCGATGCCGCCCCCGCTGGCGACAGCAAGCCGGCCGACGGCGCCCCGGCGGGCGACCGTCCGGCTGTCAAGCGTGTGCGCAAGGCGCCCACGCCTGGCACCGGCGCCGCATAAGGAGTCAAGAACATGCTGCAACCAGCACGTCGCAAGTTCCGCAAGGAACAGAAGGGCCGCAACACCGGCATCGCCACCCGCGGTGCCAATGTGTCGTTCGGCGAATTCGGCCTGAAGGCCACCGAGCGCGGTCGCATCACTGCCCGCCAGATCGAAGCCGCGCGTCGCGCGATCTCGCGTCACATCAAGCGTGGTGGCCGCATCTTCATCCGCATCTTTCCGGACAAGCCGATCTCCCAGAAGCCGGCTGAAGTGCGGATGGGTAACGGCAAGGGCAACCCCGAGTACTACGTCGCCGAGATCCAGCCGGGCAAGGTGCTGTACGAACTGAACGGCGTTCCTGAGCAACTGGCGCGCGAAGCGTTCACGCTGGCTGCTGCCAAGCTGCCGCTGCGCTGCACGTTCGTCGCACGCCAAGTCGGCGCCTGAGGACGGAGAGAGCACCATGAGCAAAGCATCTGAACTGCGCGCCAAGGACGTCGCCGGCCTCGAGAAGGAGGTCACCGACCTGCTGAAGGCCCACTTCGGCCTGCGCATGCAGAAGGGCACGCAACAGCTGAGCAACACTGCAACGCTGGGCCAGACCCGCCGTGACATCGCTCGCGCCAAGACCATCCTGGCCGAGAAGAAGAAGGGAGCCGCCAAGTGAGCGAAGCCCAAACCCAAACGCCCGCGAAGAACACCCGCACCCTGGTCGGCCGAGTCGTCAGCGACAAGCGCGCAAAGACCGTCACCGTGCTGGTCGAGCGCCGTGTCACGCACGAGCTGTACGGCAAGATCGTCGGCCGCTCGCGCAAGTACCACGCGCATGACGAAAAGGGCGAGTACCACATGGGCGACCTGGTCGAGATCGCTGAAGGGCGGCCGTTCAGCAAGACCAAGTCATGGGTCGTGACCAAGCTGCTGCAAAAGGCGGCCATCGTCTAAGCACCCAAGCCCGGCGTGGCGGCGGGTCTTCCCGACGCACGCCAGGTTCTTCGGCCGGATCGCTGGAATACTGGCGACCGGCCGAAATTCTTTTCACGAGGAGCGCATCCATGATCAAGGTTGGCGACAAGCTGCCTTCGGGCACCCTGAACGAGTTCATCGAGGTCGAGGGCAATGGCTGCTCGATCGGACCCAACAGCTTCGACATCGAGAAAGCCACCGCTGGCAAGAAGATCGCGATCTTCGGGCTGCCCGGCGCCTACACGCCCACTTGCTCGGCCAAGCACGTGCCCGGCTATGTGGCCAAGGCAGACGAGCTGAAGGCCGCAGGTGTCGACGAAATCTGGTGCGTGTCGGTCAACGACGCGTTCGTGATGGGCGCCTGGGGCCGTGACCAGAAGACCGCTGGCAAGGTCCGCATGATGGCCGATGGCAGTGCTGACTTCGCCAGGGCGACCGGCCTGACGCTGGATCTCACCGCCAAGGGCATGGGCCTGCGTTCGAACCGCTATTCGATGCTCGTCGACAACGGTGTCGTCAAGACGCTGAACGTGGAGGCGCCGGGCAAGTTCGAAGTCAGCGACGCGGACACCATGCTGCGCCAGGCCAAGGAAATTGCCTGAACCTGCTTGACCACGCGGCGGGTTAGCACGCATAATCCGCAGCTTCGCCGCCGGGCGGCTTGCGCGTTCGTTGCAAGTTGCTCGTCGGATCCGCCCAAGCGGTGCTCCTTCACGAGGGGTGCTGACGGGCCCAAGACTGATCGATGAGTCGAAGGCACCCAAGGTGCCAAGTCTCGGCGGTCAAGTTGGGGACAAACATGATCCAAATGCAATCGCGACTCGATGTCGCTGACAACACGGGCGCGAAGTCCGTCATGTGCATCAAGGTGCTCGGTGGCTCCAAGCGCCGCTATGCCGCCATCGGCGACATCATCAAGGTGTCGATCAAGGAGGCTGCGCCGCGTGGCCGCGTCAAGAAGGGCGAGGTCTACAGCGCCGTGGTTGTCCGCACCGCCAAGGGCGTGCGCCGCCAGGATGGTTCGCTGGTCAAGTTCGACGGCAATGCCGCCGTGCTGCTGAATGCCAAGCTCGAGCCGATCGGCACCCGCATCTTCGGGCCGGTGACGCGCGAACTGCGTACCGAGCGCTTCATGAAGATCGTGTCGCTGGCGCCGGAAGTGCTCTAAGCGCTGCACCGATTCAAAGGACTGGCCATGAACAAGATTCGCAAGGGCGACCAGGTCATCGTGCTGACCGGGCGCGACAAGGGCAAGCGCGGCACCGTGTCGCTGCGCGTCGATGATGACCATGTCATCGTTGAAGGCATCAACGTGGTGAAGAAGCACGTCAAGCCGAACCCGATGAAGGGCACGACCGGCGGTGTGGTCGACAAGACGATGCCGATCAACCAATCCAATGTCGCGATCTTCAATGCGGCGACGGGCAAAGCCGACCGGGTCGGCGTGAAGCTTCTGGCCGATGGCAAGAAGGTTCGCGTCTACAAGTCCAGTGGCGAAGAGATCAAGGCGTAAGAGGTCGACATGGCTCGTCTGCAACAGTTTTACCGCGAGAAGGTCGTTCCGGACCTCGTCAAGAAGTTCGGCTACAAGTCCGTGATGGAAGTGCCGCGCCTGACCAAGATCACGCTGAACATGGGCGTGAGCGAGGCGGTGGCCGACAAGAAGGTGATGGAGCACGCTGTCGGTGACCTGACCAAGATCGCCGGCCAGAAGCCCGTGGTCACCAAGTCGCGCAAGGCCATCGCCGGCTTCAAGATCCGCGAGAACCTGCCCATCGGCTGCATGGTCACGCTGCGTGGCGTGCGCATGTACGAATTCCTCGACCGCTTCGTCACGATCGCGCTGCCGCGCGTGCGTGACTTCCGCGGTATCTCGGGTCGTGCGTTCGACGGTCGCGGCAACTACAACGTCGGCGTCAAGGAACAGATCATCTTCCCCGAGATCGAGTACGACAAGATCGACGCGCTGCGTGGCCTGAACATCAGCTTCACCACCACCGCGAAGTCCGACGACGAGTGCAAGGCGCTGCTGCAGGCCTTCCGCTTCCCGTTCAAGAACTGAAGGCGAACCATGGCCAAACTGTCCCTCAAGCAACGCGAAGCCAAGCGCGAAGAGCTGGTCGCCAAGTACGCGAAGAAGTACGCCGAGCTGAAGGCCGTCGCCAACGACGCCAAGAAGTCCGACGAAGAACGCTACCTCGCTCGCCTCGAGCTGCAGAAGCTCCCGCGCAATGCCAACCCGACCCGTCTGCGCAATCGGTGTGAACTGACTGGTCGCCCGCGCGGTACGTTCCGTCAGTTCGGCCTCGGTCGCAGCAAGATCCGCGAACTCGCCTTCAAGGGCGACATTCCCGGCGTGGTCAAGGCCAGCTGGTAAGCGGCGAGAGCAGGAGATATCCCCATGAGCATGAGTGATCCCATCGCCGACATGCTGACGCGCATTCGTAACGCACAGATGGTCGAAAAAGCCGTCGTGTCGATGCCGTCGTCGAAGCTGAAGGTCGCGATCGCCCAGGTCCTGAAGGACGAGGGCTACATCGACGGTTTCGCCGTCAAGACCGACGGCGCCAAGACCGAACTCGAGGTCGCGCTGAAGTACTACGCCGGCCGCCCGGTGATCGAGCGCATCGAGCGCGTCAGCCGTCCTGGCCTGCGCATCTACAAGGGCCGCGACGCGATCCCGCAGGTCATGAACGGCTTGGGTGTGGCCATTGTCACCACGCCGAAGGGTGTGATGACCGACCGCAAGGCGCGCCAGAGTGGCGTCGGCGGCGAAGTGCTTTGCTACGTGGCCTGATCGAAGGAGAGACGACAATGTCCCGCGTAGGAAAGATGCCGATCACCGTCCCGCAAGGCGTGGACGTGCAGGTCACGGCTGATCAGATCACCGTCAAGGGTGCCAACGGCACGCTGGCGCGCGCGATGAACTCGCTGGTCACGGTGCACAAAGATGGCGCCGTGCTGAAGATGGCGCCGGCCAACGATAGCGCCGAAGCCAATGCGATGAGCGGCACGATGCGCGCGCTCGTCAACAACATGGTCAATGGTGTCAGCAAGGGCTTCGAGAAGAAGCTGAACCTGGTCGGCGTGGGTTTCCGTGCCCAGGCCCAGGGTACCAAGCTGAACCTGCAGATCGGTTTCTCGCACCCGGTGGCCAAAGAGATGCCGGCCGGCATCAAGGTCGAGTGCCCGACGCAGACCGAAATCGTCATCAAGGGTGCCGACCGTCAGGTCGTCGGCCAGGTGGCGGCCGAAGTTCGCGCGATCCGTCCGCCCGAGCCCTACAAGGGCAAGGGCATCCGCTACGCCGATGAGCGCGTGGTGCTGAAGGAAACGAAGAAGAAGTAAGGAGCTGATGATGCTGACGAAGAAAGAACAGCGCCTGCGTCGCTCCCGCCAGACCCGCGCGCGCATTGCCCAGCAGGGTGTGGTGCGCCTGACGGTCTTCCGTTCCAACCTGCACATCTACGCGAGCGTCATTTCCGACGACGGCCAGCGTGTGCTGGCCTCGGCTTCGACGGCCGAGAAGGAAGTGCGTGAGGCGCTCGGCGGCAAGGGCGGCAACACCGCGGCAGCCACCGCCGTTGGCAAGCGCATTGCCGAAAAGGCCAAGGCCGCCGGTGTCGAGAAGGTCGCGTTCGACCGCGCGGGTTTCGCGTACCACGGCCGCGTCCACTTCGGCAGCTACTACGACCAGGTGAAGGATCTGTTCTGAGGGAGCCGTCAGCCGTCCGCTCGGGCCCGGGCCGACCGCTGAAGGCTGAACGCTGGACGCTCGGATCAGAAGGTGAGGCCGATCCCGACGGTGAAGCCGAACGTGAAGAACGGCGGGCCGGTCCACAGGAACTTCCCCTGCTTCGACTGGTCGATGTAGAGGGTGTCGAAGTAGGGCGCCATGACGCCGGCGAAGAAGTCGGCGTCGGCGAAGCCCCGGACCCGGCCGGTGCGCTGCTCGTCCTTGCGCCCGAGCGACGGGAGCTTCGGCGTCCACCCGACGTGCCCGGTGATGTCCACCGCGTGC
>CAZXLI010000388.1:0-5409 GCA_964641795.1 uncultured Bordetella sp. | reverse complement strand
TGCCGTGCCACGCAGCATCAGGAACTACCCGGTTCTGCCGCGCAGACTCCTAGGAGTCTTTGCGGCTTCTGCCGCGCAGACTCCTAGTCGTCGTCCGCGCCGCTGCCCGGCACCACTTCCAGCCGCCGCACCGGGGCGCGCAGCCGCCACAGCAGCCCCAGCGCGGGCAGCGCCAGCACGGTGGAGACGATGAAGAAGGGCGGCCAGCCGATCGACTCGGCCAGCACACCGGCCATCGGCCCCACCCAGACGCGGCCGACCGAGGCGAAGGCGCTCAGCAGCGCGTACTGCGTGGCGGTGAAGCGCTGCTGCGTCAACGCCATCAGGAAGGCGACGAAGGCGGCCGTGCCCATGCCGCCGGAGAGGTTCTCGAAGGCCACCACCATCAGCAGCCCGCCATCCACCGGCGAGGCCTGCTTCAGCGCGACGAGCCCGAAGTCGAAGGCCGGGATCACCAGCCCGGGCAGGCTGCCCTTGCCGAAGGTCGCCAGCCACCAGAAGCCCATGTTGCTGGCGGCCTGCAGGATGCCGAACAGCATCAGCGAGCGCCACAGCCCCAGCCGCAGCATCAGCGCGCCGCCGACCAGCGCACCGCCGATCGTCAGCCACAGCCCGAGCACCTTGTTGACCACGCCGACCTCGGCCGAGCTGAAGGCCATGGACTGCAGCAGGAAGGGCGTCATCAGCGCGCCGGCGAAGGCGTCGCCCAGCTTGTACAGCACGATGAACAG
Organism: uncultured Bordetella sp.; assembly: GCA_964641795.1. Classification (GTDB taxonomy): domain Bacteria; phylum Pseudomonadota; class Gammaproteobacteria; order Burkholderiales; family Burkholderiaceae_C; genus Pseudaquabacterium. Next base: position 4,678 of record CAZXLI010000388.1, on the reverse strand, counting down.
CAGGAAGGCCGCCGCGCCCGGCTGCGCGAAATAGCTGCCCAGGCCGCCCAGCAGCGTCTCGAAGCGCGCGCGCCGCGCGGCCCAGCCGCCCAGCGGCAGCGTGAAGGCGATGCCGAACACCAGCGCCAGCAGGTCGACCCAGCGCGCCTGCAGGGCCGGCGCCAGGCTGCTGCCGGCCAGCAGCGGCTGCAGCAGCCGGCCGGCCAGCGGCGTGGCGAGGTACAGCGTGAACAGATAACCCGTGAAAGCCGCGGCCAGCACCGCGATGAAGCCGACCAGGTCGTTGCGCGCCACGCTCTGCGGCGCGGCGGCTGTCTTCAGCCGCGGCAGCGCGAACGCCGAGAACACGGCCGCGCCGGCCATGATGGCCGCCATCAGCCGGTACACCTGGGGCCAGGTCCAGCCGCTGCCGGTGACCGCATCGGTCCAGATCAGCGCGACGCCACCGGACAGGATCATCGCCAGCCGATAACCCAGCACCTTCAGCGACGAACCCAGCCCGCGCTCGGCCTGCGGCAGCAGGTCGGTGCCGTAGGCGTCGATCACCACGTCCTGCGAGGCCGAGACGAAGGCGGTCAGCAGCGCCAGCAGCGCGAACAGCTGCAGCGAGTGCTGTGGCGGCGTGGCCGCCAACATCAGCAGGGTGCCGGCCAGCGCCAGCTGCGTGGCCACCAGCCAGCCGCGCCGCCGGCCCAGGCCGGGCAGCAGCTCGAAGCGGTCCATCAGCGGCGCCCACAGGAACTTGAAGGTGTAGGGCAGCCCGACCAGGCTGAGGAAGCCGATGGTCGCGACATCGAGGCCCGAGACGCTCAACCAGGCCTGCAACGCCTGGCCGGTCAGCGCCAGCGGCAGGCCGGAGGCGAAACCCAGCACGCCGACGACGAACAAACGGTACAGCGGCGCGGCGCGGGCGGGCAAGGGCATGGAGAGGGGAACCGGGTTCAGGACGTCGACACCGCGGCGATGCTACAGGCCCGCCGCCCGGGCGAGGTGCTGAACCGTCGGCGCGTGCTCAGGGCGCGAGCGCGTCGCTCCAATGCTGCAGATCGATGCGATGGCGTTCGGGCCTCTTTTCCCCCTGGAACAGCGAGACGTCGATGGTGCTCGCTCCTACCTCCAGGGTTCCGAAGACCTCGGTCCGCTTGCCGAACACGTAGGTCGCCTTCGGGGGCTGCGCCATCGCGCTCGCGGTGGCCTCGAAGACCGGGGCTTCGGAGAGAAAGCGCTTCCTGTGGATGTCGCCGCTGAGCACCAGCACATGCACCTGGGCTGCCTGCTCGAACAGCCAGTCGCGGTCGCTGTAGCGGCCCCAGTCCTCCAGGGTCGTGCCGCTGGCCAGCAGGTTGATGCCGGGCCTTGCCAGCCAGTTCTTCTCCAGGGCGTGACGCTGGTCCATGCCCAGCATGCTGGACTGCTGGCTTGCAGGCCCGCGAAAGCTGCGGCCGTCGAGAAGGTGCAGGCGCAATCCGGAGCTCAGGTCGACGGTCGTCTGGATGCCTCCGAGATCATCGGGCTCGGCCACGATCCCGCTCGGGCAAGGATTGGGAGGGTAGATCGCCGGCTTGTCCTTCAGTGCCTGCCTGAACTGCTCGAACAGCAGTCGCGAGAGGCGGCGCATCTCCGGACTCATCCACAGCGGGTCGGACGGCGCATGGCCGCCGCCGCGTCCGTTGTTGAAACCGAAATCGTGATCGTCCCAAATCGCGAACACCTCAGGCCGCGCGATCGCGCGTGCGAACGAGGCGACGCTCCACTGACGCGCATAGTACGCGTGCATGCGTTGCGAGAACTGGTCCAGGGGCTTGTCCCGCGGCTCGCCGTTGCCCCACTTCTTGTCGCCGGGCCACTTGTAGTCCATGTAGATGCTGTCGCCGAGCAGCACGATGACATCCGGGGCCTGCGCGCTCATCTGGTCCCAGGCCACCTGTTGGTTGTCATTGTCCGTGTCGCAGCAGGATGTGAAGGCGATTTTCATGTGGCGATCTCCGGGGCGGGCCGCCAGTGTGCCGAATTCGCCCCGGTCGCGAGTCCTCTCGATTTGGTAGGTCAGGAAGCGTGGAACAGCAGTTCGAGCCCGAGCCGCTCGCCGCGGTGCACGCGGCTGATCGCATGCTTGAGGTTCACGCGGTAGGGACCGGCGGCGCCACGGTACGGGCGCTGGGCGACCGCGATGACCGCGACATCGCCCCGCCGCAGCGGCAGCACGATCGGCCGCGACTGCATGCGCGGGCGCTGCTCGGTCATCACGAACTCGCCGCCGTCGAAGTCGCGGCCGGGCTCGCTGAGCAGGGCCACCAGCTGCAGCGGAAACCGCGCCGCGGCGGCCGCATGCTGCTGCAGCGGCTGGTGCTCGCCGGCGCGCAGGCAGCTGCGCAGCTCGGGCACGGCCGGGTCCGGCGCGGCGGGAAGTGGCGGCGCGTGCGGGTCGAGCTGGGCTTGCCAGCGGCGGGCGATCGGCAGCAGGCGCTGGTACAGCGCGTCGCGCCAGGCCGCGAGCGGCGCCTCGCCCAGCAGGCCCGGCAGCAGGGCATGGCCTTCCTGATCCAGCTGCTGCGCGAGGGTGCCCCAGTCGGGCTCGTCACGGGGCAGGTGGCGGGTCGACATCAGTCGGCCTCGCGCTCGCGCTCGCGCTCGAGCAAGGCGCGCTTGCGCTCGACGCCCCAGCGGTAGCCGGAGAGTTCGCCGCTGCGCCGCACGACGCGGTGGCAGGGAATCGCCACCGCCAGCCGGTTGGCGCCGCAGGCCTGTGCCACCGCGCGCACGGCGCTCGGCTGCCCGATGCGCGCGGCCACCTGCGCATAGCTGACCGTGGCGCCGGGCGGGATCTCGCGCAGCGCCTGCCACACGCGCTGCTGGAAGGCCGTGCCCTGCACGTCCAGCGGCAGCTGCAGGCCCAGCGCCGGCGCTTCGACGAAGCCGACCACCTGCGCCACCAGCTGCTCGAAAGCGGCGTCGCCGCCGATCAGCTGCGCTTTCGGGAACTGGTCCTGCAGGTCTTCGACCAGGTGTTGCGGATCGTCGCCGAGCAGGATGGCGCACAGCCCGCGCTGGCTCTGCGCCACCAGGATCGCGCCCAGCGCGCACTGGCCCACCGCGAAGCGGATGCGCATGTTCGGGCCGCCGGCGCGGTAGTCGCGCGGCGGCATGCCGAGCAGCTGGTCGGAGGCCGCGTAGAAGCGGCTGTTGGAGCCGAATCCGGCGTCGTAGAGGGCTTCGGTCACGGTGGGGGCTTTCTTCGAGGCGGGTTGCGGGCCCAGTTGCGCGCGCAGCTGGCGGGCGCGGAAGGCATGGGCATAGGCCTTGGGCGTCAGCCCGGTCTCGGCCTTGAACACGCGGTGGAAATGGAAGGGGCTCAGGTCCAGCTGCGCGGCCAGCGCGTCCAGCGACGGCGGTGTCGGCGCGCGCTCGATCAGCCGGCAGGCCTTCGCCACCAGGGCCGCGCGCTGTGCCGCCAGCACGGTGCGGTCGCCGGCCGGACGACGGCTGGCCCGGTAGCCGGCGGCGCGGGCCGCGCGTTCGTCGTCGAAGAACTCGACGTTCTCGCGCTGCGGCAGCCGGGCCGCCGCGCTCGGCCGGCAGAACACGCCGGTGGTGCGCACGCCGTAGACGAAGTGGCCGTCGGCCCGGGCATCGCGCGCCTGCACGGCCGCCCAGCGCTGCTCGTCGCTGGCGTAGGCGGCGCTGGAGGCGACCTTGCGGCGGCTCATGGACCGGCCTTGCGCAAGGTGAGGTTCAGCCGCTCGCTGCCCAGCAACGGGTGTGGCGCATCGGCCAGCGGCAGCACGCCGTGATAACGCAGACGATCCTCGTCACCCCAGACCGTGACATCGCCATGCCGCAGGGGCACGCGCCGGGTCCTGTCCGCCCGGCGCAGGCCACCGAACACGAAGGTCGCCGGCATGCCCAGCGAGACCGACACGATCGGCGCGGCGAGGTCGTGCTCGTTGCGGTCCTGGTGCAGGGTCAGCCGGGTGCCAGGCCGGTAGCGGTTGATCAGGCAGGCATCGGGCACGAAGCCAGAGAAGCCGGCCGCCTGGGCCGCGGCCTGCGCCAGGTCCAGGAAGACCGCGGGCAGCGGCGGCCATGGCGCGCCGCTGAGCGGATCGTCGGGCGTGTAGCGGTAGCCCCGCGCGTCGCTGGTCCAGCCGAAGCGGCCGCAGTTGGTCATCGCCACCGACATCGTGTGGCCGCCGGGCACCTGCATGTGGCGGAACGGCGCCTGCTCGGCGATCGAGGTGATCGCGGCCAGCAGGTCCGGCGCCGCGTCCCGTGCGAAGCCGCGCAGCACGCAGGCGCGCGGGCCGATCGGCTCGACCGTGCCGGCCTCGTCCTCGAACAGGCCCAGCGTGTGCAGGTCAGCGCGCGTCATGGAAGATCAGCCCGACCGTGTGGCGCTGCCCGCCGTGCAGGCGGCTGACGCCATGGCGCATGGCCGCCCGGCGCGGGCTGCCGCGCCGGCCCGGCACCGGCCGCTGGTGCACCGCGAACACCACGGCGTCGCCCTGGCCCAGGGCGATGACGTCGGCGCGCTGCCCGTCGGCATCGGTCTGCGTCATCACGAACTCGCCGCCGGTGAAATCTTCGCCCGGCCGAGACAACAGCATGGCCACCTGCAGCGGGAAGACGTGCTCACCGTACAGGTCCTGGTGCAGGCAGTTGTAGTCGCCCTCGCCGTATT
>CAZXLI010000387.1:0-5418 GCA_964641795.1 uncultured Bordetella sp. | reverse complement strand
ACTGTGCGACATCTCTAATGAGCCAGAACGCGACATTACTACTGAGCCACTACACGGGCAACCGCGTCAACATCGAATACGTCGACATGCCGGCCAACGCCAACGGCAAGCTGAACTTCTTCGCCACCTTCACCAAGGGCGACTTCTCCGGCGGCAAGACCGGCACCGGCTTCACGGTGCGCCACGACCAGGCCCAGCTCTTCGGCACCGGCCTGTCGAACACGCTGTGGCTGCAGTTCGCGCAGGGCTCGGCGGGCCTGAACGCCAACTTCGGCGACCTCAGCGCCGGCAGCAAGGCCAAGAGCTGGCGCATCGTCGAAAGCTTCAACGGCCAGAGCGGCCCGCTGGGCGGCCAGGCCATCTTCCTGCTGGCCAGCGAGAAGAACGGCGCCGGCCTGAAGGTCGACTCGGCCAGCGTCGGCGGCCGCGCCTCGTATGCGCTGACCAAGAACTTCAAGTTCGTCGGCGAACTCGGTGTCTCGCAGTACAAGCCCGACGGCGGCCAGACCGCCCGCTTGACCAAGCTGACATTGGCGCCCACGCTGTCGATCGGCCCGGATTTCTGGAGCCGGCCCGAGTTCCGCCTGTACGTCACCAGCGCCAAGTGGAACAAGGCCGCCGGCAACGTCACCGGCATGGCCGATTTCGCGAACAAGACATCGGGCACCAGCTACGGCGCCCAGGTGGAGTGGTGGTTCTGAACCCGCTGGCGCCGTAAGCTCGGCGCCGCATCACGAAGGAGACTGATCGATGAGCAAGAACACGATGCAAAGGCTCGGCGCCATCGCGCTGGCCTGCGGGGCCCTCGCGGCCGCACAAGGCAGCCGCGCCGGCGAGATCGAGGTGCTGCACTGGTGGACCTCGGGCGGCGAGGCCAAGGCTGCCGCGGCGCTGAAGCTAACCCTCCAGAAGAGCGGCCACCGCTGGAAGGACTTCGCCGTGGCCGGCGGCGGCGGCGATTCGGCGATGACGGTGCTGAAGTCGCGCGTGGTCTCGGGCAACGCCCCGTCGGCCGCGCAGATCAAGGGCCCCTCGCTGCAGGAATGGGCGCAGGAAGGCGTGCTGGCCAACATCGACGATGTGGCCAAGGCCGAGAAGTGGGACGAGCTGCTGCCCAAGGTCGTCTCGGACATCATGAAGTACAAGGGCAACTACGTTGCCGCGCCGGTCAACGTGCACCGCGTGAACTGGCTGTGGGTCAACCCCGAGGCGCTGAAGAAGGCCAATGCCAAGACGCCGACCACCTGGGACGAATTCTTCGTCACCGCCGAGGCGCTGAAGAAGGCCGGCATCATCCCGCTCGCGCACGGCGGCCAGAACTGGCAGGACTTCACCACCTTCGAGAGCGTTGCGCTCGGCGTCGGCGGCGCGGAGTTCTACAAGAAGGCGCTGGTGCAGCTGGATGGCGCCACGATCAGCGGGCCGACCATGACCAAGGTGCTCGAGACCTTCAAGAAGGTCAAGGGCTACACCGACAAGAACGCCCCGGGCCGCGACTGGAACCTGGCCACCGCGATGGTGATCAAGGGCGAGGCCGGCATGCAGCTGATGGGCGACTGGGCCAAGGGCGAGTTCATCGCCGCGGGCAAGACGCCGGGCACCGACTTCCTGTGCGTGCCCGCGCCCGGCACCGCCAAGTCCTACACCTTCAACGTCGACTCGTTCGCGATGTTCAAGCTGAAGGACCCGGCCAACATCGCCGCGCAGAAGGAGCTGGCCAAGGAGATCATGGCCCCGGCGTTCCAGGAAATCTTCAACCTGTACAAGGGCTCGATCCCGGTGCGCCTGGGCATGAAGATGGACAAGTTCGACGACTGCGCCAAGACCTCGGCCAAGGACTTCGTCGACACCGCGAAGGCCGGCTCGCTGGTGCCCTCCATCGCGCATGGCATGGCCGTGCCCTCGGCGATCGAAGGCGCCATCAAGGACAGCGTCAGCCAGTTCTGGAACGACGACAAGATGAGCGTGGCGGACGCCCAGGCCAAGCTGGCCGCGGCAGCCAAGACGCGTTGATCGCATAACGACAACCAGGCAGTTCTCATTGGAGCTTTGAGGCCACGCGTTGCTGCACGCGTGGCCCCTTTTTTCCATCCGGCTGCACACTCGATCGTTGGATAAACGGAAGCCCGCGATGTCCGCCCCCAGTGCCCTGCGCACCCCCTGGCTGCCCAAACTGGTGGTGGCCCCCAGCTTCGTGCTGGCGCTGTTCTTCATCTACGGCCTGATCGCCTGGAACGGGCTGCTGTCGGTCTCGGCCTCGCGCCTGCTGCCGAACTACGAGATCGTCGGCTTCGCGCAGTACCACGCGCTGTTCGCGAGCGAACGCTTCCAGCTCGCGCTGAAGAACATGCTGATCTTCGGCGTGCTGTTCATCGGCGGCGCCATGGCGCTGGGCCTGCTGCTGGCCATCCTGCTCGACCAGAAGGTGCGCGCCGAAGGCGTGCTGCGCACGATCTACCTGTACCCGATGGCGATCTCGTTCATCGTCACCGGCACCGCGTGGAAGTGGATGCTGAACCCCGGCCTGGGCCTGGAGCACCTGGTGCAGCAATGGGGCTTCACCAGCTTCACCTTCGACTGGCTGGTGAACCCCGACAAGGCCATCTACTGCATCGCGATCGCCGGCGTCTGGCAGAGCGCGGGCTTCGTGATGGCGCTGTTCCTGGCCGGCCTGCGCGGCATCGACGACTCGATCATCAAGGCCGCGCAGGTCGATGGCGCGAGCCTGCCGCGCATCTACTGGCGCATCCTGATCCCGTCGCTGCGGCCGGTGTTCTTCTCGACGCTGATGGTGGTGAGCCACCTGGCGATCAAGAGCTTCGACCTGGTGATGGCACTCACCGCCGGCGGCCCCGGCTTCGCCACCGACCTGCCGGCCACATTCATGTACGCGATGAGCTTCACCCGCGGCCAGCTCGGCCTGGGCGCGGCCAGCGCGACGGTGATGCTGGCCACCGTGGCCGCGATCGTCGTGCCCTACCTGTATTCCGAACTGAGGACCAAGAAGTGAATCGGCTGACGATGCATCGCCTGCTGCTGTGGGGCGCGCTGCTGCTGTTCGCGGCCTGGTTCCTGACGCCGCTGTACGTGATGGTGGTGACCTCGCTGAAGGACATGGCGCAGATCCGCGACGGCAACCTGCTGTCGCTGCCCACCAGCCCTGGTTTCGCGGCCTGGGCCAAGGCCTGGAGCAGTGCCTGCACCGGCACCGATTGCGGCGGCCTGAAGCCCTTCTTCTTCAACAGCGTGCTGATGGTGGTGCCAGCGGTGGCGGTGTCCACGCTGATCGGTGCGCTCAACGGCTACGTGCTCAGCAAATGGCGCTTCCGCGGCAGCGAGACGCTGTTCGCGATGCTGCTGTTCGGCGTGTTCATGCCGATGCAGGTGGTGCTGCTGCCGATGAGCCAGGTGCTCGGCTGGCTGGGCCTGGCCAGCTCGATCTGGGGGCTGATCGTGGTGCACGTGATTGCCGGCATCCCGTCGACCACCCTCTTCTTCCGCAACTACTACATCGGCCTGCCCGACGAGCTGATCAAGGCCGCGATGCTCGACGGCGCCTCGTTCTGGCAGATCTTCCGCCGCATCGTGCTGCCGCTGTCGACGCCGATCCTGGTCGTCACGCTGATCTGGCAGTTCACCAACATCTGGAACGACTTCCTCTATGGCGTGGTGTTCTCCGGCGCCGATTCGAAGCCGATCACGGTGGGCCTGAACAACCTGTCCAACACCTCGAGCTCGGTCAAGGAATACAACGTGGACATGGCCGCCGCGCTGATCGCCGCGCTGCCCACGCTGTTCGTCTACATCGTCGCCGGCAAGTACTTCGTGCGCGGGCTCACCGCCGGCGCGGTGAAGGGCTGAAGGCGAGGCCTGCCATGCCGCCGACCCGCCGCCAACTGATGGGCGCCCTGGGCGCCGCCGCGCTCGGCCTGGCCGCCGGCGGCGCGCAGGCCGTGCCGGCATCGGGCGACTGGGCCGTGCTGCAGGTGGTGCCGCTCACCGGCGTGAACGGCGGCATCGGCTGGCACCTGCGCGTCGGTGCCCAGGTGGCGTTCGCGCAGGCCAATGCGATGGCCGCGCCTTTTGGCCGTCAGCTGCGACTGCTGACCTTCGACGAGGAGCCCGGCCGCGTCACCGAGCAGGTACGCGAGGGCCTGCGCATGGCCCAGCCGCTGGCGCTGCTGGCGCTGCACGGACGGCACAGCGTCGGCGAACTGGCGCGCAGCGGCCTGCCGGCCGAGGCCGGGCTGCCGGTGCTGGGCGTGACCAGCGGCAGCGCCAGCGCCCCCGGCTTCGACGCGCCCTGGCTGTTCCCGATCCGCGGCACCTACGCGCTGGAGATCGACCAGGTGTTCGCGCATGCGGCGACCATCTTCGCGCGCCGCGTCGCGCTGCTGACGACCGACGATGACGACGGCCGCGAGATCGCCGCACTGGCCCGCGACCGCGCCGCCAGCCACGGCCTGCAGCTGGCCACGGTGCAGCAGCACCTGGCCGACACCGCCGAGGTCGCCGCCGCCACGCAAGCCATCGCGCGCACCCCGCACGACGCGGTGCTGCTGGCCACCAACACCTCGGCGGTGGCCTACTTCGCGAAGCTCTATGCCGCGGCCGGCGGGCGGGCGCGGCTGATTGCGCTGTCGTCGGCCGAAGCGACGCAGCTGGCTGCAGTGGTCGGCCCGGCGGCGGCACGCGGGCTGTTGATCTCTCAGGTGGTGCCGCACCCGCGCGATCCGAAGATCCGGCTGATGCGCGAGTTCAGCGCCGCCTACCAGCGCTTCGGTCCGCGCGAGCTGGCACCCACGCTGGCAATGACCGAGGCCTACATCGCCGCGCGCCTGCTGATCGACGCCCTGCAGCGCACCGGTGCGCAGGCCACCGGCGCAAGCCTTTTGCACACGCTGGCCGCCACGCCGGCGGCCTATGAACTGGCCGGCCTGCCGCTGAGCCTGAAGCGGCGCGGCCCGCAATTCCGCAGCCTCTCGGCCATCGGCCGCGACGGCCAGTTGCTGTTCTAACCAAGACGACGTTTCATCGGAGACTGCCCCATGGGAGCCCTGTCCATCCGCCAAGTGCGCAAGACCTTCGGTCCGGTCGAGATCCTCAAGGGCATCGACATCGAGATCGGCGCCGGCGAATTCCTGATCCTGGTCGGCCCCTCGGGCTGCGGCAAGTCGACCCTGCTGAACATGATTGCCGGGCTCGACGTGCCCACCGAAGGCTCGATCCACATCGGCGAGCGCGACATCACCTACCTGCCCAGCAAGGACCGCGACATCGCGATGGTGTTCCAGAGCTATGCGCTGTACCCGAACATGAACGTGGCGCAGAACATCGCCTTCGGGCTCGAGATGCGCAAGGTGCCGAAAGCGCAGCGCGAGGCCGCGGTGCAGCGGGTGGCCAAGATGCTGCAGATCA
>CAZXLI010000386.1:0-5427 GCA_964641795.1 uncultured Bordetella sp. | reverse complement strand
TCGGGTCGCAGCTTCAGCACCTCGGCTGCCGGCGTTTGCGCCGGCAGCACGGTGACACGGCATCCGCGACTCGCCAGCATGCGCAGGATGTTGTGCTTGACGCCGAAGTCGTAGGCCACCACATGGAAGCGCGCGTCGGCCAATTGGCCATAACCACGACCCAGCGCCCACTCGGTGGTGGTCCACTCATAGGCCTGCTTCACCGTGACCTCTCGCGCCAGGTCCAGGCCAGCCATGCTCGGCGCGGCCTGTGCCAGCGCGAGTGCTGCATCGACGTCAGCCTGCGAGACCGACGTCCCCGCCGCGAAGCTGACGATGCAGCCGTTCTGCGCGCCGCGCGTGCGCAGCACACGGGTGAGCCGGCGGGTGTCGATGCCGGAGATCGCCACAGTGCCTTCGCGCTGCAGGTACTGCGGCAGCGTCAGCGATTGGCGGAAGTTGGAAACGCGCGGCGGCAGATCCTTGATGATCAGCCCGGCGGCATGGACCTTCGCGGCTTCGACATCCTCTTGGTTGACACCGTAGTTGCCGATGTGCGGATACGTCAGGGTGACGATCTGCCGGCAATAGCTGGGGTCGGTGAGGATCTCTTGGTAGCCGGTGAGCGCGGTGTTGAACACCACTTCACCAACCGTCCGACCGGCAGCGCCGATCGATACGCCATGAAAGACCGTGCCGTCTGCAAGTACAAGAAGCGCGGGGGGCAGGACAGGCAGCAAGACAAAAGCTCCGGAAGTCGCTCGCACCCAGCTCCGCTCCGTGAACAACAAGGTCCACGCCGGAAGTCCGGTGGGGGAAACTTCAGTGGAGTTTCGCTAGGCTGCGGGGGTGGCGGGTAAACCTTCGAAGTATAGCCGCTCCGGGTATGTCTCTACCCAGCAATGCACCATCACAGGCCCAGGGCGGCGATGCCAGCACGCGCGATCTGCGCGTCCTCGCTCGACTTCACACCGCTGACACCCACGGCGCCGAGGCATTCGCCGCCCGCCAGAATCGGCACACCGCCCTCGAGCATGCCGTCGAGCGCCGGCGCGCTGAGGAATGAAGTACGCCCCTGGTTGATCATGTCCTCGTAGACCTTGCTGTCGCGCCGCCCCACTGCCGCGGTGCGGGCCTTGCTCGGCGCGATCTGGGCGGAGATGGGCGCCGCGCCATCCAGCCGCTGCAGCCACAGCAGGTGGCCGCCATCGTCGACGATCGCGATCGTCACGGCCCAGCCATTGCGCTGCGCTTCCTGCTCGGCGGCGATTGCCACCGCACGCACGTCTTCCAGCGTCAGTACTGGCTTGCTTTTCATCGGAGAACCCCCACATGAACCAGCGCGGGAGTGTGCCTGAAGGTACCGGCCCGATTGCGTTTCGCCAGGCAGAGCTGACCTGCGGAACTTACAATGAATCGTTCGGGTCCATGCCCGTGTCTTGGTCGTTTTGTCCACTGGAGGTCACATGAACGAACAACGCCTGCAAACCCTGCCTGGCTACCCGGGCGCCGGGTCGCTGGCGGCGGGCAGCAACCGCGTGCTGCGCAACACCTACTGGCTGTTGGCACTGTCGTTGCTGCCCACCGTGCTGGGCGCCTGGGTTGGAGTAGCCACCGGCGTGATGACGAGCCTGAGCCCTGGCATCAGCACGATCATCTTCTTCGCCGGCGCCTTTGGCCTGATGTTCGCGGTCGAGAAGACGAAGGATTCCGCAGCCGGTGTGGCTGTGCTGCTGGCCTTCACCTTCTTCATGGGGTTGATGCTGTCGCGCATGCTGGCCTTCGTGCTCGGCTTCAAGAACGGCAGCGCTCTGATCATGACGGCCTTCGGCGGCACGGCGGGCGTGTTCTTCGTCATGGCGACGCTGGCCTCCGTGATCAAGCGCGACCTGTCGGGGATGGGCAAGTTCCTGTTCGTCGGCGCGGTGGTGCTGATGATCGCCGGCATCGTCAACGTCTTCCTGCAGTCGAGCGCGATGTTCCTCACCGTCGCGGTGCTGGCCATCGCGATCTTCTCGGCCTTCATGCTCTACGACGTGAAGCGCGTGATCGACGGCGGCGAGACGAACTACATCTCCGCGACCCTGGCGATCTATCTGGACATCTACAACGTGTTCCAGAGCCTGCTCGCACTACTAGGCATCTTCGGCGGCGAGCGCGACTGACGCTCGATCTGGCTGCAAGCTTCAAAGGCCCCGCCACGCGGGGCCTTTTTCATGGCCGTTCGAACACTGCAATGCTCTCGACGTGCGCGGTGTGCGGGAACATGTTCACCGCGCCAGCCGCCACGCACCGGTACCCGGCCTGGTGCACCAGCAGCCCGGCATCGCGCGCCAGTGTCGAGGGGTTGCAACTGACGTAGACGATGCGCTGCGGCGGAGTCCAGCCGGCCGACGGCTCGGCATGCAGGTCGGCCAGCGCCTTGGCGAGCGCGAACGCACCCTCGCGTGGCGGGTCGACGAGCCACTTGGCCGCGTAACCGAAAGCCACCAGGTCCTGTGGCGTCAGGTCGAACAGATTGCGCGCCGTAAAGGTCGCCTTGTCACTCAAGCCATTGCGCTGCGCGTTTTCGCGCGATCGCTGCACCAAGGTCTCGCTGCCCTCGATGCCCAGCACCTGCTTCGCAAGCCTGGCAATCGGCAAGGTGAAGTTGCCGAGTCCGCAGAACCAGTCGATCACGCGCTCGTTCGGCTGGACGTCCAACAGGCGCAGCGCGCGGCCCACCAACGCACTGTTGATCTGATGGTTGACCTGCGTGAAGTCGGTCGGCTTGAAGGGCATCAGCACGCCGAACTCCGGCAGAGCGTAGGCCAATTCCACGCCGCCTTCGTCCAGCAGGTGCACGCTGTCCGGCCCTTGGGGTTGCAGCCACCACTGGACGCCGTGTTGGCAAGCAAAGTCGCGCAGGCGCTGCAGGTCGGCACTCCCAAGCGGCGCCAGGTGGCGCAGCACCAGCGCAATCACCATGCCCTCGCTGCGCTGACCCACCGCCAGCTCGATCTGCGGCAGGCGATCACGCAGTTCCATCGTGCCGATGAGCGCTCGCAACGGGAGCAGCAGGCCGCTCACCTTGGGCGGTAGAACCGGACACACCGTCATGTCGGCCACGTATCGAGACTTGCGCTCGTGGAAGCCGATCAGCACCGTCGCCTTCTTGGGCACGTAGCGCACCGAGAGGCGCGCACGGAAACGGTATCCCCAGGTCGGCCCCTCGATTGGCCTCAGCACGCGCTCGGGCCGCAGCTTGGCCAGGTGAGCCAGGTTGTCCTCCAGCGCACGCTGCTTCACAGCCACCTGCGCAGACGCATCCAGGTGCTGCATCTTGCAGCCGCCGCAGGCGCCCGCATGCAGCCCGAAGTGCGGACATGCCGGGCGCACGCGCAACGCGCTCTCGCGCCGCAGGGCGGTCAGCGTGCCTTGTTCCCACTGGTTCTTGCGCCGGCCCACCTGCACCTGCGCTTCCTCGCCCGGCAAAGCGCCGTCGATGAAGACGACCTTGCCCTCGGCGTTGCGGGCCACGCCCTGGGCTTCGAGGTCGATCGATTCGACCTTCAGCCACTCGTTGTTCGCTGTCATGGGCCGGATTATCCGACCCTGCCCGGCGTCCTATGGCTTGACGTACTCCGACACCACCTTCCAGCGCCCGTCGACGATCTGGGATAGCCTCGACTGGTCGCTGCCCAGTCGCTTGGTGGCAGTGAAGGTCTGCTCGGCAGAGCCGAAGATGTCCGGCGGTACCGTCATCGAGTCCATGGCCTTGATGAAGCTGTCCACCGTCAGGTTCGGGCCCGCCTTCTGCGCCGCGCGAATGAAGACGTCGATGATGTCGTAGCCATAGACAGAGAACACCGTCGGGTCCTCGTTGAACTTGGTCTTGTACTTGGTCGCCCAGAATCGGATCGGCTGGGCTGCCTCGTCGAGGTAGGGGTGCTGTACCGTCATCGTCGCGTACAGCCCGTCCATCGCCTTGCCACCGAGCTTGTGGATCAGGTCGGTGTAGGCCGCGCTGGACCCGAGAAACGTCGGGTTGAAGCCCGTCTTGCGTGCCTCGGCGATCGTGCCGATCGTTTCTCGAATGATCGTGCCCAGCACCACCAGGTCGCAGTTGGCCGCCTTCATGCGGGCCACCTGTGACGAGAAGTCCGTGGCACCGCGCTTGTACGTCGTACGTTCAGCGAGTTCTCCACCGGCGGTCTTCATGCCCGCCTCGGCGCCACGCGCGACTTCCAGCCCGAACTCGTCGTCCTGGTAGATCGTGCAGACTTTCTTCGCACCCTTTTCCTTCACGAGCTTTGGCAGCGCGGTGCGGATCTGGTCGTAGTAGGTCGCAGCGAACGAGTACTTGAGCCTGTGGAAGGGCTCGTACATCTCGCGCGCGGCGGTGATCGGCAGGAAGTTGATGACGTTCTTCTCGAACTGCACGGGCATCGCCGCGTTGTTCTGTGCTGTACCGATGTGGCCCGCCATCAGGAAGATCTTGTCCTGGTTCACGAGCTTCTGCGCCGCCAGCACCGCGCGCTTCGGGTCATAGCCCGAGTCCTCGACCAGGAGCTTCAGCTTGCGGCCATTGACGCCGCCCTGTTCATTGACTTCGTCGATGCGCAGCATCATGCCCAGCCGCGCCTGCTTGCCGAATGCCGCGATCGGCCCGGACAGGTCCTGGATCGAGCCGAGCACGATCTCGCTCTTGCTCACCCCCTGGGTCTGGGCCGATGCGGTGCCGGCAGCACCCAACACCCATGCGGCCAGCATCACGGCAGGCAGTTTCTTCATCGCTGTTGACTCCTGAAGCCAGCTCAGTGCGGGCCATGCTAGCGCCCGGTCCGCGCCGGAACACCTCAGGGAAACGCTGAGCCCGGCGCCATTCGACGGGCCCTGTCGCTCAGAACAGCGAGTCGCGATCGACGCCCTGGCGCGCCATGCGCCGCTTCAGCTTGAGCAAGGCCTCCTGCTGGATCTGGCGGATGCGCTCGCGCGTCAGACACAGGCGCTCAGCCAACATCTCCAGCGTCTCTGGCTCGCGATCCTGAAGACCATAACGACCCGACAGCACCTCGCGCTCGCGCTCGTTGAGCTCAGCCATGCCCGAAGCCAGCAGTTGCTCGACCTCACGACTGAGCATCAGGCCCATCGGATCGACGGCCTGGTCATCCACCACGCTGTCGAGCAGGGACTCGCCAGCATCGGCTTCGAGCGGTGCATCGAGCGAGGTCGGATGCTCGGCGAGCTTCAGCAGCGCATCCACTTCGTCGACCGGACGACCGAGTCGCTGCGCGATGTCTTCGATGCGCACGCCACGGCCGGCATCGGCCTGCAGGGAACTCTGCGCTTCCAGCGAACGGCGCATCTTCAGCACCTGGTTCAGCTCGCGCACCACATGCACCGGCAGCCGCACCAGGCGCGCCTGTTGCATGATCGCCCGCTCGATGCTCTGGCGCACCCACCACG
>CAZXLI010000385.1:0-5453 GCA_964641795.1 uncultured Bordetella sp. | reverse complement strand
GATGGCTGGAGCAAGCTCACCGGCCACGAAGTGATCGACCTGGCCAAGAAGTTCGAGGACTACGGCGTCGAAGGCGTGATCTACACCGACATCGGTCGCGACGGCATGCTCACCGGCATCAACATCGATGCCACCGTGAAGCTGGCGCAGGCGCTGTCGATCCCGGTGATCGCCTCGGGCGGACTGAGCGACATCGCCGACATCGAACGGCTGTGCGCGGTGGAGCACGAAGGCGTCGAGGGCGTCATCTGCGGCCGATCGATCTACACGGGCTCGCTGGATTTCTCCGCTGCGCAGAAGCGGGCGGACGAACTCGGCGCCTGAGGCCCGGCCAGGCGCCTTCCGGCGCCGAAGATGATGGCGTGGGCCAGCGCGTGCGCCGCCAATGTGCGGCTCGCTAGCCGGATCGTCGCGCCCACATCGTCCTGACGACTGGTCAACCCAGGGGGAAGGCCGCGGCGATAATCGATGCCCTCCTGGAACGCCCGCGCCATGCTCGCCAAACGCATCATTCCTTGCCTCGACGTGACCGGCGGCCGCGTCGTCAAAGGCGTCAACTTCGTCGAGCTGCGCGATGCCGGCGATCCGGTGGAGATTGCGGCGCGCTACAACGATCAGGGCGCAGACGAGCTCACGTTCCTCGACATCACGGCCACCAGTGATGACCGGGATCTGATCCTGCACATCATCGAAGCGGTGGCCTCCCAGGTGTTCATTCCCCTGACGGTCGGCGGTGGCGTCCGCACGGTCGAGGACGTGCGCCGGCTGCTGAACGCCGGAGCCGACAAGGTCAGCTTCAATTCGGCGGCGGTCGCCAACCCGCAGGTGATTCGCGATGCCTCGGGCAAGTACGGCGCCCAGGCGATCGTCGTGGCCATCGATGCCAAGGCGCGCGCCGACGGCACTGGCTGGGAGGTCTACACCCATGGTGGCCGCAAGAACACCGGGCTCGATGCAGTGGCCTGGGCGCGCCAGATGGCCGAGCATGGGGCGGGCGAGATCCTGCTGACGAGCATGGACCGTGACGGCACCAAGATCGGTTTCGACCTCGCGCTGACGCGTGCGGTCAGCGATGCCGTGTCGGTGCCGGTGATCGCTTCGGGCGGCGTCGGCGCGCTCGAACACCTGGCCGAAGGCATCCAGATCGGCGGTGCCGACGCGGTCCTGGCCGCCAGCATCTTCCACTATGGCGAGTTCAGTGTCGGCCAGGCCAAGGCGCTGCTCGCCAGCCGCGGCATCCCGGTGCGGCCTTGACCGCCGCCGCCCGGCCCAGGACCGGGCCGCCCCACGAGGTGCGCCTGATCGGTGGCCAATGGAAACGCAGCAAGCTGCCGGTGGCCGACAAACCCGGCCTGCGGCCCACGCCGGACCGCGTGCGCGAAACACTGTTCAATTGGCTGGGGCAGGATCTGACCGGGTGGCGCTGC
Organism: uncultured Bordetella sp.; assembly: GCA_964641795.1. Taxonomy (GTDB): domain Bacteria; phylum Pseudomonadota; class Gammaproteobacteria; order Burkholderiales; family Burkholderiaceae_C; genus Pseudaquabacterium. Next base: position 4,026 of record CAZXLI010000385.1, on the reverse strand, counting down.
CTGGATGCGTTTGCCGGCAGCGGAGCGCTGGGCTTCGAAGCCGGCTCGCGTGGCGCCGCCGAGGTGGTGATGGTCGAGCGGGATGGCGACCTCGTGCGCAGCCTGCGCGCCAGCCAGGCGCGTCTGAAGGCGTCTGCGTTGCGCATCGAGCCTGCGGACGCGCTGGCCTGGATGGGGCGCTGCGCGCCGAACCGCTTCGAGCTGGTGTTGCTCGACCCCCCGTTCGATGCCGGCCTCGGGCCGCGGGCGCTGGCGGCGGCGGCACCGCTGGTCGTTCCGGGCGGCTACCTGTATGTCGAGGCCGGCGAACCGCTGGCCGAAGTGCCGCTCGGCTTCGAGCTCTGGCGCAGCGGCCGGGCCGGCCAGGTGGCTTTTCACTTGCTGCGGCGCAGCAGCTAAACTCGCCGCCAGCCGACGAGGAGTGCTGAGTGCTGGACCACCCCAAGCCGCTGATTGCCGTGTACCCGGGCACCTTCGACCCGATGACGCTGGGCCATGAAGACCTGATGCGCCGGGCTTCGCGGCTGTTCGACAAGCTCATCCTGGCGGTGGCTGCCGGCCACCACAAGCGCACGATGTTCACCATCGCCGAGCGGCTGGAAATCGCCACCGAGATCGCGCTGCCGTACCGCAATGTCGAGGTGGTGGCCTTTCGGGGCCTGCTGCGCGACTTCGTCGTTGCGAACAAGGGCCAGGTGGTGGTGCGCGGGCTGCGTGCGGTCAGCGACTTCGAATACGAGTTCCAGATGGCCGGCATGAACCGGCAGCTGATGCCTGACGTCGAGACGCTGTTCCTCACGCCGTCGGACCAGTTCCAGTTCGTCAGCGGCACGTTTGTGCGCGAGATTGCCACCTTGGGCGGTGATGTCTCGAAGTTCGTGGCACCCTCGGTGCTCAACCGATTGAAGGAGCGCGTGGCCAACAACCCCGAGGCCTGACGCGCGTTGCCACCATGGCTTTGATGATCACGGACGATTGCATCAACTGCGACGTCTGCGAACCCGAGTGTCCGAACCAGGCGATCTCGCTGGGCGAGGAGATCTACGAGATCGACCCGCACAAGTGCACCGAATGCGTTGGACACTTCGACGAGCCGCAGTGCGTGCAGGTCTGTCCGGTGGCCTGCATACCGGTGAATCCGCGGCACATCGAGACCCGCGATCAACTCTGGGCCAAGTATCGGCTGCTGGTGGCGCCCGCAGCGGCCGACGAAGCGGCGCCGCCTAGCGCGGCATAGGATCGGCCGACGCGTGGTCCTTCTTGTGCGGTTTCTTCTTCGGCTTGGCGCTCTTCGGCGCTGAGGCCTTGGCCGCCGGGGTGTGCGGCCCGAGGTTGCCGGCGGCGGCGGGGACGATGGCCTTCTCGCGCTGTGCCCGCTCCGCGCTCATCTTGTCGGCCAGCTGACGCTCACGTTGCGCGGTATCGCGTGCGGCCTGTTGCTGGCTTTCGCTGCGCGGGTCAGACACGTCGACGGTCTTGCCGCCGGCGCAGGGCGTGGTCGAATAGCTGCGGCCATCGGGCCCGCAGCGGTACACCGTCTCGGTGCTCGCGGGTTGGGCCGTTGCGCTGCCCAGGTACACCAGCCAGCCGCCGAGACAGGCGACGGCTTTGCATACGGATCGGTTCAAGGCGTCTCCTCCGCTGGCTTGTTCGCCGGCGGCGCCTTGGGCCGCGGCGGCTTGGCATGGATCTTCATCATCGCCCGGTCCATCGGGCCTTCCAGCAACAGCGGCAGGGCATCGATCGACTGTGCGATGCACTGCAGGATCGCCTCCCGGTGCTCTGGCGCCGGCTTGCGCAGCACCCAGTTGGCGACCTCCGCGCGGACGCCCGGATGACCGATGCCGATGCGCAGGCGCCAGAAGTCTGCCGTGCCCAGTTGCGCCTGGATGTCCTTCAGGCCGTTGTGACCGGCAACGCCGCCCCCCTGCTTGATCTTCATCTGACCCGGCAGCAGGTCGAGTTCGTCGTGGATGACCAGGATCTGCGCTGGCTCGATCTTGAAGAAGCGCGCCAGTGCGCTGACCGACTTGCCCGACAGGTTCATGTAGGTCTGCGGTTGCAGCAGCCACACCGGACCGTCGACCCCCGGTGGGTTCACCCGTGCAACGATGCCGTGGTAGGCGCGGTCGTAGGCCAGTCGTGCGCCGAGCTTGTCGGCTGCCGCGTCGATCCACCAGAAGCCCGCGTTGTGGCGCGTACCCTCGTATTCAGCGCCCGGATTGCCCAGGCCCACCAGCAAACGAATCATGGTCGGCATTATCCCGGCGGCACATGCCGCAGGGCTTTGCGAGCCCCCTCGATCAAGGCCCGTCCGATGCGGTCCAGCGCCCCGGCACGCAGCGGCGGTTGTTCGGCCTTGTCGTCGGCCCGCAGCCGCCACTGGTGCCAGTGCAGCAGCACATCGACGTGCACCTCCGGAAACAGCGGCTGCAGTTGCCCGTTGGCCAGCCAGGGCGCGGCCATCTGCTCGGGCATCACACCGATGCCCCAGCCCATCACCGCGGCGCGCACATGGGCCTCGGTCGAGGGCACATAGCGCTCCACCAGGTGCGGGCTGCGCAGCCCGAAGGCCAGGCCCACCCACAGCGCATGCATGTCGTCCTTGCGGTTGAACACGAGCCAGGGCACCTGCGCGAAGTTGGCGCGGTGCAGGCCCTGCGGCAGCTGGCGTTGGCAGAACACCGGGCTCGCGACCGCGATGTAGCGCATGGCCCCCAGGGGTTCGACGCTGCAACCGCGCAGCGCCTCCGACACCGTGCTGACGCAGCCGAGCACCGCGCCTTCGCGCAGCCAGTCGTGGGTGAAGTCCTGGTCGTCGACGATCAGCTCGAGCCCATAGCCCTCGCGCTGGCCGGCCTGCACCACCGGATCGAGCGAAGGCAGCACCCAGGTGGCCAGGCTGTCGGCGTTGACGGCGATCGGCAGGCGTTCGTCCTGCCCCAGGGTGGCCCCGAGCTCGTGCGAGAGATCGGCACGCATCGCCTGCATCTGCCGCGCGTAGCGCAGCATCACCTTGCCGGCTTCGGTCAGGCGCAGCGGGCGTGAGCGAACGACGAGCAGGCGGCCGAGGCTGGTTTCCAGCGCGCGCAAGCGCTGCGACACCGCCGATTGGGTGATCGACAGCAATTGCGCGGCGCGGTCGAAGCTGCCCCCATCGGCCAACGCGGCCAGGCACTCGAGCGCAGCAGGGTCGAAGGCGTGCATCCCGTGTACGGAAGGGGCCGATCAGTGGCGCTAATGTAGTCGCACATCTGACGATGCAGCTTCGCGCCGCGCGGCAGCGTTTTGACAATCGCGCGCAGTTTCAACGAGGAGCCCGAAGGAGGCATCACCATGCGCATCGCAGTCCCCAAAGAGATCAAGAACCACGAGTACCGTGTCGGCCTGACGCCGGCAGCAGCGCGAGAGCTGGTGGCCCATGGCCACGAGGTGTGGATACAAACCGGCGCTGGTGCCGCAATCGGTCTGCCCGACGAGCAGTACCTGGCGGCCGGCGCGAAGCTGGCGGCCGACGCCCAGGAGGCCTTCGCCCGGGGCGAGATGATCATCAAGGTGAAGGAGCCGCAGCCCGGCGAGATCGCGATGCTGCGGGAAGGCCAGTTGCTCTACACCTACCTGCACCTGGCGCCTGATCCTGCGCAGACCGCGGGCCTGGTGAAGTCCGGCGCGGTGTGCGTGGCCTATGAGACGGTGACCGGCCCCGGCGGCGGGCTGCCCTTGCTGGCGCCGATGAGTGAAGTGGCCGGCCGGATGGCCGTGCAGGCAGGCGCCGCGCACCTCGAGAAGTCCAAGGGCGGCCGCGGCGTGCTGCTGGGCGGCGTGCCGGGCGTGGAGGCGGCACACGTGGTGATCCTGGGCGGCGGTGTGGTCGGCACCCATGCGCTGCAGATGGCGGTCGGCATGGGCGCGCGCGTCACGGTACTGGACAAGAACGTGGACCGGCTGCGCCAGCTGGATCTGGTGTTCGGCAACCGCATCCACACGCTGTTCTCCACCGCGCACAGCGTCGAGGAATCGGTGCTG
>CAZXLI010000384.1:0-5463 GCA_964641795.1 uncultured Bordetella sp. | reverse complement strand
GGTGCTGATGAGCGACGACTGTGTGTTCGAGGCCACCGGCCCGGCGCCGGACGGTCGGCGGCACGAGGGGGCGGCCGAGGTCCGCCGGGTGTGGGAGGGCCTCTTCGAGCGCACCCGAGAGGCGTTCTTCGTCGAGGCGGAGTCCTTCGACATACGGCCAATCGAGAACGCGCGACCCGACGTAGGGCATGGTCTTGGGGTCGGCCAGCGTCACGAACTCGACGAACTTCGCATTGCCGGTGGGCTCGACCCGCTTGATGAGTTCAGCCATCGAATAGCCGACCCACGGGATCACCATCGACCAGCCCTCGACGCAGCGCAGGCGGTACACACGCTCTTCCATCGGGCTGAGCTTGAGCAGCTCGTCCAGGTCGTAGACCTTGGGCTTCCTGACCTCGCCTTCGACCGCGACGGTCCAGGGGCGGGTCTTCAGCGTGTGCGCGTTGCGGGCGGGGTCGGACTTGTCGGTACCGAACTCGTAGAAGTTGTTGTACGAGCTGGCATCGGCGCGGCTGGTGGGCTTGTCCATCAGCAGTGCGCCAGGCACCGTGCTGCGGACACCGGGCAACGGGGCCAGCTTGTCCTGCGCCAGCGCGTCGCGTGCCGCCCAACCCGCCAGCGTGGTGCCGAGCGCGCCCGCGGCGACCTGTTGCAGCCAGCGGCGTCGGCCTTCGTAAGCAGCCCGCGGGGTGATCTCTGAGGAAAACGGATGCACGAAGCCGTGCCGGTTGGAACGCATGAACGGTTCACTCCTTGCTGCCAGGTAGTCGTTGGGACACTGGCTGGCCTTACAGCGTTCCGTGCGGCGGGGAAAAGAAAAAGGCCGGTCAACGACCGGCCTCGGGCAGGGCGCGACGGCGGCAGCGGCTCAGCGCAGGCCCGCCATGTAGTCGGCCACGGCCTTGATCTCGTTGTCGCTGAGCTTGGCGGCGATGGCCGTCATCTGCGGCGAATTGGTCCGCGCGCCGCTGCGGAAGGCCGTGAGCTGGGCTTCGGCGTAATCGGCATGCTGGCCGCCCAGGCGCGGATACTGCGCCGGGATGCCGGCGCCCGTGGGGCTGTGGCAGCCGGCGCAGGCCGGCACCAGCTTGTCGGCGATGCCGCCGCGGTAGATCTTCTCGCCCAGCTGGACGATCTGCTTGTTCTTCGCGAAGCCGGGCTTGGCCTGCTTGCTGGCATAGAACGCGGCGACGTTCTTCATGTCCTCGTGCGACAGCGGCGTGGCCATGCCCATCATCACGGCGCTCTTGCGCTTGCCGGCCTTGAAGTCCTCGAGCTGCTTGAACAGGTAATCGGCGTGCTGGCCGGCGATGATCGGGTTGGCGGCGCTGCCGCGGGAACCATCGGCGGTGTGGCATGCACCGCACACCTGCGTGGAGATTGCCTGCCCCTTGGCCAGATCGGGCTTGGCCGCCGCCGCATGGGTTTCGGCAGCAAAGGTGGGCGATGCCGGGAGTGCAACCACGGCAGCCAGCAGCGTCAGGGCGAGCAGCGACTTCATGTCGGAGGGACCTTGGGGTTTTGGGCAAACCCGACGATTTTACAATGCTCCATGACCGATACCGCCGCCGTGCCCACGCCCGAAGAACGCGCCGCCCTGGCGTGGACCCAGAGCGCTCGATTCCTCACCACGGCCAGCCAGCTGAATCAGCTGCCGCCGCCAAGCTTGCCCGAGACGGCCTTCGTCGGCCGCAGCAATGCCGGCAAGTCCACCGCGATCAACCTGCTCGCCCAGCAGCGGCGATTGGCCTTTGCGTCGAAGACGCCTGGCCGCACGCAGCACATCAACCTGTTCGAGCTCGGGCCGGTCGAGGCGCCGGACGCGCGCTGGGCCGATCTGCCGGGCTACGGCTATGCGGCGGTGGCCCGCGACGCCAAGCTGCGCTGGCAACAGGTGATGGCCGACTACCTGCGCAACCGCCATGCCCTGGCCGGTGTGGTGATGATGGTCGATGCCCGACACGGCTTCACGGCGCTGGACCGGCAACTGCTGGAGTTCGTGATGCCGCGGGTGGGCGTGGGCGAGGTGAAGCTGCTGGTGCTGCTGACCAAGGCCGACAAGCTCAGCCGCAACGAGGCCGCGCGTTCGCTGCAGCAGGCGCAGCGGGTGCTGGGCGAGATCGCCACCGAGCACTCGGACATCGGCATCACGCTGTTTTCGGCACTTACGCGACAGGGTTTGGGCGACGCGGCCTGTACGCTGCGCGCATGGACGCCATCCACACCTTCCGCCTGAGCCTGCCGCACGGCATCGAGCTGTCCTGCCGCGCTGCCGGTGCCGTCGAATCGAAGCAGCGCGTGCTGCTGCTGCACGGATTTCCCGAGGCCGCCTTCGTCTGGGACGAGGTCATGGCCGCACTGGCGCCCAGGGCCCGCTGCGTGGCGCCCAACCTGAGGGGCTACGAGCGCTCCAGCGCACCGGTTGAGCTGGAGGCCTATCGCGCAAAGTACCTGGTTGCCGACCTGGCGGCATTGATCGAGCAACTGGGGGCGCCGATCGACGTGCTGGTGGCGCACGACTGGGGCGGTGGTGTGGCCTGGAACCTGGCTGCGCTGAAACCGCAGCTGGTGCGCCAGCTGGTGATCCTCAACTCGCCACACCCGGGCGCCTTCCTGCGAGAGCTGCAGCACAACCCGGCGCAGCAGGCGGCCAGCGCCTACATGAACGAACTGGTCAAGCCCGAGGCGGCCGAGCGGCTCGCGGCGAACGACCATGAACAGCTGTTTGCCACGCTGTCGCGCTTCGGCCCTGCGGCCTGGTTGACGCTCGCGATGCGCGAGCGCTACCGCGAGGTTTGGGCCTGCGGGCTGGAAGGCGCCCTGAACTATTACCGCGCTTCGCCGCTGCGACCACCGACGGCGACCGACCAGAGCATTCGGTCATTGCAGCTCCCGCCCTCGGTGGTCGAGGTCTCGGTGCCGACCCGGGTGCTCTGGGGCCTGGAGGACCATGCCCTTCTGCCTTCGCTGCTGGACGGGCTCGCGCAGTGGGTGCCCAGCTTGCAGGTGAAGCAGGTGGCCGGTGCCTCGCACTGGATCGTGCACGAGCGGCCCGACCTGGTGATCGAGACGATTGGCGCTGCGCTGGCCGACGCTGCACGCGCCTGAAGGCGTGTGCGCCTTGTGCGGGTTCAGCGGGCCGGCGGTGTGCCCATCGCCCGCAATACCCGGCCTGCGGCGCTGCGCACCAGCGAGCGCGGTTTCAGTTCCTGGGCAAGCTGGGCTTCGAACAGGCGCTCGATGGCGCGCAGGCGCAGCGCCCAATGGCGCGCGGCACTGGTGTCGCGCAGCAGCCAGCTGGCGCCTGCGCGGTCCACCCATAGCAGCTGCAGCAAGCGCCATTCGCTCTGCAGGTAGGCGCGCAGGTAGCCGCCGGGTTGCAGGCCCAGCAGCGCCGCGGGAGGCGCCGCGGCTGCAGGCGGCGCGCTGTCCTCGGGCATCAGCTCGGCCGGCACGGTGTCCAGCGTACCGATGTCGATCGGCGCGCCGGCTTCATCCGGCGCCAGCTGCAGCTGGGTGATCTCGGGCTGCGCGATCAGCACCGCGCGGTCGAGGCTATGGCGCTCGAATGCGGCAATGCGCCCGATTGCCCACTCGAAGCGGGCGATGTCCGCGGCACCATCGGCGACCAGGTGGTCGACCAGCTGGCGGGCAAAGCTGAGGCAGCGTTCCAGCTCGGCCACCTGCACGGTGGTGAGCAGGAAGGCCAGGCGGTCCATGAACCGCCAGACCGGGTGGTCGTAGTCGTCCAGCATCGCCGTGTCCTGCACCGCCAGCCGCAAGGTGGTGGGATGCAGGCGCAGCAGCAGCGGCAGGCAGTCGGGCGGCAGCGCCCGATCGGACTGGATGGCGTCGAACAGCCGCGACAGCAGTTCGATCAACTGCTGGTCGACCCGGGGGCCAGCCGGTACGGCCGGACCGGGTTCGGGCTCATCCAACGGCATCGGCAGGCTGTCGCGCAGTTCCTGCAGCGAGTGCGAGACGGTGATCGGCGCGCCGTCGGTCAGCGCTGAAATTCCAGCGCCGCGCAGTGTCGGGGTGACGACGATGGTGCGATGCACGGCCGGCTCGATCCCCTGGTCTTCGAGCCGCGTGCAGGCGCCGGCATACGACTGGCGCAGCGTGCGTGCCAATGGATCGGCGGCATCGTGCAGGAAGGCAGCCTGCGCCGAGCGGCTCATCGGCAGCGTCTGCACGCCGTCCCACAAGGCGCGCACATAGGCCTCGGGTCGGAAGGGGTTGCTGTCGCGTGCCACGTTGAAGTCGCCGACCAGCGCAGAGGTGAAGGCCTGCAACTCGCGCAGTTCGAATTCGGCCATCGACTTGATGCGCTCGACGGCGCGCGAGAGCTCGATATCGGAGTTCACCGCGTCTTCGTCGATGAGGGCCAGTTCCAGCTTGGCCGGCAGGGCCGGTGCTGCCGGAGTGGCGGCCGCTGCCCGCCCGCTGAGCTCGCCCTGCACATGCAGCCGCAGCGAGCGCACGGCCTGGTTCACCAGGTCGCCGCGATGGAGTTGCAGTGTGCGGGCGGCCTCGCCCGCGGTGTGCCGGGCATGCGGTCCCAAGGCCTGGCGCCATTGCTCCTGCACTGCATCGACCACCTGGTCGAACAGCAGTGGCGCACGCAACATCTCGTCTTCTACGAAGTCTTGCAGGGTGGGGCGACGATTCATTGGCAGGTACGGCTTTGTCGAGGATTATCAATCCATCGCCTCGACCGATGCCATGAAGTGAAACGGGCCACCCGAAGGTGGCCCGTGATGGCAGGCACAGAAGGCCTGCCAGGCAAGTGGAGCGTCAGCCCGGACTCGGCCCGCGGGCCTGCATGCCCCCGGGCGTTCGTCGGCGAGTGAGCCTGCCTGTGCAGGCTCGCCCGCCAGACTCACATGTCCATGCCCATGCCGCCCATGCCGCCCATGCCGCCGCCCGGCATGGCCGGCGCGTCTTCCTTCGGCGCTTCGGCGACCATGCACTCGGTCGTCAGCATCAGCGAAGCCACCGAGGCGGCGTTCTGCAGTGCAGTGCGGGTCACCTTGGTCGGGTCCAGGATGCCCATCTCGATCATGTCGCCATAGGTGTCGTTGGCCGCATTGAAACCGAAGTTCCCCTTGCCTTCGAGCACCTTGTTGATCACGACGCTGGGCTCGCCACCGGCGTTGGCGACGATTTCGCGCAGCGGTTGCTCGATGGCGCGCAGCACGATCTTGATGCCAGCATCTTGATCGGCGTTGTCGCCCTTGATGGAGCCAACGGCAGCACGTGCGCGCAGCAGCGCCACGCCGCCGCCGGCCACGATGCCTTCCTCGACGGCGGCACGGGTCGCGTGCAGCGCATCTTCGACACGGGCCTTCTTCTCCTTCATCTCGACTTCGGTGGCGGCACCGACCTTGATGACGGCCACGCCGCCCGCCAGCTTGGCCACGCGCTCCTGCAGCTTCTCGCGGTCGTAGTCGCTGGTGGCTT
>CAZXLI010000383.1:0-5475 GCA_964641795.1 uncultured Bordetella sp. | reverse complement strand
GTCTTCCTGTTCGACGAGCCGCTGTCGAACCTGGACGCCGCGCTGCGCGGCCAGACACGGGTGGAGATCGCCAAGCTGCACCGCGAGCTCGGCGCGACGACGATCTACGTCACGCACGACCAGGTCGAGGCGATGACGCTGGCCGACCGCGTGGTGGTGCTGCGCGACGGCGCGATCGAGCAGGTCGGCTCGCCGCTGGAACTGTATGACCGGCCGGCCAACCAGTTCGTCGCGCAGTTCATCGGCACGCCGCAGATGAACGTGGTCGACACCGCCGTGCTGCCTTCGCTGCGGCAGGTGGTGGGCGCCGCGCCGACGCTGGACGGCTTCATCGGCGTGCGGCCCGAGAACGTGCTGCTGAAGGCGCCGGGCGGTGCGCCGCTGACAGGCAAGGTCGAGCTGATCGAATCGCTGGGCGCCGACACGCTGGTGTATGCGCAGGTCAGCGAAGGCGCGGGTCCCGGCGTGCAGCTGGTCGCGCGGCAGAACACCCGCAGCGCGCTGCGCCTGGGCGACACCGTGGGCCTGGACATCGCGCCGGCCTCGTTCCACCTGTTCAACCGCCAGGGCCAGGCCGTTGCCGCCACGGCCCGCTGACCTCGCACCATGACTTCCGAGAACACGTGGCTGCACATCGGCCTGGGCTCGTTCCACCGCGCGCACCAGGCGGTCTACCTGCAGCAACTGCACGAGGCCGGCGACACGCGCTGGGCCATCGTGGCCGGCAACATCCGCAACGACATGGCCGACACGATGGCCGCGCTCGCCGCGCAACACGGCGAGTACACGCTGGAGACCGTGGCTTCCAACGGCGACCGACGCTACCAGCGCATCCGCTCGATCCGCGAGGTGCTGCCCTTCGACCCCGCGCTGGCCGGGTTGATCGACGCCGGCGCCCGGGCGTCGACCAAGTTGATCTCGTTCACCGTCACCGAGGCTGGCTACTACCTCGACGCGAAGAACCGGCTGGACCTGAGCTATCCCGATCTGGTGGCCGACCTCGAAGGCCGCGCCTGCAGCACGATCTACGGGGCGATCACCGCGATCCTGAAGCAGCGCATGCAGGCCCATGGCGCCCCGGTCACGCTGTTGAACTGCGACAACCTGCGCAGCAACGGCGAGCGCTTCCGCGCCGGGCTGCTCGACTTCCTCGACCGCCGCGGTGAGACGGCGCTGCGGGCCTGGGTCGAGGCCCAGACCAGCTGCCCGAATGACATGGTCGACCGCATCACACCGCGGCCGCTGCCCGACGTCGCGCAGCGCGTGCAGGCCGCCACCGGCTGGGCAGATCGCGCGCCGGTGATGGCCGAGGCCTTCATCCAGTGGGTGGTGGAAGACCGCTTCATCGCCGGGCGACCCCAGTGGGAGCGCGTCGGCGTCGAAATGGTGGCCTCGGTGCACGCGCACGAGGAAGCCAAGATCCGCGTGCTCAATGCCACCCACAGCTGCATCGCCTGGGCCGGCACCCTGCGCGGACTGACCACCATCCACGAGAGCCTGGCCCTGCCCGCGGTGCGACAGATGGCCTACGACTACGTGACGCAGGACGTGATCCCGAGCCTGAACACGCCCACGCCCTGCCCGATCGACCTGGCCGCCTACCGCGACATCGTGCTCGACCGCTTCAGCAACCCGCACTTGCGCGACACCAACCAGCGCGTCGCGATGGACGGCTACTCGAAGATCCCCGGCTTCATCGTGCCGACGCTGCGCGAAGGCCTGCAGCGCGGCACCGAGCCCGCCGCCACCGCGATGCTGCCGGCGCTGTTCTTCGAGGTGCTCAGGCGCTGGCACGAGGGCCGCCTGCCCTATGCCTACCAGGACGGCGTGATGGACGAGGCCGCGGCCCACGCGATCTACGCCGCGGCCGATCCGCTGGACGCCTTCTGCCGCGACCCGCTGCTGTGGGGCCCGCTGGCCGGCGACGCGGCGTTGACCACCGCCATCCGCAACGCCCATGGCCGCGTGCTGGCCTTCCTCACCGGAGCCTGATGCCATGACCTCGCTGCAACGACTGACCGGCCGCCACGCACTGATCACCGGCGCCGGGGGCGGCATCGGCCTGGCGGTGGCCGAGGCCTACCTGGTCGAGGGCGCCGCCTGCACGCTGGCCGACCTGGCACCGACGCCGGGCCCGTCGCTGGCCGCGCTGTTGGCACGTTATCCCGATCGCGCCGCCTATGCCCCGGCCGACGTTGCCCGCACCGAGACGCTGGGCCCGCTGGTCGATGCCGCGGCGGCCCGCCTGGGCGTGATCGACCTGCTGTTCAACAACGCCGCGATCTTCGACCTGGCGCCGCTGCTCGAATCGGACGAACGCATGTACCAGCGCCTGTTCGATGTCAACGTCAAGGGCCTGTTCTTCACGATGCAGGCGGTGCTGGCGCGGCTGGTGGCCGCGGGCCGGCCCGGCAGCATCATCAACCTGGCCTCGCAGGCCGGCCGGCGCGGTGAGGCGCTGGTGTCGCACTACTGCGCCAGCAAGGCCGCTGTGATCAGCTACACCCAGTCGGCCGCGCTGGCGATGGCGCCGCACGGCATCCGCGTCAATGCCATCGCGCCGGGCGTGATCGACACGCCGATGTGGGGCCAGGTGGATGCGCTGTTCGCCCGCTACGAAGGCCTGCAGCCGGGCGAGAAGAAGGCCGCCGTCGGCCGCGCGGTGCCGCTGGGCCGCATGGGCGTGCCGGGCGACATGGCCGGCGCCGCGGTGTTCCTGGCGAGCGCAGAATCGGCCTACATCACCGCGCAGACCCTCAATGTCGACGGCGGCAACGTGATGTCCTGATTGCCGACCCCCATGTCCGGCCGACACGCCCACCGCCAGGTTCCGCGCCAGCGCCAGCCCGAGCTGGAGAGCGACTACGCGCGTTCGCCGGCGCTGGGCTACGAGCCGCCGGAGGACACCGGCCTGGTGCGCTGCCTGGCGCATGGCTTCCCGACGCCGCTGGCGCGCTGGCACTTCCACGACGAGTACGAGCTGCACCTGATCGTCGCCACCTCGGGCAAGGCCTTCGTCGGCGACTGGATCGGCCCGTTCCAGCCCGGCCACCTGGTGCTGTGCGGGCCGCGCCTGCCGCACAACTGGATCTCCACCGACCTGCCGCCCGGGGGCGTGGCCGAGCGCGACCTGGTGATCCAGTTCCGCCACGAGCCGATTGCGCAGGCCGCCGAGCAGATTCCCGAACTGGCCGAGCTGCTGCCGCTGCTGGAACGCGCACGCCACGGCATCGAGTTCTTCGGCCTGTCCGAGCGTGCGCTGGCGCACTGGCGGCGTGCCAAGCAGGCCCGCGGGCTGGAGCGCCTGGTGGCCTTCTGCGAGTACCTGCAGGACCTGGTGCGCTGCACCGACTACCGGCTGCTGTCGAACGTGATGATGCAGGGCGAGGACGACGCGGCCAGCCTGCACCAGGTGAATGCGATCGTCGACCGCATCACCAGCGACTTCACGCAGCCGCTCTCGGCCAACGAATTGGCCGCCGAGCTGGGCATGAGCGAGAGCCGCTTCTCGCGCTTCTTCCGCCGCAGCACCGGCAACACCTTCACCGATTTCGTCAACCGGGTGCGCGTCAACCGCGCCTGCCAGCTGCTGATGGAAAGCGACCGGCTGGTGACGCAGATCTGCTACGAAGTGGGCTTCAACAACGTGGCCAACTTCAACCGCCGCTTCCTCGAGATCAAGGGCATGACGCCGAGCGAGTTCCGGCGCCAGGCCGACCGGCGCTTCAGCGGCGCGCGGCCCTGAGCCGGGCCTGCGCCACGGGCCTGAGAAGGCGCTGCCGATCCGCGACGGAAGTCACACCCCCTCACCGGCTGCGACGCCAGTGAAACTTTCCACTCCGCGCGATGCAACGGATCTGCAACGGCTGCCACTCAGCATGCGTCCATCGGCTGCCACAACAGCCGCCCACGCACCCCAGGAGCCCGACATGACCCGTTCCCGCCTGCTGATCCAAGCCAGCCGCCAGCAACAGCAGCGCCGCGCGCCGCGCCTGGGCTCGCGCCTGATGCGCGGCTCAGCGTCCGCCGGCCACCTTGCGCAGCAGCTCGAACAGCATCGCCCGCTCGGCCGCGCTCAGGCGGCCGTCTAGCTCGCGCTCCATCGGCCCGGCGGCCTGCGCCGCATCGTGCGCCAGCACCAGCCCGGCGTCGGTGAGCACGATGTTCTGCGAGCGGCGGTCGGCCTGGTTGCGCTCGCGGCGCAGCAGGTCGCGGGCCTGCAGCCGGTCCAGCAGCAGCGTCAGGTTCGGTGCACTCAGCGCCAGCACTTGGCCGAGTCTTTTGGGTGATAGCGGCCCGTTGGCCAGCAGCAGCATCAGGATCGAGAACTCCACCTTGCGCAGGTTGAAGCGCTCGCCGACATGGCGCTCGAACATGCCCACCGTGGTCACCGCCGCCTGGGCGATGTGGTAGCCCAGCACGTCGCTCAGGGTGCCGAGCGTGATCTCGCGTTCCGGTGCCATCCGTTCAGCGTTCAGTCGCGCTTGCGCGCGGCACCGAGGTAGGTGTCGATCACCCGCGGGTCCACCGCCAGCTCGGTGGCCGGACCCTCCAGCGCAATGCTGCCGGTTTCCAGCACGTAGCCATGGTCGGCCACCTCGAGCGCCGCGCGCGCGTTCTGCTCGATCAGCAGGATGCTGACGCCCTGGGCGCGCAGCTGCTCGATGATGCGGAAGATCTCGCGCACGATCAGCGGCGCCAAGCCCAGGCTGGGTTCGTCGAGCATCAGCAGCTTCGGGCCCGACATCAGCGCGCGGCCCACCGCCAGCATCTGCCGCTCGCCGCCGGAAAGCGTGCCGGCCAGCTGCATGCGCCGCTCTTTCAGGCGCGGGAACAGCGTGTACACGCGCTCGAGCCCGCCGCGCCAGTTCGGCACCCGCTGCTTCATCGCGCGGAAGCCACCGAGCACCAGGTTGTCTTCCACCGGCATGGTGCCGAACAGCTCGCGTTTCTCGGGCACCAGCGCCAGGCCCAGCATCACGCGTTCTTCGAGCGTGACGTCGGCGAGGTCCACGCCGTCGAAGCGCACCTGCCCGCGCGAAGGCAGCACCGCCATCAGCGCGTTCAGCGTGGTCGACTTGCCGGCGCCGTTGGGCCCGATGATGGTCGCCACCTGGCCCTTGGCCACCGCGAAATTCAGGCCGGTCAGCACCTCGGCGCGGCCGTAGCCGGCATGCAGGCCGGTCACCTGGAGCATCACATCACTCATCTCAATGCTCCGTCCCGAGGTAGGCGGCGCGTACGACCGGGCTGGCCTGCACCTCGGCCGGCGTGCCTTCGATCAGCCGGGTGCCGAACTCCATCACGACGATGCGGTCGGTCAGGCCCATCACGAATTCCATGTCGTGTTCGACCAGCAACAGGCTCATGCCTTCGGACTTCAGCTGGCGCAGCACGTCCGCCAGCGCGCGCTTTTCCTGGTGGCGCAGCCCCGCGGCGGGCACGTCGCCAAACGGCGGCGCCCCGGCGATCAGC
>CAZXLI010000382.1:0-5500 GCA_964641795.1 uncultured Bordetella sp. | reverse complement strand
AGCGCCTGGTCGATGTCGCGGGGGATGTCGTCGATGTGCTCGAGGCCGACCGACATGCGGACAATGTGGGGCGGCACGCCGGCGGCCAGCTGCTGCGCTTCGTCCAGCTGCCGGTGCGTGGTCGAGGCCGGGTGGATGATCAGCGTGCGCGTGTCGCCGATGTTGGCCAGATGACTCATGAACTGAGCGGCCTCGATGAAGCGCACGCCAGCCTGCAGGCCTCCCTTCACGCCGAAGGCCAGCAGCCCTGAGGCACCCCGCATCTGTCGCGCCAGCAGCGCATGCTGCGGGTGGTCCGGCAGCCCGGGGTAGTTGACCCAGCTCACCTGCGGGTGGCCGCGCAGGAACTCGGCCACCGCGCGCGCGTTCGCGCAATGCCGCTCCATGCGCAGCGGCAGCGTCTCCACGCCCTGCAGGATCTGCCACGCGGCCATCGGCTGCAGCGCGGCGCCATACACGCGCAGCGTTTCCATGCGCGCACGCATCGTGAAGCCGAAGTCGCCGAAGGTCTCGTAGAACTTCACGCCGTGGTAGCCCGGCGAAGGCTCGGTCATGCCAGGGAACTTGCCGTTGTCCCACGGAAAGCGTCCGCCTTCGACCAGCACGCCGCCCAGCGTGGTGCCGTGGCCCGCCAGGTACTTGGTGGCCGAGTGCACGACGATGTCGGCGCCCAGCGCCAGCGGGTTGCACAGGAAAGGGCTGGGCACGGTGTTGTCGATGACCAGCGGCACGCCATGCGCGTGGGCGACCTCGGCGACCGCCGCGATGTCCAGCACCGCGAGGCTGGGGTTGCCCAGGCTCTCGGCGAACACCGCGCGCGTGTTCGGCCGCATCGCGGCTGCAAAGGCCTCGGGCCGCTTTGCGTCGACGAAGCTCACCTCGATGCCGAACTTGGCCAGGTTCACCGCCAGCATCGTCACCGTGCCGCCGTACAGCGCGCCGGCCGCCACCACATGGTCGCCCTGCTGCAGGATGGTCACCAGGGCCATCGCCTCGGCGGCCATGCCGCTGGCGGAGGCGACGGCGGCACGGCCGCCTTCGAGCGCGGCCACGCGTTCCTCCAAGGCCGCGACGGTCGGATTCGACAGCCTCGAATAGACGTTGCCGAAGGTCTGCAGGTTGAACAGGCTGGCCGCGTGCTCGGCGCTGTCGAACACGAAGCTGGTGGTCTGGTAGATCGGCAGCGCCCGCGCGCCGGTTTCGGCATCGGGCACCTGGCCGGCGTGGATCGCCAGCGTCTCGGGGCGGAAGCGGTGGTCGCTCATCTTGGTATTCGCTCTCAGGCGCGGCGCCTGGCGGAGATCACCTGGGTGTCCACGCCCACCCAGTGCAGGCCGCCGAACAAGCGCGCATGCTCGATCTTCACGCAGCGGTTCATCACCGTCGCCAAGCCGGCGGCACGGGCCTTCTTCGCGGCTTCGATGTTCATCACACCGATCTGCTGCCACAGGCACTTGGCGCCGATCGCGATCGCGCTGTCGGCGATCGGGCCGACATCCTCGGTCTTGCGGAACACGTCGACGATGTCCACCGGTTCGTCGATGTCCTCGAGCCGCGCCATGCAGCGCTGTCCCAGCACGTCCAAGCCGGCATAGCGCGGGTTCACCGGGATCACGCGGTAGCCATGCTGCAGCATGTAGTTGGCCGCGAAGTTGCTCGGCCGGTGCCATTCAGCCGAAAGGCCGACCACGGCAATCGTGCGCGCCTGGCGCAGCAGGCGGCGCAGCTCGGCCGCGGGTGGGGCTTCATCCATCATCGGCCGATTCTGCTGCCATTGCGCAGGGCTTGCATTACACTGCCGCGGTCAGGAGAGAGCTTCACCCGAAGCCGCCGAAGGCGCAGAGGCTGCCACCTCGAACGCTCAGGCAAAAGGACTGGCAAGCGCTTCGTTGCCGCGAGGCGTTCCTCACTGGAGAGAGGCGGGTCATTCCTCACGGATGGAGCCCGTCCACCGAAGGGGCAAGCGGTGCCGGTATCCCCGGTGCCGCCAATCTCTCAGGTAAAGCGGACAGCGAGGGCAGCCCCCACCTCCGGGTGGGCGCCAGATTGCCCTCGGAGAGCTGTCATGACCGCCGACCTGCTGAAGACCCCGCTGCACGACCTGCACCTCGAACTCGGCGCCAAGATGGTGCCCTTCGCCGGCTATGCGATGCCGGTGCACTACCCCGGCGGCATCCTCGCCGAGCACCGCCACTGTCGCGATTTCGCGTCGCTGTTCGATGTCTCGCACATGGGCCAGGTGCATTTGCGCGGCGACGACGCGGCGCGCGCGCTCGAATCGCTGGTGCCCGTCGACGTGCTCGACCTGGCGCTGCACAAGCAGCGCTATGCGTTCTTCACCAACGCCAGCGGCGGCATCCTCGACGACCTGATGATCACGCGGCGCGCGGATCACCTGCTGCTGATCGTCAACGCCGCCTGCAAGCAGGCCGACATCCAGCACCTGGTCACCCACATCGGCCACCGCTGCACCGTGCTGCCGCAGCCCGAGCAGGCACTGCTGGCGCTGCAAGGCCCGCAGGCGGTCAAGGCATTGGCACGGCTGAACGCCGATGTCGCGGGCCTGACCTTCATGACCGGCGGCGACTTCATGCTGGCCGGCGCCGAATGCTTCGTCACCCGTTCGGGCTACACCGGTGAAGACGGCTTCGAGATCTCGGTGCCGGCCGCGCACGCGGTCACCCTGGCCCGCGCGCTGCTGAACGAGCCCGAAGTCAAGCCGGCCGGCCTGGGCGCGCGCGACACCCTGCGCCTGGAAGCCGGGCTGTGCCTCTACGGCCACGACATCGACGAGACCACCTCGCCGGTCGAGGCGGGCCTGACCTGGGCGATCCAGAAGGTCCGGCGCCCTGGCGGCGCACGGGCCGGCGGCTACCCCGGCGCCGGCGTCGTCGAACGCCAGCTGAGCGCAGGCCCGACGAGCAAGCGCGTTGGCCTGGTCGGCCTGGAGCGCGTGCCGGTGCGCGAAGGCGCGCAGCTGTTCGATGGCCAGGGCCACAAGCTCGGCCACGTCACCAGCGGCACGCTGGGCCCGACGGTGTTCGAGCCGGTCGCGATGGCCTATCTGGCCGCCAACCACGCACAGCCGCACCACGAGGTATACGCCGAAGTACGCGGCAAGCGCGTGCCGATGCGCGTCACCCCGATGCCCTTCACGCCGCACCGTTACCACCGCTGAACCCCCGTCCAGCGCACTTCCCGCCCCTTCCTTCACCGACGCCACCGAGGAACACGCCGATGACCACCATGTTCACCCCCGACCACGAATGGATCAACATCGAAGACCATGAGGCCGCCGTCGTCGGCATCACGCTGCATGCGCAGGACGCGCTGGGCGACGTGGTCTTCGTCGACCTGCCGGAAGTCGGGCGCACGTACAAGAAGGGTGAGGTGGCGGGTGTCGTCGAATCGGTGAAGGCCGCGGCGGACATCTACATGCCGGTGAGCGGCGAGGTGGTCGAGGTCAACGAGGACCTCCGCGCCGACCCCGCGCTGGCCAACAAGGACCCGATGGGCAACGGCTGGTTCTTCAAGGTCCATGTCACCAACATGGCCGAGTTCGACCAGCTGATGGACCCGCCGGCCTACGACGCGCTGTTGAAGACGCTCTGATCCCCGCCCCTGCGGCATGGCGCCCGCGTGGCGCCCCCTCCCTCGCACCGCGCCGCACCGTGCCCGCCCTGCCTTCCCCCTGAATCGCCGTTTCGCTGCACTGCCATGCTCCAGTCCGCCCGTCTGCCGCTTGCCGAACTCGAGAATGCCCCCGAGTTCGTTGCCCGCCACATCGGCCCCGATGCCGCCGACGAGCAGCACATGCTCTCGGTGATCGGCGCGGCCTCGCGGCGTGCGCTGATCGAGGCCATCGTGCCGGCCAGCATCCGCCGCGCGCAGTCGATGGCCTTGCCGCCGGCCGCCAGCGAGGCCCAGGCGCTGGCCGAGCTGAAGGCCATCGCCGGCAGGAACCAGGTGCTGCGCAGCTTCATCGGCCAGGGCTATCACGGCACGCTCACACCCGGCGTCATCCTGCGCAACATCCTCGAGAACCCGGCCTGGTACACCGCGTACACGCCCTACCAGGCGGAAATCTCGCAGGGCCGCATGGAAGCGCTGGTGAACTTCCAGACCATGGTCTGCGACCTCACGGGCATGGCGATCGCGAATGCCTCGATGCTCGACGAAGCCACCGCCGCCGCCGAAGCCATGACGCTGGCGCAGCGCGTGGGCCGCAGCAAGAGCGCGCGCTTCTTCGTGGCCGACGACGTGCTGCCGCAGACCCTGGAGGTGGTGCGCACGCGGGCGAAGCCGCTCGACATCGAGGTGGTGGTGGGGCCGGCTGCCGCGGCCGGCGAAGCCCCCTGCTTTGCCGCGCTGTTCCAGTACCCCGGCGTCACCGGCCGCGTGCAGGCCCTCAAGCCGCTGTGCGATGCGGTGCATGCCCAGGGGGGCCTGGCCATCGTCGCGGCCGACCTGCTGGCGCTGACGCTGCTGCTGCCGCCCGGCGAGCAGGGGGCCGACATCGTGCTCGGCAACACGCAGCGCTTCGGCATGCCGATGGGCGCCGGTGGACCGCATGCGGCCTACCTGGCCACGAAGGACGAATACAAGCGCTCGCTGCCCGGCCGGCTGGTGGGCGTGAGTGTCGACGTGCATGGTGCGCCGGCCTACCGCCTGGCGCTGCAGACGCGCGAGCAGCACATCCGCCGCGAGAAGGCGACGTCGAACATCTGCACGGCGCAGGTGCTGCCGGCCGTGGTGGCCAGCATGTACGCGGTCTACCACGGGCCCGACGGGCTCAAGCGCATTGCCCGGCGCGTCGCCGCCTATACCGCGGTGCTGGCGGCCGGGCTGCAGCAGCGGGGCTATGCGCTGGCGCACGACACCGCCTTCGACACGCTGGAAGTGCGCTGCGGCGATCGGGCCGATGCCTTGCTGGCCGCAGCGCGCGCCGCCGGCATGAACCTGCGCCGCGCCAGTGCCACCAGCCTGGGCGTCACGCTCGACGAGACCGCCACCCGCGCCGACCTGCGCGCGCTGTGGACGGTGTTCGCCCAGGGTGCGCCGTTGCCCGACCTTGCCCGCTTCGAGGCCGGCATCGACCCGCTGCTGCCGGCCGAGCTGCAGCGCCGCAGCGAGTTCCTCACGCACCCGGTGTTCAACTCCCACCACAGCGAGACCGAGATGCTGCGCTACATCCGCAGCCTCTCGGACAAGGACCTGGCGCTGGACCGCTCGATGATCCCGCTGGGCTCCTGCACGATGAAGCTCAATGCCACGAGCGAGATGATCCCGATCACCTGGCCCGAGTTCGCGCAGGTGCACCCGTATGCGCCGGCCGATCAGCTGGCGGGTTATGCCGAGCTGAACCAGCAGCTGTGCCAGTGGCTTTCGCAGGCCACCGGCTATGCCGGCATCAGCCTGCAGCCGAACGCCGGCTCGCAAGGCGAATATGCCGGCCTGCTGGCCATCCGCGCCTGGCACGCCCCGCGCGGCGAGGGCCACC
>CAZXLI010000381.1:0-5560 GCA_964641795.1 uncultured Bordetella sp. | reverse complement strand
TGATCGCGGTGGTCTACATCGGCCTGGTCGCGCTGGTGCAGCAGGACATGAAGAAACTCGTGGCCTACAGCTCGATCGCGCACATGGGCTTCGTCACGCTCGGCTTCTTCATCTTCAGCGAGCTCGGCATCTCCGGTGGGCTGGTGCAGATGATCTCGCACGGCTTCGTTTCTGGCGCGATGTTCCTGGCCATCGGCGTGCTGTACGACCGGGTGCA
This sequence comes from uncultured Bordetella sp., assembly GCA_964641795.1. Classification (GTDB taxonomy): domain Bacteria; phylum Pseudomonadota; class Gammaproteobacteria; order Burkholderiales; family Burkholderiaceae_C; genus Pseudaquabacterium. Next base: position 5,343 of record CAZXLI010000381.1, on the reverse strand, counting down.
CTCGCGCGAGATCGCCACCTACGGCGGGGTCGTCAACACGATGCCGAAGTTCGCTGCCTTCGCGCTGTTCTTCGCGATGGCCAACTGCGGCCTGCCGGGCACCGGCGGCTTCGTCGGCGAGTGGATGGTGATCCTGGGCACCGTGAAGACCAGCTTCTGGCTCGCGGCGCTGGCCGCCACCGCGCTGATCTTCGGCGCTGCCTACACGCTGTGGATGTACAAGCGCGTCTACTTCGGCGACGTGACGAACGACGAGGTGCGCACGCTCACCGATATCAATGCCCGCGAGTTCGGCGTGATGGCCGCACTGGCGATCGCCACGCTCTGGATGGGCGTGTACCCCAAGCCTTTCACCGACGTGATGCACAGCTCGGTCAGCCAGCTGATCGCGCATGTGCAGGTCTCGAAGCTCAAATGAACCACCCCCGAAGCGCCTTCGGCGCCTCCCCCTCGAGGGGGCGCCGCCAGCGGACCAGCGAAGCTGGCTCCGCGGCGTCCGCCGGGTTGCACCGGCTCGTGCGTCGTGAGTGTCGCGATGCGGCACGCACAGCCGAATTGAAGGTTACGCGCGGATGAACAACATGCTCCCGATGAACTGGCTGGTCGTCTACCCCGAGGCGTTGCTGCTGATCGCGGCCTGCGCCGTGGCGCTGGTGGACCTGTACGTCACCGACCCGCAGCGCCGTCCCACCTTCTGGCTCACGCAGATCAGCCTGGCGGCGGTGGCCGGCCTGCACTTCGCCTACTACGACGCGGGCTTCACGGTCTACGGCATGCAGCGCATGGTCGTCACCGACCCGATGGGCCACCTGCTCGGCGGCTTCGCGGCGCTGGCGACGATGGTCGCGGTGGCGTACGCGCAGCCCTACATCGCCGTGCGCGAGATGCTCAAGGGCGAGTTCTTCGTGCTGTCGATGTTCTCGCTGCTCGGCATCTCGGTGATGGTCGGCGCGAACAACTTCCTGGTGGTCTACCTCGGCCTCGAGCTGATGAGCCTGTCGCTGTACGCGCTGGTGGCGCTGCGCCGCGACCATGGCGTCTCGACCGAGGCGGCGATGAAGTATTTCGTGCTCGGCGCGCTGGCTTCGGGCTTCCTGCTCTACGGCCTGTCGATGATGTACGGCGCCACCGGCTCGCTGGACATTCCGCGCGTTTTCGACGTCATCGGCAAGGGCGCGGCCAACCAGCAGGTGCTGGTGTTCGGCGTGGTCTTCGTCGTCTCCGGCCTGGCCTTCAAGCTGGCCGCGGCGCCGTTCCACATGTGGGTGCCCGACGTTTACCAGGGCGCGCCCACGGCGGTGACGATGCTGATCGGCGGCGCGCCGAAGCTGGCTGCCTTCGCGATCATGATCCGCCTGCTGGTCGAGGGCATGCTCGGCCTGGCAGTCGACTGGCAGCAGATGCTGGTGGTGCTGGCGCTGGCCTCGCTGGTGATCGGCAACCTGGCCGCCATCGCGCAGACGAACCTGAAGCGCATGCTGGCCTATTCGACGATCGCGCAGATGGGCTTCATGCTGCTGGGCATGACGGCGGGGGTCGTCAGCGGCAACACGCTGTCGGCAGGCAACGCCTACAGCTCGGCGATGTTCTACACCGTCACCTACGTGCTGACGACGCTGGGCACCTTCGGCCTCGTCACCTACCTGGCGCGGCACGGTTTCGAGAGCGAGGAGATTGCCGACCTGGCTGGCCTGGGCAAGCGCTCGCCCTGGGTGGCGGGCGTGATGACGATCTTCATGTTCTCGCTGGCCGGCATTCCACCGATGGTGGGCTTCGCCGCGAAGTTCTCGATCCTGCAGGCGCTGCTGACGACCAACATCGGCGGCTACATCTGGCTGGCGGTCATCGCGGTGCTGCTGTCGCTGATCGGCGCGTTCTACTACCTGCGCGTCGTGAAGGTGATGTACTTCGACGAGCCCACCGATGCCAGCGTGCCGCTGCAAAGCCAGGGCATCAGCGCGCTGCTGGCGGTCAACGGTCTCGCCGTGCTGGTGCTGGGCGCGCTGCCGGACGGCCTGCTGGCGATGTGCCGCGACGCGATCCTGAAGACCCTGGCGACCTGATTGGCGTCGTGGCCGCATCGCCGATGCGGATAATGACGGATCTATGAAGGTGTTCAACCTGCGCTGTGCGCATGGCCATGGCTTCGAGGGCTGGTTCGCTTCGGAGCAGGACTATGCCGACCAGAGCGAGCGCGGCCTGGTCAGCTGCCCGCTGTGTGCCGACAGCACGATCGAGCGCCTGCCCTCGGCGCCGCGCCTGAACCTCTCCGGCGCGCGCGAGGCCGCCCAGCCCGGGCCGGTGGTGCAGCCGGGGCCGGAAGCGTCGATGGAAGCGATGTGGCTGCAGGCGGTGCAGCATGTGCTGCGCAATACCGAAGACGTCGGCGCGCGCTTCTCCGAAGAAGCGCGCCGCATCCACTACGGCGAGAGCGCGCAGCGCGGCATCCGCGGCCAGGCCACCGAAGAGCAGCGCGCCGAGTTGGCGGACGAGGGCATCGAAGTGATGCAGTTCCCGCTGCCCAAGGGCCTGGACGGCCCCGCGCACTGAGTGTTCAGCCCGGGCAACTGCCGGCTCGCGGCGCCTTCAGCAGCGGCTGGCCGGCGTTGATGCCGGTCGGGCGGCCCTGGTCGACCGCCAACTGGCCGTTGACGACCACGCTGACCACGCCCACCGACAACTCGTAGGGCTTGGCGTAGGTGGCCCGCGCCGCATAACGTGCCGGGTCGAAGGCCACCACGTCGGCGTGGTAGCCGGGCCGCAGATGGCCGCGTCCTTCAAGGCCCAGGGTGTCGGCGGTCAGCGCGCTGCTGCTGCGGATGAACTGGGCCAGGCTGATCACCTTGTCCTTGACGACGTACTGCTCGTACTTGCGCGCAAAGCTGCCTACCGCACGCGGGTGGCCTTGCGAGGAATCGGACGAGGTCATCACCCAGGGCCGCTGCATGAAGGCGTTGACGTCGCTGTCGATCTGGTTGAACGAGGCGATCTGCACGTCACCGTCGCGCAGCACCATGATCGCGGCGTCCACCGGGTCGAGCCTGGCGGACTCGGCCACCTGCGACAGCGTCTGGCCGACCCAGCGCGGGCTGCCGGCGCTGAACAGGATGGCCTCGGCGCCGCCGCGCAGGCGCAGGCTGTTGGCCAGGTCCTTCTTCAGGCGCTGCTGGAGGACCGGGTCGTCGAAGCGCTTCAGCATCTCGGCACGGCCACCGTCGACGGCCCACGGCGGCACCAAGGCTGCGGACAGCCGCGTGCTCGATGCGGTCCACGGGTAGTGGTCCGCGGTGATCTTCAGGCCCTTGGCCTGTTCGGCCTCGATGCGGCGAATGATGTCGCCGCTCTGCCCCTGCACCTCGATGCCCAGCGCCTTGATGTGCGACACGTTCACCGGCAGCCCGGCTTCCCAGCCGATGCGGATCACTTCCTCGACCGAGCCCTTCAGGCCGATGTTGTAGAACGACTCGTCGCGGATGTGGCTGTCGTACAGGCCGCCGTGCTGCGCGGCCACCTTCGCCAGCGCGATGACCTCCTCGGTCTTCGAGTAGTTCTGTGGCGGGTAGAACAGGCCGGTCGAGAAGCCGATCGCACCTTCGCACAAGCCTCGGCTCACCAGGCGCTGCATCGCGGCCAACTGCGCTGCGTCGGGCTCGCGGTTCGTATCCCCCAGCTGGCTCTGACGCACCGGGCCGAAGCCGACGTACATCGCGACGTTGGTGCCGACGCCGCCGTTGTCGCGCAGCTTCTTCGTCTGTGCGGCGATGTCGTAGCCGCCGAAGCCGTCGTTGCCGATCACCGCGGTGGTCACGCCCTGCAGCAGGAAGGGCAGGTTCTGGCGCTTCTTCGCATCGTCGGTGAACAGCTCGCGGTCGGCATGGGTGTGGGCGTCGATGAAGCCGGGCGCGACGATCAGGCCGCTCGCGTCGATCGTGCGGCGTGCGCGGTAGCGGCCGGGGGGCGCCGTGCCCACGTAGAGGATGCGCCCGTTGGCGATGCCGACATCCCCGCTGCGCGGCTGGTCGCTGTCGCCGTCGTAGATCGTCCCGCCTTGCAGGATCAGGTCGAGCTCGATGGCGGACTCGGCAGGCGGAGCGGTACTGCAGCCTGACGCGGCCAGCGCCAGCGCGAGCAAGCTGGCCGGCAGGCCAGGGCGGGGCAGGGTGGCGCGCATGGAGTCCTCGGTGCGTTGCGGTGCGTCGAGTCTAGGTACTCGTGGGGACCGTCGACCATTCGCACTCTCTGCCCTGCCATCAGCCGGCCTTATGGCCGGATGGGGCGCACCGCTACAGCACGCGGCCCGGGTTCAGGCGGTTGTCGGGGTCGAGCGCCGCCTTGATCGCCCGCATCATCGACAGCGCCACCGGCGACTTGCGCACCGCCAGGTCCTCGCGCTTGAGTGCGCCGATGCCGTGCTCGGCCGAGAACGAACCGCCGCAGCCCTGCACCGCGTCGAACACGAGCTGGTTGATCGCATGCTCGTGTTGCGCCAGGAACTGATCGGGCGCCGTGCCCGCCGGGGCCTGCACGTTGTAGTGCAGGTTGCCGTCACCGAGGTGGCCGAAGTTGACCAGCCGCACGCCGGGGAAAGCCTCGCGCAGCGCGGCGTCGGTGCGCTCGCAGAAATCGGCAATCGCCGACACCGGCAGCGCGATGTCGTGCTTGACGTTCAGGCCTTCCTCGCTCTGCGCCAGCGGGATCGATTCGCGCAGGTGCCACAGCGCGGCCGACTGGGCCAGGCTCTCGGCCACCGCGGCGTCGCTGATCAGCCCGTCTTCGAGCGCGGCTTCGAGCAGCGCCTCGAAGCGTTCGCGCGCGCGTGCCTCGCCTTCGGTGTCGGCGTACTCCATCAGCACGGTCCAGGGCGAGGGCGGCAGCGGCTGCTGCAGCTGCGGGAAGTGCTGGCGCACCAGCTGCAACGCGAAGTCGCCCATCACCTCGAAGCCGGTGAGGCCGGCGCCTAACATCGATTGGGCGCGGCCCAGCAGTTGCACACAATCGGCCAGGCTGGCGCAGCTGGCCAGCGCGGTGAGGCTGGCCGCGGGCTGCGGGTAGAGCTTCAGCGTGGCGGCCGTGATCACGCCCAGCGTGCCTTCGCTGCCGATGAACAGGTCGCGCAGGTCGTAGCCGGTGTTGTCCTTGCGCAGGCCCGACAGGCCGTGCCAGATCTCGCCCGCCGCCGTCACCACCTCGAGGCCCAGGCACAGCTCGCGCGCATTGCCATAACGCAGCACCTGCGTGCCACCGGCGTTCGTCGCCAGGTTGCCGCCCAGCGTGCACGACCCCTCGGCCGCGAGGCTGAGCGGAAAGAGCAAACCGGCCCCTGCCGCCGCGGCCTGCACGTCG
>CAZXLI010000380.1:0-5565 GCA_964641795.1 uncultured Bordetella sp. | reverse complement strand
GGCCACCGTGATGGAACGCCTGCTCGACGAGATCAGCTTCGACGCGCCGAACCTGTCCGGCCAGACCGTGCGCATCGATGCGGCCGCGGTGGATACCAAGCTCGGCGAGCTGGCGCGCAACGAGGACCTGTCGCGCTACATCCTCTGATTTGCGGCGCTTGACGCCGCGCAAGGCAGCGCCGGGCCGCGGCCGGCTAGGCTGGCGGCACGATGTCCTCGATCACCGAGATCTCACGCCGTTTCCGCAACGCGATTCCCTGGGGCCTGCGCATGGCGCCGGCCGACCGGGTGCGGGCCCGGGTCGTCGAGCAGCGCTGGCGCTGGCCCACGATGCTGGCGCTCTGCGCAACGATTCCAGCCTTCTACGCCGAGCTGCTGCAATCGACACCGCCGACGCTGTCCGACCTGGCCTACGTGCTGGCGGGCCTGACCGTGATCGCTGCACTGGTGCACACCGGCTGGCGCAGTGGTCGCCTGGCCGAGCACCTCATCGCCAACCCGCTGGATCTCCTGCTGGCCGGCGGCCTGGTGCTGAGCACCTTGATGCCGTTGAGCGGCAGTTCCTCAGCGGCATTGACCGTGCGGCTGCTGCTGGCCTTCGTCACCTTGGTGCGCATGGTGTGGTCGCTGCAGCACCTGATCAGCCGCGGCGGGCTCACCTACCTGCTGTTGCTCTCGCTGCTGGTGCTGGGCGCCTGCGGTGCCGGCTTCTGGCTGCTGGAGCCGCGCACGCCGACGCTGGCCGACGGCCTGTGGCTGGCCTTCACCACCGCCGCCACGGTGGGTTATGGCGACGTGGTGCCATCGACCCCGGCCTCGAAGATCTTCGCGGTGTTCGTGGTGCTGCTGGGCTTTGGCGTGCTGACGCTGGTGACCGCCGCCATCGCCGCCCACTGGATCGAGACCGAGGAACGCACGATCGAGCACGAGATCCTGCGCGACGTGCATCGCCAAGTGGCCACGCTGCGCCGCGAGATCAGCGCCCTGCGCGAGGAGTTGGCGGCGCAGCGCGCCGAGGCATCGCCACCAGAGCGCGGGTCAGAGCGCGAGCCGATGTGACTGCAAGGCCAGCAGCCCGTCGAAGATCAGCGAGTCGACCAGCTCGTGCTCGATGTTGTCGAGGTCGGGCGCCACCTTCCAGCCGGCACCGCCGCCGATCAGCGTGACCGGCGTTTCGCCGCTGTGCTGCGACAGGTGCCGGTGCATGCGCTCGATCGCGCCGGTGATCGCATAGGTGCCGCCGCTGGTCAGCGCGTCGCTGGTGTTGGTGGGGAACCTCACGACGTTGCCGGTGGGCACGCGCAGGCCGGCGGTGCCACTTTCCAGCGCCTTGAGCATGATGCCGTGGCCCGGCAGGATCAGGCCGCCGAGGAAGCGCCCGTCGGCATCGACGGCATCCACCGTCACCGCGGTGCCGATCATCACCACCAGCACCGGCCGCGCAGGACCACGCGCCAGCACATGGTGGCGCGCACCGATCTGCGCGACGAAACGGTCGTTGCCCAGCCGCGCCGGATGGTCGTAGCCGTTGGTGATGCCGGCCGCGTGGGCACTGGACACCACCCAGCGCGGGTCCAGCTGCTGCCACAGCTCGAGCTGCTCTTCGACCCGCATGCGGATCGCGTCACCGGCCACGTTGCAGCCCAGCATGCTCGCCGGCACCGGCAGCGCCTTCCACTCGCCCTCGGCCAGCGTGTCGATGGTCTCCAGGAATGCCGCACCGTGCGCCAGCACTGCCGCGCCCGGCTGCGGCGAGCCGTACAGCGCCCACTTCAGGCGCGTGTTGCCGATGTCGATGGCGAGGAAGCTCATGGGTGTCCGTCCGGCCGCCCGAAGGGCACCCCGTCCCGCTCGGGGGGCGCGAACGAAGCGAGCTGTGGGTTCGTCATGTCGCGGAGGGTAGCAGGCAGCCGGCGGGGCGGTGACCGGCAATAGCCCCTGCCCTGGTCTGGCATCGCTCTTGCATACAAGCCCTGCAGACAGTGATCGCGCGCAAGCCTGCACCATCAGCGACACCCTCACGCACCAGGAGCCCGCACCATGGCCCCCAAGAAGGGCAGCCCCGAAACCGGCGCCGACGGCAGCCGCCCCGACCAGATCGCCGACCGCATCGTCGACGCGATCCTGGCCGGCCGCCTGGCGCCCGGCCGGCGCCTGGGCGAACAGGCACTGGCCGACCTGTTCGGCGTCAGCCGCACGCTGGTGCGCGAGGCGCTGGCGCGGCTGTCGGCGCGCGGCATGGTCGAGGTCAATGCGCGGCGCGGCTGGTTCGTCGTGCAGCCCTCGCTGGACGAAGCGCGCGAAGCCTTCGGCGCCCGGCTGGCCATCGAGACCGGCATGCTGCAAGGCCTGCCGGGCCCGCTGCCCGCCGCCCAGCTCAAGCGCCTGAAGGCCCATGTGGCCGACGAGCGCGCGGCCATCCGCGCCGGCGAGGCCGGCGAACGCAGCTGGCTGCTCGGCGACTTCCACGTCTGCCTGGCCGAATGCGCCGGCAATCGGCTGCTCGCCGAGATCCTGAAGGACCTGACCGCGCGCACCACGCTGATCGCGACGCTCTACCAGAGCAACCATGCCGCGGCCACCTCGTGCGACGAGCATGCGGCGATCGTCGCCGCGCTCGAGGCCGGCGACCTGGCACTGGCCACCGAGCGGCTGCGCGAACACATCGACAGCGTGGCCCGCCACTTGCGTCTCGAAGCCTCGGCCGAAGACCCGCTGGCGCCGCTGCGGGCCGCGCTGTCGCCGCTGAAGGCCGGCGCCCCACCGCGCCGGCGCCTGTTCACCGACCTGCTGCCGCCGCCCGACCCTGGCACCGCGCCGGCCCGCCCGCGCGCCGCGCGGCGCGCCCCGTCCACACCCCCACCCCCTCAACCGCCCACGGAGACCTGAAGACCATGCAACGCCGCACCCCCCTGGCCTGGATGGCCGCCGCCAGCCTGCTGCCGCTGCTGGCCGGCACCCCGGCCCATGCGCAGACCGCGCTGGACTCGATCCTCGCGAAGAAGCAGATCACCATCGCGATCCCGACCGACTACCCGCCCTATGGCTTCGTCGGCACCGACCTCAAGCCGCAGGGCCTGGACATCGACATGGCCAACCTGATCGGCGCCAAGCTCGGCGTCAAGGTCGAACTGCTGCCGGTGATCAGCGCCAACCGCATCCCCTACCTGCAGACCAAGAAGGCCGACCTGGTGATCTCGACGCTGGGCAAGAACGCCGAACGCGAGAAGGTCATCGATTTCTCGATCGCCTACTCGCCGTTCTTCCAGGCCGTGTTCGCGCCGAAGACGGTGCTCGTCAAGGGCCCGGCCGACCTGGTGGGCAAGACCGTCGGCGTGACCCGCGGCGCGATGGAGGACATCGAGCTCGGCAAGGTGGCGCCGCCGAACGTCGACGTCAAGCGCTTCGAGGACAACAACGCCACGGTCGCCGCCTTCGTCTCGGGCCAGGTGCAGGTGATCGCCACCGGCGCGCAGGTGGCCGGCACGATCATGGCGAAGAACCCGCAGATCGGCACCGAGTACAAGTTCCTGCTGAAGGACTCGCCGAACTTCATCGGCATCGCCAAGGGCGAGGACGCGCTGCGCGCCAAGGTCAACGAGATCATCGCCGGCGCCAAGGCATCGGGAGAAATCGACAAGATGGCCGTCAAGTGGCTCGGCCGCCCGGCCGGCGACCTTCCGAACTAGGCCCACCCCCGAGGCGCTGGCGCGCCTCCCCCTCAAGGGGGCGACGCCAGCGGCCCGGCGGAGCCGGTTCCGCGGCGTCTGCTGGGCAGACCACGACATGCAAAGTTCTTCGCGGGAATGCCGATGATCACCTTCGACTTTGGGGCCGTGCTGGTCGACGCGCCGCTGCTGCTGCGCGGCGCGGCGATGACGCTGGGGCTCACCGCTGTCTCCGCCACGCTGGGGCTGGCGCTCGGCGTGGCCTGCGCCTGGGCGCGGCTGTACGGGGCAGCGCCGTTGCGGCTGCTGGCCACGGCCTACATCGAGCTGATCCGCAACACGCCGTTCATCGTGCAGCTGTTCTTCGTGTTCTTCGGGCTGCCCAGCCTGGGGGTCAAGCTCACGCCGGAGCTGGCCGCGGTGATCGCGATGGTGATCAACCTCGGCGCCTACGCCGCCGAGATCGCACGCGCGGGCATCCAGTCCACGCCGCGCGGGCAGATCGAGGCCGCGCGTTCGCTGGCCCTCACCGAGGCGCAGGTGTTCCTGCGCGTCGTGCTGCCGCCGGCGCTGGCGCGCGTGTGGCCGGCGATGGTCGGGCAGATCATCATCGTGATGCTGGGCTCGGCGGTGTGCGGCCAGATCGCGACGCAGGAGCTGAGCTACTACACCAACCTGATCCACAGCCGCAACTTCCGCGCCTTCGAGGCCACCTTCATCGCCACCGGCATGTACCTGGTGATGGCGATCGGCGTGCGGCAGTTGCTGGTCTGGACCGGGACGCGTCTTTTGAGCGTCAGGCGCTGACAGCCGGGAGCCCCGCACCATGGTCGACTTCAGCCTCTGGGACATTCTTCGCAACCTGCTGCTGGCCGCGCGCTGGACCGTGCTGCTCTCGCTGGTGGCCTTCATCGGCGGCGGGCTGGTCGGCGGCGGCCTGCTGATCGCGCGCATCGCCAGGCTGCCGGGCGCGCAGCGCGGTGCCGCGTTGTACGTGCAGCTGTTCCAGGGCACGCCGCTGCTGATGCAGCTGTTCCTGGCCTACTTCGGACTGGCGCTGCTGGGGCTGGACGTGCCCGCCTGGCTGGCCGCCGGCGTCGCGCTGACGCTGTACAGCAGCGCCTACCTCACCGAGATCTGGCGCGGCTGCGTCGATGCCGTGCCCAAGGGCCAGTGGGAAGCCGCCGACAGCCTGGCGCTGAACCTGCGTGAGAAGCTGGTGCACGTGATCGGCCCGCAGGCGCTGCGCATCGCGGTGCCGCCCACCGTGGGCTTCGCGGTGCAGGTGATCAAGGGCACCGCGCTGGCCTCGGTGCTGGGCTTCATCGAGCTCACCAAGGCCGGCACGATGATCAGCAACGCCACCTTCCGCCCGTTCACGGTGTACGCCTGCGTGGCGTTGCTGTACTTCGCCCTCTGCTTCCCGGTGTCGGCCTGGGCCCACCGGCTGGAGCGCACGATGCACACGAAAGGACGCTGACCCCATCATGAATGCCATCGTGCAGATCGACGCGCTGCGCAAGCGCTACGGCGACAACGAAGTGCTCAAGGGCGTGGACCTCACGGTCGAGCGCGGCGAGGTGATCGCCATCATCGGCAAGAGCGGCTCGGGCAAGAGCACGCTGCTGCGTTGCATCAACGGCTTGGAGACCTTCCAGCAAGGCAGCCTGACGGTCGACGGCCAGCCGCTGAAGCACGGCGACGCGAAGGCCATGCGCAGCCTGCGCCAGCACGTGGGCATGATCTTCCAGAGCTTCAACCTGTTCCCGCACCTGAGCGTGGGCCGCAACGTGATGCTCGCGCCGACGCTGGTGAAGCAGCGCGACAAGCCCGCGGCCGAGACCCAGGCCCGCGCGCTGCTGCAGCGCGGGGGCCTGGCGGAGAAGCTCGACGCGGC
>CAZXLI010000379.1:0-5595 GCA_964641795.1 uncultured Bordetella sp. | reverse complement strand
GATCACCAGCGCGTGCGATTGCAGCAGCCGCTGCTGGCCTTCGATGCCGATCTCGTCGAGCAGGATGTGGCGCGAGTAGCGCAGCAGCTGGGCGTCGTCCATGCGGCCAAGCATACGTCCGGCGCCATGGGGTGACGATTCATGCCGCCGTTCCGACATCTCGTCGCGAGGGCCATGCAGCGGGTGCCCAAGCCGCATAATGCCGCCGCCCCCTGGCCGCCAAGGGCAGGGCGGGTTCGAAGGAGTGGGTCCGGATGTCGAAGACGATGCGGGCGCTGATCACGCTGGTGCTGCTGGCGGGGTTGGGTGGGGCGGTGTTTTTTGCCATGCGCGGCCAGCGTGAAGACCAGGCCCGGCTGCAGGAAACCCAGGCGATCGCCAACGCGCCGGTGCTCAAGGGCGTGATCGCGCTGGACGTGGAGCCTTTCTTCAAGGACCCGCGCGTCATCAAGGTGCTCGCGGCGCACAAGCTGCCGGTCGACGTGGTGCGGGTGGGCAGCCGCGAGATGGCCGCCAAGGTGGTGGCCGGCGCGGCGCCCGACTTCCTGTTCCCTTCCGGCGTGGTGGCGGCCAACCAGGTGGTCGATGCCGCGCGCAAGGCCAACATCCCGGCCGCGCAGACGGCGCCGTTCTACACGCCGATGGTCATCGCCTCGTGGGAGCCGATCGCCAAGATCCTGGTGGCCAACGGCCTGGCCAGGCCGATGAGCCCGAAGGTCTATGGCGTCGACATGGCCAAGCTCACCGAGGCCATGCTGGCCAAGAAGCGCTGGAAGGATTTCAAGGACGCCTCGGCCTATGACGTGAGCCGCAGCGTGCTGGTGTCGACCACCGACGTGCGCCGCAGCAATTCGGCGGCGATGTACCTGGCGCTCACCAGCCATGCGCTGACCGGCGACATCGTCACCGACCGCGCCGCCGCGCAGCAGACGGCGATGAAGCTGGTCGAGCTGTTCAAGCGCCAGGGCTACCAGGAGAACTACGTCAACGGCAACTTCGACGACTACGTGGCCATCGGCATCGGCAAGACGCCGATGGCCTTCATCTACGAGAACCAGCTGGTCAGCTACGCGCTGACCAAGAAGGGCGTCGGCGCCGACATGGTGCTGCTGTACCCGCAGCCGACCATCGTGAACAAGGTGGTGTTCGTCTCGATGAACGAGCGTGCCAAGGGCTTGGGCGAGCTGCTGGCCAACGATGCCGAGCTGCAGGGCATCGCGGTCGAGTACGGCTTCCGCATCGCCGACACGCAGCGCTTCATGGCGGCGATCCAGCCCACCGGGCTGGCGGTGGAGCCGCGCATCACGCAGGTGGTGGATCCGCCCTCGTTCGAGATCATGGCCGAGATGATCGACACCGTTGCCAAGGAGATGACGCAATGAGGCTTCGTCGTGTGCTGCTGTTGGCACCGCTGGTGGCGCTGGTGCTGGCGGCCTGCGGCAAGAAGGAAGCACCGCCGCCGCCACCGCCGGCCCAGCCGCAGTCCCAGGCCCAGGCCGAGTTCACGGTGCTGGCCACCAGCGACCTGAAGGACGTGCAGCCGCTGGAAGAGATGGTCGGCAAGGCCACCGGCGTGAAGCTGAAGTTCCGCTTCGGCGGCACGATGGAAAGCACCGAGGCCGTGCTCACCGGCAATGCCAAGGCTGACGCCGCCTGGTTTGCCAATGCCAAGTACCTGCTGAGCGACGCGCAAGGCCAGTCGCGCGTCAAGCTGCAGGAAAAGATCATGCTGTCGCCGATCGCCATCGGCGTTAGCGAATCCGATGCCAGGCGCATCGGCTGGGCCGATCCGGCGGTGGCCGCCAAGCTCACCTGGAAGGACATTGCCGCGGCCGCGAAGGCCGGCAAGCTGAGCTATGCGCTGTCCAACCCGGCCACCTCGAACCAGGGCTTCATGGCGCTGATGGGCGTGGTGGCCGCGGCCAGCCAGAAGACCGAGGCGCTGACCGCCGCCGATGTCGATCGCGGCGCGATTGCCGACTTCCTCAAGGGCTACAAGCTGCCGGGCGACAACTCGACCTACCTGTCCGAGCAGTTCATCCTGCAGCAGGGCACGCGGGTCAACGCGTTCATCAACTACGAAAGCTGGCTGCTCAGCCTGAACGCCTCGGGCAAGCTGCGCGAGAAGCTGCAGCTGATCTACCCCTACGAGGGGGTCAGCACCGCGGACTATCCGCTGATGCTGCTGAACGACACGCGCCGCGCCGACTACCAGAAGGTGGTGGACTACCTGAAGAGCGAACCGGCCCAGCTGTGGCTGGCCAAGGAAACGCTGCGCCGCCCGATCAAGCCGGAGATCGCGGCCAAGGTCGAGAACCTGCTGCCCAAGGGCGGGCTGCAGGTGGAACTGCCGTTCTCGCCCGACCGTGCGCTGGCCGACGGCCTGATCGCGGCCTACCTGAACGAGTTCCGCATGCCCATTGCCAGCACCTTCGTGCTGGACACCAGCGGCAGCATGCAGGGCGGCGGCCGGCGGCAGCAGCTGGTGCAGGCCATCCACTACATCGCCGGTGCCGACGCCTCGCTGACCGGGCGCATCGCCAAGCTGACCAACCGCGAGAAGCTGTGGCTGCAACCCTTCTCCGAAACACCCTATGGCCTGACGGCCTTCGAAGTGCCGGCCGGCGGCGCCGCCGCCAAGGGCGTGCAGCTGCAGGCCGACAGCGACGCCAAGCAGCAGACATTGGCCCGCGTGCGCGAGTTCGCCGATGCCCTGAACTTCACCGGCGGCACCGCGCTGTACGACGCGGTGTACGACTCGCTCAAGCACATGCTCGAGGAAAAGAAGAAGAACCCGAAGTACCAGTATTCGGTGGTGGCCTTCACCGACGGCGAAAACAACAAGGGCCGCAACCTCGAGCAGTTCAAGCGCGACTATGCGGCGCTGCCCGAGGACGTGCGCGGCATCCCGGTGTTCATGGTGCTGTTCGGCGAGGCCAGCGAGAAGGATCTGCAGAGCCTGGTGCAGATCACCGGCGGGCGCGTGTTCGATGCGCGCAAGACGCCGCTGTACAGCGTGTTCAAGGACATCCGTGCCTACCAGTAGCGACGGACTCGGCACGCGGCTGGGCCGGCTGATCGCCTCGCCCGCCAACTGGTGCGGGCTGGGTGCGGCCATCGTCGTGCTTGGCCTCAAGGCCGCCGGGCTGCTCGGCACCCTGGGCCTGGGGCTGGCGGTGCTGGGCTACGCGGCCGGCTTCGTGATCGGCGGGCTGTGGTTCGGTTTTCCGTCGAGCAAGGAGCCCGAGTGGGAGGCGCTGCAGTTCGACGACGAGGGCGATGCGCAGCAGGCCATGGAACGCGCGCTCAACGGCGTGCGCCGGCTCACCGAGCACAACCCGGGCAACCGCATCCCGGCCTCGCTGCAGGCGCGGGTGCTCGAGCTCTGCACCGCGCTGGAGCAGCTGCTGGACCAGTGGGAACGCTCGCGCGGGACGCTCTCTTTGCAAGATAGCTTCCATGCCCGCCACATCGCGATCCGCTACCTGCCCGAGGCGCTGAACACCTACCTGTCGATTCCGGCGGCCTATGCCAGCGGCAAGCTGCTGGAGAACGGCAAGACCGCGCAGGACACCTTCAAGGACACGCTCGTCGAGCTGGAGGCCAAGGTGCGCCAGCTCGGCGACGATCTGGCCTCGCAGGACGCGCATGCCTTCCTCGTGCATTCGCGCTTCCTGAAGGAGAAGTTCGGCGCCGGCAGCGGCCTGCTGCCGGGCGCCGGCTCGTCGACCACCGAATCCCCCTCCCTCACGCTGCCGGACCAGGAGCCCAAGCGATGAACGAACCCCTGCCTGCCAACCCTGTTGCCACCAAGCCGGCCCCGGCCTTCACGCTCGAGCCGCCCGAGGTGGTGCATCCGGTGGCGGTCGAGACCGCCCGCGAGGCGGTGCCGCTGAAGCCCGAGCTGCAACGCCAGGTGGACGACCAGGTGATCCGCTTCATCGACGCGCTGGCCACCGAGGACGTGCATTCGGATGCCTTCCGCTCGCGGCTGGACAGCGCCTTCGCGCTCGGCAAGGAAGAGGTGTCGAACGCGGCCAGCCTGATGCAGGGCCGCTTCATGCAGCGCAACTTCGCCGGCATCGAGGACACACCGGCCTACAAGGCGATTGCCGAGATCCGCTCGCAGCTCGACGAGCTGAACCCCGGCAACGACGGCGACCTGATGCAGCCGCGCAAGCTGCTGGGCCTGATCCCGTTCGGCAACAAGCTCGAGGCTTACTTCCGCAAGTACCAGAGCGCAGCCGAGCAGCTGAAGACCAGCATGAGCCAGCTGTATGCGGCGCGTGACGACATGCAGAAGGACGTGGTCGACATCGAGGCCACCCGCGCCAAGCTGTGGGAGGCGATGCAGAAGCTGGCCGCCGCCGCGCGCTTCGCCACGGTGCTGGACGCCAAGCTCGAAGAGAAGGTGAAGTCGCTCGAAGGCACCGACCCGCAGCGGGCCCAGGCGCTGCGCCAGGAGGTGCTGTTCTATGCGCGCCAGAACCTGCAGGACATCCAGACCCAGCAGGCGGTGTGCGTCAACGGCTACCTGGCGCTCGACGTGCTGAAGAAGACCGGCCGCGAGATGATGAACGGCTGCACCCGCGTGGCCACCACCGGCATGAGTGCGCTGGCCGTGGCACAGACGGTGGCGCGCGCCACCGGCAACCAGATCCGCGTGATGGAGATGCTGCAGGGGGTCAATGCGACCATCGGCAACCTGATCAGCGAGACCGGGCGCGCGCTGAACCAGCATGTGGACCAGACGACGCAGTTCGCGCAGAACCCGATGCTCGGCATCGAGAAGATGAAGGAGATGTTCGACCAGACCTTCCAGGCCATGGATGCGATGGACAACTTCCGCGCCAAGGCCATCGACGTGATGGGCCAGAACAACGCGATGATCCGCGACCAGCTCGCACGGGCCGACAACTACGTCGATCGCACGCGGCAACAGCAGGCGCGGGAAGCGGCCGCGCTGCCGTCCACCAACACCGACGGACCCGTGAAGCTCTGAGTGCCTGCAAGCGCACGCCGCGGATCCGGCTCCGCCGGGCCGCTGGCGTGGCCCCCTTGAGGGGGCAGCGGCGTCAGCCGCTCCGGGGGTGGGCTACTTCAGCTCGAGGGAGGCCTTGCGCTCCATGCCGGACTTGCTGACCGCGACCGGCTTGCCCTTCAGCTGATTCAGCGCCTGCTCGAGCGGGAAGTCGGCCGGCGTGCCGAACTCGGGCAGCGGCTTCGGGGCTTCCTTCTTCGCGGCCTGCTCCTCGAGCTTCTTGCGCGCTTCCTCGCGCGCCTTCTCGCGGGCTTCGTCCTTCTGTTCTTCGCCGTTGATCAGGTGCTTTTCGAGGTCGGCTTCACGCAGGCGCAGCGCCGCGAACACATTGCCTTCGGCGGTTTCATCGAGCCAGACGTCGGGCACGATGCCCTTGGCCTGGATCGAGCGGCCGCTGGGCGTGTAGTAGCGCGCGGTGGTGATCTTCAGCGCCGTTTCCGGCGACAGCGGACGAACCGTCTGCACCGAGCCCTTGCCGAAGGTCTGCGCGCCCATCACGATGCCGCGCTTGTGGTCCTGCAGCGCGCCGGCCACGATCTCGCTGGCCGAGGCCG
>CAZXLI010000378.1:0-5597 GCA_964641795.1 uncultured Bordetella sp. | reverse complement strand
GCGCGGTCGGAAAGCCGGCGCCGCCGCGGCCGCGCAGGCCGGAGCGGCGCAGTTCGTCCAGCGTGGCCTCGGCGCCGCGCGCGATGGCCGCGCGGATGGCCTCGCCTTGCGCGGGCGGGGCCGACAGCAGCACGTCCGCGCGCCGCACGTGGTCGTCCACCCGCTGCCAGTCGGCCGGCCACGCGGCGGGCGGCACCTGGGCCCGCACCAGGTCGGCGATCTCGAACATGCGCTGGCTGTCCAGCCGTGTCAGCACCTGGTGCTGGTTGACCAGCAGTGCCGGTCCCTGGTCGCCCTGGCCGATGTCGGAACAGAAGCCGACGCTGACCAGCCCGTCCTCGCTGACCTTGCCGGGCTCGATCCACAGCCGGCGGCACAGCTCCTGCGCCAGCAGGCGGCTGCCGGCCTGGCGGTCGATCACGTTGTCGCTGAACAGCAGGTGGTAGCGGCCCACCGGCCGCAGGTGGAAGAAGCGGTAGAAGCTGGCCACGCCTTCGACGATGGCCGCCGAGAGCCCGAGCCCGGCCCCGATGCGCGCCAGCACCGGTCGCGGCAGCCAGTGCGTGCGCGCCTGCACCTCGCGCAGGATCTGCACCAGCTGGTCGCGGTGCCGGCCGCGGCGCGCAATCACCTGGTCGACGATGTCTTCGGGGCTGGCGGTCATGGCCGGCGATGTGACCACAGGGTCGATGTCTCGACCATGACATTGCGCAGACGGGGCGGTCAGGCAGGTGCAGGCTGCGGCCGGGCGCCCAGGCGCGCCGACAGGGTTTCGGCGCAGGCGCGCAGGTGGTGCGCGGCCGGTGCCTCGATGTCGGGCGACAGCGTTGCGCTGGGTCCGATCGCGGTGAGCGCCAGCACCATCGTGCCGAAGCCGTCGAACACCGGCGCCGCGATGGCGGTGACGCCACGTACCGTGCCGTCGACGATGCTGGCGAAGTGCTGCGCGCGGATGCCGGGCAGTGCCGCCTCCAGCACGGGATCGAGCCGCTTCACCGCATGGCCGGCCTCGGCGCTCAAGGCGGCCAGCACCTGCTCGCGCGGCATGTGGGCGGCGAACAGCCGGCCCGAGGCCGTGCCCTTCACCGACACCACGGTGCCGTGCCGCATGTTCACGTGCACGGCGGTCGGCCCTTCCTCCAGCCGCACGAAGGTGGGCCCGCGGTTGCCCCAGATCGCGATGCCCACCGTCTGGCCGATCTCGCGCGCCAGCGCCGGCAGTTCGGCACTGGCCAGGCGGATCGGATCCGCCTGCTGCAGGCTGATCAGGCCCATCTGCAGCGCCAGCGGCCCGAGGCCGTAGTGCCCGCTGGCCTCGTCCTGCGAGATCAGGCCCACCTTGCCGAAGCTCACCAGGTACGGGTGGGCCTTGGCCGGCGACATGTCGGCCTCGCGCGCCAGGTCCTTCAGCGGCGCACGCTGGCCCAGGTGCACCAGCGCCAGCAGCAGCCGCGCGCCGACCTCGATGCTCTGGATGCCGCGCGATTCGCTGCGCGCCTCGGTTTCCGGCTCGGCTTCGGGCGGCGTGGGCGGGGCAGGGGAGCGGGCCATGCGTAGTTTCACTTAACAAAATTGATTAGACATTATCAAACGCGTTGACTAAGATCAAGCCTCTTTCACATTGCCAAACGCGTTCGTCATGAGCAAAGCATTCGCCTCGCAAGCCGACCTCGAAGTCAAGCGGGTCAGCTTCACCAAGCTGTCGGACAACGCCTATGCCTACACGGCCGAGGGCGACCCCAACACCGGCGTGATCATCGGCGACGACGCGGTGATGGTCATCGACACGCAAGCCACGCCGGTGATGGCGCAGGACGTGATCCGCCGCATCCGCGAGGTGACCGACAAGCCGATCAAATACGTCGTGCTCAGCCACTACCACGCGGTGCGCGTGCTCGGCGCCTCGGGCTACCAGCCACAGCACATCATCGCCAGCCGCGACACCTACGACCTGATCGTCGAGCGCGGCGAGCAGGACAAGGCCAGCGAGATCGGGCGCTTCCCGCGCCTGTTCCAGGCCGTCGAATCGGTGCCGCCCGGCATGACCTGGCCCACCATCACCTTCACCGGCCGCATGTCGATCTGGCTGGGCAAGCTGGAGGTGCAGCTGATCCAGCTCGGCCGCGGCCACACCAAGGGCGACACGGTGGCCTGGCTGCCCGAGCAGAAGATCCTGTTCTCCGGCGACCTGGTCGAGTTCGACGCCACGCCCTATGCCGGCGACGCCTACTTCAAGGACTGGCCGCAGACGCTGGACAACATCGCCGCGCTGAAGCCCACCGCGCTGGTGCCCGGCCGCGGCGCCGCGCTGACCACGCCGGAGCAGGTGGCGCAAGGCCTGGCCGGCACGCGCGCCTTCATCAGCGACGTGTACGACAGCGTGCGCGCCGGCGTGGCCGCAGGCAAGGACCTGAACGCGGTCTACAAGGACACCTACGCCAAGCTCAAGCCGAAGTACGGCCACTGGGTCATCTTCGACCACTGCATGCCCTTCGACGTGACCCGCTGCTACGACGAGGCCACGCAGTACGCCGACCCGCGCATCTGGACCGCCGAGCGCGACATCGAGATGTGGAAGACGCTGGAAGGGTGAGGCCCGGACGTGTGACCGTCCCTGCGGACGGTCACACGCCTGGCGAACCGGCCGGGCATGCAAGCCCGGCCGTGGGAGAGACCGTGGACTACCAACGACTTGTTTTCGACTACCAGCGCAGCCCCGACCAGGACGCCGCCGCGCCCGCACGCCATCCGGTGGTGGTGGTCGGTGCCGGCCCGGTGGGCCTGAGCCTGGCGATCGACCTCGCGCAGCGCGGCGTGCCGGTGCTGCTGCTGGACAACGACAACACGCTATCCACCGGCTCGCGGGCGATCTGCTTTGCCAAGCGCACGCTGGAGATCTTCGACCGCCTCGGCTGCGGCCAGCGCATGGTCGACAAGGGCGTGTCGTGGAACCTGGGCCGGGTGTTTTTCCGCGAGCAGCCGGTGTACGACTTCAACCTGCTGCCGGAGACCGGCCACCAGCGCCCGGCCTTCATCAACCTGCAGCAGTACTACGTCGAAGGCTACCTGGCCGACCGCGCGGCCGAGCTGCCTAACCTGCAAATACGCTGGAAGAACAAGGTCGCGGCGGTCGAGCCTCAGGCCGACCATGTGCGGGTGACGGTCGAAACGCCCGAGGGCCCGTACACGCTGGAAGCCGGCTACCTGGCCGCCTGCGACGGTGCGCGCTCGGCGGTGCGGCAGCTGATCGGGCAGGAGAGCAAGGGCCGCATCTTCCGCGACCGCTTCCTGATCGCCGACGTCAAGATGCACCTGGACCACCAGCCCAGCGAGCGCTGGTTCTGGTTCGACCCGCCGTTCCATCCGAACCAGAGCGTGCTGCTGCATCGTCAACCCGACGATGTCTGGCGCATCGATTTCCAGCTCGGCTGGGACGCCGACCCCGAACGCGAGAAGCAGCCCGAGCACATCGTCCCGCGCGTGAAGGCGCTGCTGGCGCACACCGCGATGAAGGATGCCGAGTTCACGCTCGAGTGGGCCAGCGTCTACACCTTCGCCTGCCTGCGGATGGCGAACTTCCGCCATGGCCGCGTCATCTTCGCCGGCGATTCGGCGCATGGCGTCTCGCCCTTTGGCGCGCGCGGTGCGAACTCCGGCGTGCAGGACGCCGAGAACCTGGCCTGGAAGCTGGCCGCGGTGCTGCATGGGCGGGCGCCCGATCGGTTGCTCGACAGCTACGGCCAGGAGCGTGAGTACGCGGCCGACGAGAACATCCTCAACTCCACCCGCGCCACCGACTTCATCACGCCCAAGAGCGAGATCAGCCGGCTGTTCCGCGACGCGGTGCTGCAGCTCTCGAAGCAACATGCCTTCGCCCGCACGCTGGTCAACAGCGGCCGGCTTTCGGTGCCGGCCACCTTGCACGGCTCGGTGCTGAACACGGCGGACGCCGAAGCCTTCGTCGGCCGCATGGTGCCGGGTGCCCCGGCCGCGGACGCGCCGCTGCAGGCGCCCGATGGCCGCGCCACCTGGCTGCTAGGCGAGCTGGGCCCCGATTTCACGCTGCTGCTGATGGCCGATGCCGGCAGCGCCGCGCTGGCCACCCGGCTGCAGCAGGCCGCGGCCGGTCTCGCGCCGCTGAAGGTGCTGACCATCGCGGCCCCCGGCACCGACCACCCGGGCGCACTGGTCGATGCCGAGGGCCTGGTGGCCCGCCGTTACGACCTGCAGCCCGGCAACGCGGTGCTGCTGCGGCCCGACCAGCATGTCTGCGCCCGCTGGCGCGCGCCGTCTGCCGACGCCGTGCGGCAGGCCATCGGTCGCGCACTGGCCCTGGCCTGAAGGACACCGACCATGCCGACGCTGATCACCACCCCGAACCTCGATGCGCCCGACGATTTCTACGAGGCGCTGATCGACACCCACCAGGGCCTGAGCACCGAAGAGAGCCACGCGCTGAACGCGCGGCTGGTGCTGCTGCTGGCCCACCACATCGGCTCGCTCGCCGTGCTGCGCCAGGCGCTGGCGGCGGCACGCGAGTCGGCTGCCGTTTCCTCCCCGTCCGTCTGACCTTCCTTCGAAAGGCATCCATGAAGAGACAAGCAACGGCCCGCGTGGCCCGCCGAGGCGCGCTGGCGCTCGCCGCGCTGACGATGATCGCCCCGCAGCTGACGCTGGCGCAGGACAACAAGCCGATCGAGTGGGTGGTCGGCTATGCCGCCGGCGGCGGCTCGGACGTGGTCGCGCGCACGGTGGCCGACCAGATGAGCAAGACCCTGGGCAGCACCATCATCATCAACAACAAGCCGGGTGCGGCCACCAACATCGCGGCCGACTACGTGGCCAAGTCCAAGGAGTACGGCAAGATCATGCTGACGGCCGACTTCGCGACGCTGGCCGCCAACCCCTTCCTGTTCGCCAAGCTGCCGTACAACGCCGAGAAGGACTTCGTGCCGGTGGGCCTGCTGGCGCGCTTCCCGATGATCCTGGTGGTGGCCCCCAATGTGCCGGCGAAGGACTTCAAGGAGTTCCAGGCCTGGGCCAAGGCGCAGCCCAACGGCGTCAACTACGCGTCGGCCGGCGCCGGCAGCCCGCACCACCTGGCCACCGAGATGCTGCGCGAGCGCACCGGCCTGAAGCTCACGCACGTGCCCTACCGCGGCGCTGCGCCGGCGGTGCAGGACCTGCTGGGCGGCCAGGTGCCCTTCGGCCTGATGGACAGCGCCAGCGTCCAGGCCCACATTGCCGGCGGCAAGCTGCGCGCGATCGGCGTGGCCAGCCCGGCACGCCTGAAGACCATGCCCGACATCCCGACCCTGGCCGAGCAGGGCCTGGCCGGCTTCGAGGCCTATGCCTGGCAGGGCCTGGTCGCGCCGGCCGGCACGCCGCCCGACGTGGTGGCGAAGTGGAACAAGGCCCTGCTGGCCGCGCTGGATTCGGCGCCGGTCAAGGAGAAGTTCCAGTCGCTGGCGCTCGAGGCGCTGGGCGGCACGCCGCAGCACATGGCCGAGTACGCGAAGGCCGAGCGCGAGCGCTGGGGCAAGCTGATCACGGCCAACAACATCCGCCTGGATTGATATGGCCCACCCCCGTAGCGG
>CAZXLI010000377.1:0-5643 GCA_964641795.1 uncultured Bordetella sp. | reverse complement strand
TCGTGTTGCTGCGCGGCTCGAACACCGCCAGGATGCGTTGCAGGCCGACCTTGCGGCGCAGCCCGCCGACGGTCTGGCGGATCGCGCTCGGGTGGTGCGCGAAGTCGTCGTAGACCTTGATGCCACGGACCTCGCCGCGCAGTTCCATGCGTCGGCGCACGCCCAGGAAGCTTGTCAGTGCAGCGGCCGCGGCATCGGGCGCGATCCCCACGTGCTCGGCCGCACCGATGGCGGCCAGCGCATTGAGCTGGTTGTGTTCGCCCCACAGCGACCAATCGACGCGTCCTATCTTCAGGCTGCCGCGCAGCACGTCGAAGGCATGCGGCTCGCCGCGGGCACGCAAGGCGCCGGGCTCTTCCTTGCGCGCGCCGAAGCGCTGCACCTCGCTCCAGCAGCCGCGTGCCAGCACGCGGGACAGGGCTTCGTCGCGGATGTTCACGACCAGCCGGCCGCTGGCAGGCACCGTGCGCACCAGGTGGTGGAACTGGGTCTCGATGGCGGCCAGGTCCGGGAAGATGTCGGCGTGGTCGTATTCGAGGTTGTTGAGCACGGCCGTGCGCGGGTGGTAGTGCACGAACTTGCTGCGCTTGTCGAAGAAGGCGGTGTCGTACTCGTCGGCTTCGATGACGAAATACCGGCCCACGCCCGCCGCGGCGCGGGCTTCATCGGACCCCAGCCGTGCCGAGATGCCGAAGTTCTGCGGCACGCCGCCGACCAGGAAACCGGGCTGCAGGCCGGCCTGCTCGAGCATCCAGGCCAGCATCGAGGTGGTGGTGGTCTTGCCATGCGTGCCGGCCACCGCCAGCACGTGGCGGCCGGGCAGCACGTGGTCGGCCAGCCACTGGGGTCCGCTGGTGTAGCGCGCACCGGCATCGAGCACCGCTTCCATCAGCGGATTGCCGCGCGTGACGACGTTGCCGACGACGAACAGGTCAGGTGCGAGCTTGAGCTGATCGGCGCCGAAGCCTTCGATCAGGTCGATGCCGAGCGCGCGCAACTGGTCGCTCATCGGCGGGTAGACGTTGGCATCGCAGCCGGTCACGCGATGCCCGGCCTCGCGCGCGATGGCGGCCAGGCCACCCATGAAGGTGCCGCAGATGCCGAGGATGTGGATGTGCATGGGGCTTGAATTCTAGGAGCCCCCTGGCAGGCGGACGCCGCCGCTGCCGGCGCCGGGGTCAGGCTTCGAAGCCCTGGCGGCCGGCCCAGTCCTCGCCGGGCTGCAGCGTGATCGGGCGGCCGATGCACGCACCCTCGACGCACAGCATGTCCAGCCAGCCCTCGGCGGGCATGTCGCGCATCGCCGCGGCCTTGGTCGGCCCCGGGTTCCACACCACCACGTCGGGCAGGCCTTCGGTCTCGATCGTCATGCGGCCCATCGCGGTGGCCAGCGCCACCGGCTGTTGCACGTCGAAGTAGATGCGATCGATCTCGCCGACGAAGCCTTGCGGGTCGATCTGCTGCTCATGCTGCTCGCCGCTCAGGCTGTCGAGGTAGCGCGCGCCGTAGAGGCCCGACAGGCGCGCGCGCCGCAGGTCGTCGCAGCGCAGGTAGGTGTGCAGTGCGGCGGTGAAGCTGAGCGGCGTGTCGCCGGTGTTCTGCACCGCCAGTTCGACGTCGAGCCGCAGGCCCGACAGGCTGAAGCTCAGCTCGGCTTCGAAACGCTGGGGCCAGATCGCGCGCGTGGCGTCATCGTCGGTCAGCCGCAGCACGCCGATGACATGGCCGCCGCGTTCGACGCCCTCGACCCATTGCCAGCCGCGGTTGCGGGCAAATCCGTGCCGTGGCAACGGGCCGCGCTGCTCGAACTGCGGGAAGATCACCGGGATGCCGCCGCGTACCGCCTGGCCGTCGCCCGCCACGGCAAGCGGCGACAGGTACAGGCGCTCGACATCGCCGGCGGGGATCCAGGAGACCAGGTGGGCGCCATGCAACAGCACGGTGGCCTCGGCGCCGTCGGGCGCGCGCAGCCGCATCGCCGGCTGGCCGAGGACCTGCACCGCCTCGATCATCGGGCGGCTCCAGCGGAGGAAGGGAGGCGGGAGGAATGCGGCATGCGGCCGATTATCGGCCGGCCTCCAGCAGCGCCATGGCGGGCGACGACTGGCTTTCGCGCTGCCGCTCGGCGTCTTGCAACAGGCTGCGCAGGAAGGCATCGAACGCCGGCTCGTCGAAATCGGTCAGTCGGCGGCGCGGCATGTCGGCGCCGGCGGGCACGAAGGTGGAACGGGGGCAGCGGCGATCGGTGCGGGTCATCGGGAGCCTTTCAGGGTGGAGGGCGCATGCAGCGCAGACCGCCAGTGTCCGGGGTCACCGTCAAGCGATCGTCAAGAACGCGTCTGCTTCCAGCAATCGGAAGGCGGCGGCCGGGCGCAGTGCGCCGCCTTCGGCCCAGGTGGCATCGGCCGCGCCGGTGCCGAGCTGCACGGCCGCCAGCTTGCGCACCCGCCGGAGCTCCTGCCGGTGGATGGCATCGAGACCACCCAGGCGCAGCTCGCGATAGGCGGCCGCAAAGGCTGCCAGCTGCAGCGCCAGCCGCGGCTGGCGCCGATGGACCAGCGCACGCGCCAGCAGCCGCAGCGGCGGCAGCCAGTTCACCGGCACGGCCTGCGCCCAGCCGATCAGCGCCGCTTCGCGCAGCGCCTCGGCGGCCCCGTCCCACCGCCGCAGGGCCAGCAATGCATGGCCGCGCAGGTGGATGGCCATGCTGACGAGCAGCCGGTTGTCCAGCGCCGCCGCGGCCTCCGCGGCCTGCGCGGCATGGGCCAGCGAACGATCGAACGCGCGCTGGCGGAAGGCGACGTGCGCCAGGTCGTACTGCAGGCGCGAGACCATGTGGGCATCCTGCACCGCTTCGCTGCGCGCCAGGGCCTGGCGGATGAGCTGCTCGGCGCGTACGGCATCGCGTTGCGGGCCGAGGGCCACGAGGCCGCAGGTGCGCTCGACCCGGGCCAGCAGGTCCTCGCGGCCGGCCTCGCGGGCCAGTGCCAGCGACCGCTCGGCGCTCGGGCCGAGCGCCGGGTCCCCAGGCTGCTCGCGCAGCTGGAAGGCCAGCCAGGTGGACAGGGCCTCGGCCTCGACCGCCGGGCCCGCGCCGTGCGCGGCCGCCAGCCCGGCCTGCGCGCGCTGCAGCGCTTCGGCGCTGCGGCCGGTGTTGTACAGCAGGCGTGCCAGCAGCGTCTGCGCCTCGCCCTGCAGGCGGGCATCGCCGCAGCGATCGGCCAGGGCCAGCAGCAGCGTCAGCGTGCGGGCCGGCAGGTCGAGGTACTGCAGGAAGGTCGGCTGCTGCCACAGCGCCAGCACGATGCGCAGGGCCTCGTCCGGCACGCCATCGGTGTCCGCCGAATGCAGGGCGGCAGCCAGGTCGGGCAGGTCCTCGCGCATCGCGGTCAGCGGCTCGTCACGGCCGAGCGCGGCGCCGCGTGCGTGCCACCAGCGGCGATGTCGCTGGCGCAGCTGCCGCGCCAGCGCAGGCGACAGCGCGCGCGAAGCGTAGTCGCGGATCGGCTCGAGCAGCGCGTAGCGCGCCAGACCATCGGGTTGCGGCCAGGCGCGCAGCATCGACTGTGCACAGAGCTCGTCCAGCGCCAGCAGCACGGCATCGCCTTCAGGCCCGTCTGCGCAGACCGCCGCTGCCGCAGCGCCGCTGAAGCTGCCACCGAACACCGTCAGGGCACTGGCCAGCGCCTGCTCGGCCGGCGCCAGCAGGCGCCAGCTCCAGTCGATCGTGGAGGCCATCGAGGCCTGGCGGTCCTGCGGCCGAGGACGCGCCAGCAGGTCCAGCGTGCTGGCCGAGCCGTCGAGCATGCGCAGCATCTGCGCCGGCGGCAGGCTGCGCACCCGGGCGGCGGCCAGTTCGATGGCCAGCGGCATGCCGTCGAGCCGGCGCACCAAGGCGGCCACGGTCTCGGCATTGCCTTCATGCAGGTGGAAGTCGCTGCGCGCGGCGCGGGCCCGGTCGACGAACAGCGCAACGGCCGGGTTCTCGTGCAACGCGGCCAGCGGGCTTTCCGGCGCGGGTAGCGGCAGGAACTCGATCGGCCACTCGCGCTCGCCGGGCAGGCCGAGCGCGCGGCGCGAGGTGACCAGCAGGTGCAGCTGGGGCAAGCGGGCCGACAGGTCGGCGACCAGCCGGGCGGTGGCTTCGACGACCTGCTCGGCGTTGTCCAGCACCAGCAGCGCGCGACGGTCGGTGAGCGCGCCGACCAGCGGCCCCAGCGGATCGTCGCGACCCTGGCCGAAGCGCAGGGACAGCAGCAGCTGGGCCTGCAACTGCTCGGCACCGTGGCAGGCGGCCAGGGGGACAAAGCCGATGAAGTCGAAGCCACCCGCGCCGACGGTCCGGGCATCGGTCGTCAGGTGCTGTGCGACGGCCACGGCCAGGCGGGTCTTGCCGGCACCGCCGGGGCCGAGCACCGTGACCAGTCGGTGCTGTGCGACCTCGTCGACCAGCCGCGCGGACTGCCCTTCGGCCCCGACCAGCCGAGACAGGTAGGCCGGCAGCGGGCCCGGGCCTGCAGCCCGGGGGGCTTCGGTGCCAGGGACGGCACTGGTCGCCGCCGCGGCCGTCACGGTGCCCGCCGCAGGGCCGATCGCCGGCAGCGGCGGCAGGCGCTCGAACAGGCCTTCGAGTCGCAGCCGTTCGTCGTTGATCCATTCGTCGTAGTGGCCGGGCAGCAGTTCGCCGCGGTACAGCGCATGGGCCTGCTGCAGGTCACCCGCGCGGCAGGCCCGTTCGAAAGCCAGTGCATCGCACTCCACGCTGCCGGGCACCAGTCGCACGCCCAGGCGGTCGGCATCGAGCACCGGCTGGCCGACCGTGCCCGGCGGCTCGAGCACCTGGCGCAGCGTGGTGAGCGTCTGGCGCAGGCGCTGGCGGCCGGCGTCGGGCGCGACGCCGGGCCACAGCAGTTCGGTCAGCGCCTCGCGCGGGTGGCTTCGATCGGGCTGCAGGCCCAGGCGGGCGAGCAGCGCCATCGCGGCGCGGGTGCCGAGCTTGTGGTGCCGATGCGTGCCGTCGGAGAGCTCGAAGCTGCCCAACAAGCGCAGCCGCCACCGCGGCCGATGGCTGCTTGCATTGGATGTCAGCGATTCAGGGGAGGCCGCCGGTGCCATGGTCGCGGCATGATAGCCACGCCCCTCGGCGGAGCCACACGGTCAGCCGGCTGTCGTGGCGCCGATCGCGGACGCCGGCATCAAAGCGCGGCGCGGGCCGCCGCGACGGTGGCGGCGATGTCGTCGGCCGAGTGGGCGGCGCTGACGAAGCCGGCTTCGTACAGTGCCGGCGCCAGGTACACGCCGCGCTCGAGCAGGCCGTGGAAGAAGCGGTTGAAGCGCTCCTTGTCGGTGGCCATCACCGCGCCGTAGTGCTGCGGCAGCCGATCGGCAAAGAAGAAGCCGAACATGCCGCCTTCGCTGTCGCCGACCATCGGCACCCCGGCCTCGCGTGCCGCGGCCAGCAGGCCGTCGACCAGGCTGCGCGTGCGGGCCGCCAGCGCGTCGTAGAAGCCCGGCTTGGCGATCTCGTGCAGCGTGGCCAGGCCGCAGGCCGTGGCCACCGGGTTGCCGGACAAGGTGCCGGCCTGGTACACCGGACCCAGCGGCGCCAGCTGCAGCATGATGTCGCGCGTCGAGCCGAAGGCG
>CAZXLI010000376.1:0-5663 GCA_964641795.1 uncultured Bordetella sp. | reverse complement strand
CTCGTCCTTGATGAACCGCGGCAACTCGGCGTCCGTGCTGGCCTCGGTGTGGGCGGGCCGGCTTGGCGATGCGGGTCTGGCAGGCGATGGTCGGCCGAGGGTCGGCCGAGGGTCGGCCATGGCGGTCGGCCTCTGCCGCCATCTCTGAGATGGCCTGACGTCCGGTCGGCCGGGCGCGTCGATCAGGCCGTCGTCGCGAGGTCGGCCACGGCCTCGCCGGCCAGCACGGCCAGCAGGTTTTCCGCGGCGCGCTGCTCGATCGCCTGCCGCACCTCGCGCACCGCGGAGCCGAGGTGCGGCGTGAACACCGTGCGCGGATGCTGCAGCAGCGCCTCGGGAATGGCGGTCGGCCGGTCGCGCAGGTTCCAGTCTTCCATCTCGAAGACGTCGGCCGCATAGCCGCCGAGGCGGCCGCTCTGCAGGGCCGCGAGCACGGCCTGCTCGTCGACGACGGAGCCGCGGCCCACGTTGACCAGCAGCTGGCCCGGCCGCACGGCCGAGAGTGCGGTCGCATCGACCAGATGACGCGTCGACGCCGTCAGCGGCACCGCGAGCAGCACGCAGTGCGACTCGCGCAGCGCCTCGTCGAGCGAGGCCGCCGTCGTGCGCACGTCACGCCGCTGCGGATCGACGCCGAGGATCTGCTGGCAGCCGAAGCCCTGCAGCCGATCGACGATCGCCCGCCCGACCGCACCCAGCCCCACCACCGCCACCGTCGAGCCGTGCAGCCCGGTGCCGTACAAGGCCGGGCGCCAGCCGGCGTAACCGGCGCGCACGCGCCGATCGCCTTCGAGCAGATGGCGGGCCGCAGCGATGGCCAGGCCGATCGCCAGCTCGGCCGTCGGCTCGGTGAGCAGATCCGGCACGAAGCTCACCTGCACGCCGGCGCGCTCGCAGGCCGCCAGGTCGAAGTTGTCGAAGCCCTTCAGCGCACAGGCCACGGTGCGCAGGCGCGGCGCCTCGGCCAGCACCGATGCATCGATGCGGTCGGTCATGAAGGCCATCCACGCATCGGCCTCGCGCAGATGTCCGGCCAGCACCTCCGCGCTCCATGGCTCCGGGCCCGGGTTCATCACCACCTCGCCGGCGGCCTGCAGCTGCGCGAGCACCTCGGCATGGATGGGCTGGCTGACGACGATGCGCTTCACGTTCGGATTCCTTCTCACTTCAATCGCCGGCGCAGTGCCGCGCCGAGCCCGTCGACGACCAGCACGCAGGCCAGCACCGACAGCAGGATGGCCGAGACCTCGTCGTACTTGATCAGCCGCAGCGCCGCCATCAGCTCGAAGCCGATGCCGCCCGCGCCGACGATGCCGAGCACGGCCGAGGCGCGGAAGTGGTATTCCCAGCGGTAGATGGTGATGTCGGCGAGCTGCGGCAGCACCTGCGGCAGCACCGCGTGGGTGATCACCTGCAGGCGGCTGGCGCCCGCCGCCGTGGCGGCCTCGAGCGGCTTCGGATCGACGTGCTCGATCGCCTCTGCGTAGAACTTCGCCACCATGCCCGTGGAGTGCAGCGCCAGCGCCAGCACGCCGGGCAGCGCGCCGAAGCCGACGGCGGCCACGAAGATGATGCCGAGGATGATCTCGGGCACCGAGCGGAAGGCCGCCATCAGCGTGCGCGCGACGCGCAGCACGGCCGGATGCGGCGTCGTGTTGGGCGAGGCCAGCAGCGCCAGCGGCAGGGAGACGATCACCGTCAGCGCCGTGCCGGCCACCGACATCGCCAGCGTGTCCAGCAGCGGCTTCAGCCAGCTCTGCCAGCGTGTGAAGTTGGGCGGCACCATCTCCGAGGCCAGCTGCGCCAGCGCGGGCAGGCCGTCGGCGAAGCGCTCGGCATCGAAGAAGCCGGTGGCAGCCAGCGCCAGGGCCGATGCCGCGATCAGCGCCGCCGCTGCGCCGAGCCTGCGCCGGCGGCGCCGGCCGTCCTCGGCCAGCAGCGCCTGCATCGTGGCGCTGGCTGTCGTCACTTCATGCTCCCGAGGTCGAGCTTGAGCACGGAGGCGGTGTCGCGCAGCACGTCGTAGGCCTCGTCGGTGGTCGGCGCGAAGGCTTCGACGCGGAAGGCCTTGAGCACGTCCTTGTCCTTCATCGAGAGGAAGGCGTCGCGGATGTTCTGTTTCAGCGCCGGCGCCAGGTTGCCCTGCATCACGATCGGGTAGTTCGGGATCGGCGCCGAGAGATCGAGCTCGACGATGCGGCTGGCATCGATCGTGCCGCGCTTGACCAGGTTGTCGAGGATCGGCTTGGAGAGTGCGCCGGCCGGCACCTGCCCGGCCTGCACCGCGCGCGCCACGGCATCGTGCGTGCCGAGGTGCACCACGCGGTAGTCGCGCTCGCCGTCGAGCCTGGCCTTCTTCAGCAGGTGCGCGCGCGGCGCGAGGTGGCTGGAGGTCGAGGCCTGGTCGCCGAAGCCGAAGGCCTTGCCGCGGATGTCGTCGAGCGTCTTCACCGGGCCACCGGCGGTGGCGATCAGCACCGACTGGTAGGTCGGCGAGCCGCGCTCCACGCCCACCGCGAACGGCTCGATGGCCGGCGCCTTCGACTTCGCCAGCACGTAGGAGAAGGGGCCGAAGTAGGCCACCTCGATGCGGCCGAAGCGCATCGCCTCGATCATCGACGAGTAGTCGGTGGTGACCACCAGCTCGATGTCCTTCTTCAGCGTCTGCTCGAGGTAGACCTTCAGCGGCTGCGCGTTCTGGATCAGGCTCGAGGCGTTCTCGTCCGGCAGCAGCGCCACGCGCAGGCGCGCGGGGTCGCGGCCCTGGGCCTGTGCGAGCCCCGGCACGGCGGTGGCGAAGGCGCTCAGAGCGAGAGCGGCAAGGGCGAGGCGGCGGTGGAACATGGCAACTCCTGGATGGAAACGTCGGGGGGGACGCGCGGCGGCACGGGCGCCCCATAGAGCTCGGCCTCGCGCTGCGCGGTGAGCGCCTCGGGCGGGCCGTCGAAGACGATCCGGCCGCCACGCAGGCCGACGATGCGGTCGGCATAGCGGCGCGCCAGCGCCACCTGGTGCAGGCTGACCACGGCGGTGAGGCGATCGTTCTTGCAGATGCGGTGCAGCAGGCTCATCACGCTCTCGGCGGTGGCCGGGTCGAGGCTGGCCACCGGCTCGTCGGCCAGCAGCAGCGTCGGCGACTGCACCAGCGCGCGGGCAATGCCCACCCGTTGTTGCTGACCGCCCGAGAGCGTGTCGGCGCGTGCCAGCGCCTTGTCGAGCAGGCCCACGCGCTCCAGCCCCTCCAGCGCGCGGATCTGGTCGCTCCGGCTCCATGGCCACAGCGTGCGCAGCGGGTGGTGCTGGGCGAGGCAACCCATCAGCACGTTGGCCAGCACGGTCTGGCGGCCGATCAGGTGATGCTGCTGGAAGACCATGCCGCAGCGGCGGCGGTGTTCACGCAGGTGGCGAGGCGTCAGCACGCCGCCGGGCACGTTGTTCGCGCGCACCTCGCCCTCGGTCGGGCGCACCAGGCCGTTGAGGCAGCGCAGCAGCGTCGACTTGCCGGCGCCCGAGGCGCCGAGCAGCACGAGGAACTCGCCGGGCGCCACGTCGAGCCGCGTCGGTGCGAGCGCCTCGATACAGCCAGGGTAGGCCACGCGCACGTCGCGCAGCTGCATCAGCCAGTCGAGGCTCGGAGCGATGGGCGGCGACGTCATGGGCCCGCAGTCTGTGCAAGTTCCGTGTCATCACGGTGACGTTTTCGTCCGAACAATGCGGGGTCTTCATCGACGCCATCTATGGATCGCCCATGACCGGCACCAGCCTCCTGGCCGCGCTGAAGGCCTTCGATGCCACCGCACGCGCCGGCAGCATGACCGCGGCCGCGCGTGCGCTCGGGCTGCAGCAGCCCACGCTCTCGGCGCACATCCAGCGGCTCGAGCACACGCATGGCGTGGAGCTGTTCCGGCGGCGCGGCCGGCGTCTCGAGCTGACCGATTTCGGCCGCTCGCTGCTGGAGCACACGCGGCGCGTCTTCACTGCCGAGGACGACGCCCATGCGCTGCTGCTGGCCGCGCAGAACCGCTACGCCGGCCGGCTGGTGATCCACGCGATCGGGCCCTACAACCTCGTGCCCATCCTGCGGGTGTTCGCCCGCCGCCACCCGCAGGTCAGCCTGGTCGTGCGGGTGGGTGACTCACGCTCGATTGCCGCGCGCATCCTCGACCACCAGGGAGACGTGGGCCTGGTGCTCAATCCGGTGGACGATCCGGCGCTCGAATGCGTCGAGCACCGGCGGCAACCGCTGGTGGTGTTCGCGGCGGCCGATCATCCGCTGGCCCGGCGTGCCCGCCTGACGATGACCGATCTGCACCAGCAGCGATTCGTGATCCGCGAGGAGGGCTCGACCACGCGTCGCGTCTTCGAAGACGCGATGCGGCGTCGCGGCCTGAGCTTCCAGGTAGCGATCGAGATGGGCAGCCGGGAGGCCGTGCGCGAGGCGGTGGCGCAGGGCATGGGCCTGGGCGTGGTGGCCGGGCCGGCCTACGTGGCCGACAGCCGCCTGGCGCAGCTGCCGGTGACCGACAGCGACATGGCCACCCACGTGCATCTGATGTGTCGGCGCGAGCGGCGGCCGTCGCCGCTGGTGGCCACCTTCTTCGACATCGCCGCGGAACTCAGGGACGCCGACCCCAGCGCGACGATGTCGTGAAACCGTCACGCCACCGTCACGACCCGTCTAGATGATCCGCGCGTTCCAACCGGGAGAACGCGATGGATCAACCCGCGATCGAGGTCGAGTCGCTGCGCAAGAGCTTCAACGGCACGCCGGCGCTGCGTGGCGTGTCGCTGCGCGTGGCCCAGGGAGAGATGGTGGCCCTGCTCGGCGCCTCCGGGTCCGGCAAATCCACGCTGCTGCGGCATCTGAACGGCCTGCACCGCGCCGACGCCGGCGACGGCAGCGTGGTGCGCGTGCTCGGCCGCACCGTGCAGAGCGGCGGCGTGCTGGCGAGAGACATCCGCCGCCAGCGCGCCGAAGTCGCGGCGATCTTCCAGCAGTTCAACCTCGTCGACCGCCTGCCGGTGATGGTCAACGTGATGGCCGGGGCGCTGCACCGCCAGCCGCTGTGGCGCGCGATGCTGCGCCGCCTGCCCGAGGCCGAGCATCAGCGGGCCTGGCAGGCGCTGCAGCGCGTGGGCATCGAGCGCTGCGCCTGGCAGCGCGCCTCCACGCTCTCCGGCGGCCAGCAGCAGCGCGCCGCGATCTCGCGCGCGCTGGTGCAGGAGGCCCGCGTGATCCTGGCCGACGAGCCGGTGGCCTCCCTCGACCCGGCGTCCAGCCACCGCGTGATGGAGCTGCTGGCCGAACTCAACCGCGAGCTGGGCGTGACGGTACTGGTGTCGCTGCACCAGGTCGAGCATGCCTTCGCCTTCTGCCCGCGCACGATCGCGCTGCGCGCCGGCGAGGTGGTCTACGACGGCCCGACGCGCGAGCTCGGCGCCGACCGCCTGCGCGCGCTCTACGGCGCGCAGACGCACGAACTCTTCGCCCCTTCCGCCGGCGACGGCTCGCAGGCCGAGCGGCAGGTGCCGCTCGCGCTGCCCGAGCTGCGCGCCGCCTGACCCCACTTCCCTTCCACGGAGCAACCCATGAAGACCTGGATCACCAGCGCATAGGAATTTCAAACGGTCTGGTCTGTGAAAAGCCTGGAAAGCCCGACTCA
>CAZXLI010000375.1:0-5676 GCA_964641795.1 uncultured Bordetella sp. | reverse complement strand
GCCGGCTTGGGAGCGGCCCGGCGCGCGGCCCGCTGACCCGAGTGGGCGATACCTGAAGCTGTCGGGCATCCGCAAGGCGTTCGGCAGCGTCGTCGCGCTCCAGGGCATCGACCTCGAGATCGCGAAGGGCGAGTTCGTCTGCTTCCTCGGCCCCTCGGGCTGCGGCAAGACCACGCTGCTGCGCATCATCGCCGGGCTGGAGACGCAGACCGCCGGCCGCATCGAGATGGCCGGGCGCGACATCTCGCGCCTGCCGCCGGCCGAGCGCGACTACGGCATCGTGTTCCAGAGCTACGCGCTGTTCCCGAACCTGACGATCGCCGACAACGTGGCCTACGGCCTGGTGAACCGCAAGGTGCCCAAGGCCCAGGCGCGCGCCCGCGTGGCCGAGCTGCTCGCGCTGGTGGGCCTGCCGGGCAGCGAAAGCAAGTACCCGGCGCAGCTCTCGGGCGGCCAGCAGCAGCGCATCGCACTGGCCCGCGCGCTGGCCACCTCGCCCGGCCTGCTGCTGCTGGACGAGCCGCTGTCGGCGCTGGACGCCATCGTGCGCGTGAAGCTGCGGCAGGAGATCCGCAGCCTGCAACGCAAGCTCGGCGTCACCACCATCATGGTGACGCACGACCAGGAAGAAGCCTTCGCGGTGGCCGACCGCATCGTCGTGATGAACCAGGGCACGATCGAGCAGGTGGGCTCGGCCTTCGAGGTCTACCGCGACCCGGCCACCCTGTTCGTGGCCGATTTCGTCGGCCGCATCAATGCGCTGCCGGCGGTGCGCGAGGCCGCGGGCCTGCGCGTGGGCCGCCAGCTGTTCCAGTGCGACCCGGCAGCGCTGAACGGCCATGCCGAGGACGGCCGCGAGCTGCGCATCTACCTGCGGCCCGAGGACGTGCTGGCCCGGCCGATTCCCGCTGGCGACCCGAACGTGTTCGAGGCGCAGATCGACAAGATCGAGTTCATGGGCCCGTACTGCCTGGTGCGGGTGACGAGCGAACAGCTCGGCAGCCACAAGCTCACCGTGTACCTCTCGCTGAACTACCTGGCCGAGGCCCAGCTGGAGGTCGGCAGCCGGCTGCCGCTGCGTCTGATGCCCGAGCGCATGCGGGTGTTTGGATGATGACCGAAGCGGCCGCGCCCGGCGCCGGGCCGCCCCAAGGCGGGCGTGGTCCCCTCGGGGGACCGGCCGCGTTTCGCGGCCGAGGGGCAGACATCCGGCAAAGGGTGCACTGGACCGAGCGTGTGGCGCATGTCGCGCTTGCGCTGGTCGCCGTGGCGTTGCTCGCGTTTCTCGCCGCACCACTGGCGGCCATCCTGCAGAAGTCGGTGCAGGACAACGAGGGCCACTTCGTCGCGCTGGCCAACTTCATCGCCTATGCGCGCACGCCGGCGTTGCTGGATTCGCTGTGGAACAGCGTCTGGGTCTCGCTGCTGGTCACCGCGATCACGCTGCCCACCGCCTTCGGCTTCGCGTATGCGTTGACCCGCAGCCGCATGCGCTTCAAGGGGCTGGCGCGCACCATCACGCTGGTGCCGCTGCTGGCGCCTTCGCTGCTGTCGGCGATCTCGCTGATCTACTGGTTCGGCAACCAGGGCGTGCTCAAAAGCTGGATGCAGCCGTTGGGCATCGAGCAGATCTATGGCGCGCCGGGCATCGTGCTGGCCGAGGTGTTCTCGACCTTCCCGCATGCGTTGATGATCCTGATCACCGCGCTGGCGGCGGCCGATGCGCGCCTGTACGAGGCCGCCGAGGCGCTGGGCACCGGCACGCGCCGGCGCTTCTTCACCATCACGCTGCCGGGCGCCAAGTACGGCCTGATCTCGGCGGCGCTGGTCACCTTCACGCTGGTGATCACCGACTTCGGCATCCCGAAGGTCATCGGCGGCAACTTCAACGTGCTGGCCACCGACGTGTTCAAGCTCGTCATCGGCCAGCAGGACTTTTCGCGCGGGTCGGTGGTGGCGCTGCTGCTGCTGGCGCCGGCGGTGCTCACCTTCGGGGTCGACCACTGGGTCAGCCGCAAGCAAACCGCGATGCTCACCGCGCGCGCCGTGCCCTACCGCCCGAAGCGAGCCCCGGTGTTCGATGCGCTGATGTCGGCCTACTGCGTCGGCGTGTGCACGCTGATCCTGGCGATGCTGGGCATGGCGGTGTTCGCCTCGTTCGCCAGCTTCTGGCCCTACAACTTGCAGCCCAGCCTGCGCCACTACGCGATGGGCCTGTTCGACGCCGAGGTGGGCGACGCCTTTGTCAACAGCCTGCTGATGGCCGCCGGCACCGCGCTGTTCGGTACGCTGCTGGTCTTCAGCGGCGCGTACCTGCTGGAGAAGACCCAGCGTGCGCAGCCGCTGCGCAGCCTGCTGCGCCTGCTGGCGATGCTGCCGATGGCGGTGCCCGGGCTGGTGCTGGGCCTGGGCTACATCTTCTTCTTCAATGCGCCGGGCAATCCGCTGGGCGGGCTGTACCACACGCTGGCGCTGATGACGATCTGCACCGTGGTGCACTTCTACACCACCGGCCACCTCACCGCGGTGACGGCGCTGAAGAGCCTGGACCCCGAGTTCGAGGCGGTCTCCGCTTCGCTGAAGGTGCCGTTCTTCAAGACCTTCTGGCGCGTGACCCTGCCGATCTGCACGCCGGCCCTCGTGGACATTGCGCGTTATTTCTTCATCAATGCGCTGACGACGATCTCGGCGGTGGTGTTCCTGTACGCACCCGAGACCAAGGTGGCCTCGATCGCGATCCTCAACCTCGACGAAGCCGGCGAGGCCGGCGCCGCCGCCGCGATGGCGGTGCTGATCGCCGCGGCCAACACCGTGGCCACGCTGCTGTTCATGCTGCTGGGCTGGGCAATCGACCGCCGCACGCAAGCCTGGAAGCAGCCTTGAGACTGCTGCCACAACGGAGACACTGACGATGGACCGCGACCGCATCCTGCTGACCCCGGGTCCGCTGACCACCACGCTGCGCACCAAGCTCGCGATGCTGAAGGACTGGGGCTCGTGGGACGCCGACTTCAACGCCGTCACCGCGCAGCTGCGCACGCGCCTGCTCGACATCGTGCACGGCCAGAGCACGCACACGGTGGTGCCCTTGCAGGGCAGCGGCACCTTCAGCGTCGAGGCGGCCGTGGCCACCATCGTGCCTCGGGATGGCCATGTGCTGGTGCTGGACAACGGCGCCTACTGCAAGCGCGCGGCCAAGCTCACCCAGCTGATGGGCCGCCGCGCCACCGTGCTGCCCTTCGCCGAGGAAGGCCCGGTCTCGCCGGCCGCACTGGACCAGGCCTTGCGCGGCGACGCCAGCGTCACGCATGTGGTGCTGATCCACTGCGAGACGGGCACCGGCGTGCTGAACCCGCTGGCCGAGGTGGCCGCGGTGTGCCAGCAGCACGGCAAGGGCCTGATCGTCGATGCGATGTCCAGCTTCGGCGCGCTGCCGATCGATGCGCGCGAGATCCGCTTCGATGCACTGATTGCCGCCAGCGGCAAGTGCCTGGAAGGCGTGCCCGGCATGGGTTTCGTGATCCTGCGCCAGGAGGCGCTGGCGCGCAGCGCCGGCAACAGCCAGAGCCTGGCAATGGACCTGCACGACCAGCACCAGTACATGGAGAAGACCGGCCAATGGCGCTTCACGCCGCCCACGCATGTGGTCGTCGCGCTGGCCGAAGCCGTGCAGCAGTTCATCGACGAAGGCGGCCAGCCGGCGCGGCTGGCGCGCTACCAGGACAACTACCGCACGCTGGTGGACGGCATGGCGCGGCTGGGCTTCAAGCCCTTCCTGAAGCCCGAAGTGCAGGCGCCGATCATCGTCACCTTCCACGCACCGGCCTCGCCGGCCTATGACTTCAAGCGCTTCTATGCCGCGGCCAAGCAGCGCGGCTTCATCCTCTACCCCGGCAAGCTGACCGAGATCGAGACCTTCCGCGTCGGCTGCATTGGCGCGATCGGCCGCAACGAGATGGCGCAGGCCGTCCACGCGGTGGCCGACACGCTGCGCGAGATGGGGATTGCGTCGGGCGCCCCGGCGCTTTGATCATCCGAACCTAACTCACCAAGAACGCGGAGCCACGATGCCCAGCAAGAAGCAGACTCAGCGCACGCCCTCCGAACACCCGGCCGTGGCCGCGGTGCGCGCCGCAGGCGCCGGCAAGGTCAAGGTGGCCTGCAGCGACATCGACGGCATCCTGCGCGGCAAGTACCTGCATGTCGACAAGTTCATCGGCGCGGCCAGCGGCGGCTTCGGCTTCTGCGACGTGGTGTTCGGCTGGGATTCCGGCGACCAGTGCTACGACAACACCACCGTCACCGGCTGGCAGCATGGCTTCCCTGATGCGCTGGCGCGGCTGGATCTGGGCACCGCACGCCGCGTGCCCTGGGACAACCAGGTGCCCTTCTTCCTCGGCGAATTCGTCAATGCCGACGGCACGCCGTTTCCGGTGTGCCCGCGCCAGGTGTTGAAGCGCGTGTTGAAGCGCGCCGAGAAGCTCGGCCTGCAGCCGATGGCCGGCATGGAATTCGAGTGGTTCAACTTCAGCGAGACGCCGCAGAGCTGGGCCGCCAAGCAGGGCGTGGCGCCGGAGCCGATCACGCCCGGCATGTTCGGCTACTCGCTGCTGCGCATGGGCGACCAGCGTGGCTTCTTCAATGCGCTGATGGACGAGATGGGCGCCTTCGGCGTGCCGATCGAGGGCCTGCACACCGAGACCGGCCCCGGCGTCTACGAAGTGGCCATCGCCTTCAGCGATGCCCTGGAGGCGGCCGACCGCGCGATCCTGTTCAAGACCGGCGCCAAGGAGATCGGCAAGCGCTTCGGCATCATGCCCAGCTTCATGGCCAAGTGGAACGCCAAGCTGCCGGGCTGTTCGGGCCACATCCACCAGAGCCTGTCGGACGGCAAGAACAACCTGTTCTACGACGCGAAAAGCCCGCGCTCGATGAGCAAGCTGTTCGAAAGCTACCTCGCCGGCCAGTTGGCCTGCCTGATGGAATTCGCGCCGATGTTCTGGCCCACGATCAACTCGTACAAGCGCCTGGTCGACGGCTACTGGGCGCCGGTGAAGCCGACCTGGGGGCTGGACAACCGCACCGCCAGTTTTCGGGTGATCGCCGGTTCGCCCAAGGCCACGCGGCTCGAGACACGCTGCCCGGGAGCGGACGTGAATCCTTATCTGGCGATGGCAGCGGTGATCGCCGCCGGCCTGCACGGCGTCGAGAAGGGCCTGAAGCTCACGACACCGCCGATCACCGGCACCAACCAGGGTGCCGAAGATGTGCCGCGGGCGCCGCGCTCGCTGATCCGCTCGACCCACAACTTCAAGCTGTCGTCGATTGCGCGGGATTGGTTCGGCGATGTCTTCGTCGACCACTTCGCCGCGACGCGCGAGTGGGAACACCGGCAGTGGCAGGATGCGGTGACGGACTGGGAAATGAAGCGCTACTTCGAAATCATCTGAGACGAGGATCGGACGTGCGGTGCTGGGTTTGCGCAGCAGATGGGCTAGTGATCCGGTTCGGCCCGTTGCGGTCGTCGGCGTTGCTGTCGCGTACTGAGATCGGCGCGCCCGAGCGTCTTGGTCTGCGGGCGCAGCGGGCCGAGTCCGGCGGTCAGCCCGTTGGGCTGACTCCGCTGTGCTCCTCGGTCTGGGGGCGCGCGGTCTACTTTGCTCCGTCCGCTGCGCG
>CAZXLI010000374.1:0-5693 GCA_964641795.1 uncultured Bordetella sp. | reverse complement strand
GCGGCGAGATCGTGCTGTTCGACCGCAGCTGGTACAACCGCGCCGGCGTCGAGCGCGTGATGGGCTTCTGCAGCGACGACGAGTACGAGGAGTTCTTCCGCTCGTGTCCGGAGTTCGAGCGCATGCTGGTGCGCTCGGGCATCACGCTGATCAAGTACTGGTTCTCGATCTCCGACGACGAGCAGCACCTGCGCTTCCTCTCGCGCATCCACGATCCGCTGAAGCAGTGGAAGCTCAGCCCGATGGACCTGGAATCGCGCCGCCGCTGGGAGGACTACACCCACGCGAAGGAAACGATGATCGAGCGCACCCACATCGGCGAAGCGCCGTGGTGGGTGGTGCAGGCGGTGGACAAGAAGGCCGCGCGGCTGAACTGCATCTCGCACCTGCTGTCGCAGTTCCCGTACCGCGAGATCGAGCGGCCGATGGTGGTGCTGCCCGAGCGCGTGCGGCACGAGGACTACGCCCGGCAGCCGGTGCCGGACTCGATGATCGTGCCGCAGCTGTACTGAGCACCCCCCAGGGCCGGTCGGCGCCCGTCAGGCCCGGCCCGCCCGCAGCACGGCCAGCGCGTTCTGCGCCGCGGCCACGCCCATCTTCACGTAGGCATCGGCCGTGACGCCGCCGATGTGCGGGCTGAGCGTGATGCGCGGCTCGCCCTGGAACGGGTGCGCCACGCTCATCGGCTCGACCGCAAAGCTATCCAGCCCGGCGCAGGCGACATGGCCGCTCTGGATGGCCGCTAGCAGCGCGGTTTCGTCGATCAGCCCGCCGCGCGCGGTGTTGACGATGATGACGCCCGGCTTGCAGGCCGCCAGCGTCTGCGCGTTGAGCAGCTTGGCGTTGTCGGCCGTCAACGGGCAGTGCAGCGAGATGGCATCGGCCTCGCGCCAGATCGTCGCCAGTTCGGCGCGCTGGACATGGGCCGGCAGTCCCTTCGCGTACGGGTCGAAGCCCAGCACGCGCAGGCCCATCGCATCGGCCATGCGGGCGAAGCGCAGGCCGATGGCGCCCAGGCCTATCACGCCAACGGTGCGGCCATCGAGTTCCACGCTCTTGTGCGTGGCCTTGTCCCAGTGGCCGGCATGCATGCGCTCGTTGAGCGCGACGATGGATTTCGCGCAGGCCAGCAGCAGCGCCAGCGCGTGCTCGGCCACCGCGGCCGCGTTGGCGCCGGCGGCCGCGACCACCTGGATGCCGCGCGCGGCGGCGGCGGCCTTGTCGATCGTGTCGGTGCCGCTGCCGTGCTTGGAGATCACCTTCAGGCTCGGCGCCGCGTCCATGGCCGCCGCGCCGACTCCGCCGTAGCGCACGATGATGGCCACCGGGTCATGTCGGCCGCACAGTGCGACGATGTCGTCCTCGGTCGGCCGGCTGCCGGCGTAGACGATCTCGAAGTCCCGCAGCAATGCGAGCGCCGCGGGGGCCAGGTCGCTGCCGGTGACGAGGAATGCAGGCCTCTGCGCGCTCACAGCGTCTCGCCCTGCTTGAGCACGCCGGCGGCGCGCAAGGCACCGTCCAGCCAGGCCGGGCGCAACGCCTTGCGGCTGCGGATGTCGGCGATGCGCTGCGTCTCCTGCGCCACCTTCTCGGCCGCCAGCGGCAGCATCGCGGCGGCCTTGGTGCGCTCGATCACGGTGATGCCGTCGGCGTCACCGACCACCAGGTCGCCCGGGTGCACCGTGACGCCGCCCACCGAGACCGGGTGGTTCAGGCGGCCCGGCACGCACTTGGTCGGGCCGTTCGGGTTGAGGCCGGCCGCGTACATCGGAAAGTCGAGTGCGCGGATGGCCTCGCAGTCGCGCACCGCGCCGTCGATGACCACGCCGGCAATGCCGAGCGCAGCGGCCTGCCGGCACATGATCTCGCCCATCAGCGCGGCGCCGAGGTCGCCCTTGCCATCGACGACGATCACGTCGCCCGGTTGGGCCAGCGCCAGCGCGGCATGGATCATCAGGTTGTCGCCCGGGCGCAGCTCCACCGTCAGCGCCGGGCCGGCCAGGCGCATCGTCGGCGCCAGCGGGGCAATCCGGCCATGCAGTGCGCCGCGGCGGCCGGCCACGTCGGCCAGGATCGACGACGCGAACTGCGCGGCCTGCGCGACCACGCCGGCGTCCACGCGTTCGAAGTCCCGGATCACGTCCGGCCATGCAGTGGCTTGACTCATGCGAATCTCCTAGAAATGAAGCGATACCTACTGAGACGGTCGCCCAGCGACCGCCGCGGAACCGGCTCCGCCGGGCCGCTGGCGGTGCCCCCCGGGGGGAGGCGCCGCAGGCGCTACGGGGGGGGTCAATCCACCTTCGCGCCGGACTCCTTCACGACCTGCCCCCAGCGCGGGATCTCGTCCTTGATCAGCGCGGCAAACTGGTCCGGCGTGCCGCCGGCCGGCTCGGCGCCTTCATCGTCCAGCCGCTGGGCCAGCTCGGGCAGCTTCAGCGCCTTGTTGAACTCGGCGTTGAGCCGCGCGACGATGTCCTTCGGCGTGCCGGCCGGCGCCAGCAGGCCGAACCAGGTGACCGCGTCGAAGCCCTTGTAGCCCGACTCGTTGATCGTCGGCACGCCCGGCAGGTCGTTCACCCGCTTGGCCGAGGTGACGGCCAGCGCCCGCACCTTGCCCTGCTTGATGTGCCCCAGCAGCGTGGGCACCGAGGACATGTACAGCTCCACGTTGCCGCTGATGACGTCGGTCATCGCCTGCGCCGCGCCCTTGTACGGCACATGCTGCGTCTTGATGCCGGCGGCCTTCTGGAACAGCTCGTTCGTCAGGTGCGACACCGTGCCGTTGCCCGGTGACGCGAAGTTGATCTGCCCGGGCTTGGCCTTGGCGGCCTTCACCACGTCGGCCAGCGTCTTGTAGGGCGTGCCGGTGGCGGTGGCCATCACCAGCGGCGCGGTGGCCAGCAGCACCACGGGTGCCAGGTCCTTCTGCGGGTCGTAGGGCAGCTTGGCGTACAGCGTGGGGTTGATCGCCAGGTTGCTGGTCTGTCCCAGCACCAGCGTGTAGCCGTCGGCCGGCGACTTGGCCACCGCGTCGACCCCCAGGTTGCCGCCGGCACCGGGCTTGTTGTCGATCACGAAGGTCCAGCCGGTGGCGCGGGCCACGCGCTGGCTGGTCTCGCGGGCAATGATGTCGGTGCCACCGCCGGGCGGGAACGGCACCACGATGCGGATCGGCTTGGCCGGCCAGGCCTGTGCCGAGGCGCTGCCGCAGCAGGCCATCGCGGCCAGGGCCAGCAGCAGTCGGCGGGAATGGGGCATGGTGTCTCCGTATCGGTCGGGTTGAACGCCTCGGCATCGGGCGCTTGGTCGGATGCCAGTATTGGCGCCGGCAGGCTTACAGTCCAATCGATACTTTCTTCCGATTCATTCACGGAGCTTTTGCAATGGATCTTCGCGACCTGCGCTACTTCGAGACCATTGCCGAGCTGCAGCACCTGGGCAAGGCGACCGCCCGGCTGCACCGCACGCAACCGGCGCTGACCAGCAGCATCCGCCGGCTGGAGGCCGACTGCGGCACCGCGCTGTTCGAGAAGGCCGGCCGCGGCATCCGCCTCACCGAGGGCGGCAAGGTGCTGCTGAAATGGGCGCAGCGCGTGCGCTTCGATGTCGAAGACGCCAGGCGCGAGCTCTCGACCATCGGCGCCGGGCTGTCGGGCCATGTGCGGCTGGGCATCGTGCCGACCGCCGCGCAGTTCCTGCTGCCCGCCGTGGCGCGCCAGCTGCTGCAGGCGGCACCGGCGGTGACGCTGCGCACCGTGGTCGGGCTGATCGACACGCTGAAGCCGCAGCTGCGCGCCGGCGAGCTCGATCTCGTGGTCGGCACCGAGAGCGCCGACGAGCCCGGCTACGTGTCGAAGCGGCTGGCCGAGGACCAGATCGTGGTGGCCGCCAGCGAGCGGCACCCGGTGTTCCGCCAGGCCGCGACGCTGAAGGACCTGACGGCCTACCCCTGGGCGCTGCAGCCGCCCGGCGCCCCGACGCGCGACTGGCTCGACCACACCTTCGACCGCAAGCGCCTGCCGCGCCCGCATGTGCAGGTGGAAACGACGATGCTGCTGATGCTGCCCGCGCTGATCGTGCAGACCGGCCTGCTGAGCTTCATCTCGCGCCACCACCTGCAGGGCCCGGCGCGGCTGCAGGGCCTGAAGGAAGTGCCGGTGAAGGGCGCCACGATGCGCCGGCGCCTGGTGGTGAGCTACCGCGCCAACAGCTTCCTGTCACCGGCGGCGCAGCGCCTGATCGACCTGTTCACGAAGGCCGGGGCAGCCGCCTGAGACAGTCCGCCCCGATGCCGAAGGCGTTTGGCTTCGCCGACCGTTCACTGAGGCCCTGCGGGTGAGGCACACTGCCTCAAAAAAGGGGGAGGAACGAGCACATGTCATCAAGATGGGCCGTGGCCATGGCCATTGCATTCATCGCCGTCGCTGCGGCCGTCGGCTTCGCCCACCGCAACGGTCGATTCAAGCCGGCGATGGACCGCATCAATGCCGCCGTGGGCGTG
This sequence comes from uncultured Bordetella sp., assembly GCA_964641795.1. Taxonomy (GTDB): domain Bacteria; phylum Pseudomonadota; class Gammaproteobacteria; order Burkholderiales; family Burkholderiaceae_C; genus Pseudaquabacterium. The sequence goes on along the minus strand of CAZXLI010000374.1, from coordinate 1,189 downwards.
GATCCACGGGTCGACGCGATGGCTCGGAAGCTGGACGCCGACCTGCAGGATGCGCCGCAGCAAAAGTCGAGAATCGATCGCGAGGTCCAGGCCGCCATGCATGCCAGGGCTCGCCTCTGCGCATCGAACGTCGTGCCCGCCTGGTGGCATTCGCAAGAGCGCATCCGGCAGATGGCCAATGACCGACGCTGTTTCGCCGCGCACGATGACCGGCTGTTGCTGTGGCTGGGCCTGCAGCGCGTGCGGGCGGCTCTGGCCCGTCCCGCCTTGGTCCCGATTCCGCAGGTCCCGCCAAGGTCGATGGAATACCCCGGGCTGCTTGACGTGGCATTCACGAGCGATGCCGCAGTGGCTGCCGTCCGCTCTCGACGCAGCAATAGCGTGTCGGTCCACAACATGCTGACTGGCCAAGCCTACGTCACCGAATCGAAGCCGCACAACGCAGGCACTTTCCAGCTCTCACCGAATGGTCGACTGCTGTTCGACCATGGCTTGTATGGCCCCTTGCGCTTCGTGCTGACGGAAACTGGAGAAACCCTGGCGACCATCGAAGACGTCTGGGGTTATGCGCTATTGGGCCAACAGTACCTGCTGCTGAACCAGAACGACAAGCGCACGATGGTGTGGAACCTGGATCAGCGGGAACGCTGGCAGGTCCAGGAACTCGAGGACCTCGGGGTCCACGCAGCGTACCCGGTGCAGGACGTTCCCGGTCGGTTCGTGCTGGTTTGCGGGCAGCAGATCCTGGTCGTCGACGTGAAGGCCAGCGATGCGCTCGCGACGTCGCTGACCATCGCGCAGCGGTACCGATTTGCCAACGCGATCAACGGCGGCAGCTTTGAGCATCTGATGGCGGACAAACAGACCTTGCTCGTCGCCGGTGCGAACCTCAACTTGCTTGACCTGAAAACCCAGCAGCTCACGACCACGGAGTTCGCCCCTGCCGCAGTGCAATGGGTCTGGCCAGCTCCCGATGGCGACGCCGTCGTGCTGAAGGTCGGCATCGACGGGCCTGGCGGTTCGTATGTCGGACCGTTCCTGTACCGGATCAAGGACCGCACCTTCTCGAAGGTGCGCCAGATCGACGACAACAGCACAGTCGGACTGGTCTGGGTAGCGCCGTTTCGGTCGCTGGGCTAGGAGTCTGCGCGGCAGAACCGGGTAGTTCCTGATGCTGCGTGGCACGGCA
>CAZXLI010000373.1:0-5706 GCA_964641795.1 uncultured Bordetella sp. | reverse complement strand
TGGCAGCGCGCGCAGTTCTGGTTGAAGGCCGAGGTGCCGACCTTCACGGCCGCGTCATTCGAGCGATAGGGGTTCTCGGCCCGCCAGCCTTCACCCAGCGGCGGCAGGCTGCTGGTGTCCACCGCCTGCGGCGTGACATCGCCGTGGGCCAGTGCGGCGTCCACGCTCAACAGGACCAGGGCGGCCAGCAGGCCGCTGCCCAGGGAACGGATGCGAGGGGTCATGCGGATGTCTCCAATGTCGTCTAACAAGCCTGGGCCGTTTCAGCAAAGCGTGTGCCACGGAATCCGTGTTCCAGCCTGGAGCACTGCTGTGCCAGCGCGGCGCCGGGCCGGTTGGACAAGCGAATCGGAATGGCACAGCATTCGCCCCACAACGAGAACGAGCGCTCGAACGAGAGCCCGCGAGACCCGAGACAAGCCTGTGGGGTGCAGGCAGAAGGACCGCCACCATGACCGCAGAACCTCACGCGACGACGCAGGCGCAGAACGCGCTGGCGCCTCATCCGCCGGCCCGCCAGGCCTTCATCGAGCGTTGCCACCAGCGCAGCGCGGCGCTGGGGCTCACGCGCTTCGAGAAGCGCGACTACGACCCGCTGATCCGCAGTGATCTGAACGTGGCGCGCGAGCGCAACCACCGGCTGTACGTGCATGCCGCGCCGGTGATGCAGCTGCTGTACGAGCAGATCGTCAACACCGACAGCATGATCCTGCTGACCGATGCGCAGGGCACCATCCTGCACTCGGTGGGCGACGACGACTTCCTGGCCCGCGCGCACAAGGTGGCGCTGGCGCCGGGCGAGAACTGGGCCGAGCATTCCAAGGGCACCAACGCCATCGGCACCGCGCTGTTCGAAGAGGCGCCGACCCTGGTGCATGGCGGCGAGCACTTCATGCACGCCAACAACTTCCTCACCTGCTCGGCCGCGCCGATCTTCGACCCGCGCGGCAACATGCTGGGCGTGCTGGACGTCACCGGCGACCAGCGCGGCTACCACCAGCACACGATGGGGCTGGTGCGCATGTCGGCCCGCATGATCGAGAACCACTGGCTCTCGGACGACTTCAACAGCCGGCTGCGCCTGCACTTCCACAGCCGGGCCGAGTTCATCGGCACCCTGCTCGAAGGCATCGTCGTCGTCGGGCCCGATGGCCGATTGCTGGGCGCCAACCGCGCCGCGCTGGACCAGCTGGGCATGAGCGGTGCCGCGTTGCGCGCGCAAAGCCTGCCCAGCCTGTTCGGCACCACGCCTGCCGCGGTGTACGACCACTTCCGCATGCCGCTCTCGCCGCCGATGCAGCTGTGCCTGCCCAGTGGCCAGAGCTTCTTCGTCAATGCCCGCTTCGACTGGCCTTCGCGCCCGGTGTCTGCCGGCCTGGGCCACCGCGAAACCGAGGCGGCCGCGCCAGCGCCCGCGGCCGACGCGCTGAGCCCGACGCCGATGCCAGCGACGCTGGCCGCGCTGGGCGACGCGGCACCCGCTGCCACGCCCCGCGAGCACGGCGACTGCACGGCCGGCGCGCAGCGCTTCTCCGGCCTGCAGTACCTGCGCACCGGCGATCCGCAGCTGGAGGCGGTGATCCAGAAGGTGCGCCGCATCCTCGACCGCGGCATTCCGCTGCTGATCCTGGGCGAGACCGGCACCGGCAAGGAGCTGCTGGCGCGCGCGGTGCATCACGATTCGAGCCGCGCGCGGCAGCCCTTCGTCGCGGTGAACTGCGCGTCGATCCCCGAATCACTGATCGAGGCCGAGCTGTTCGGCTACGAGGAAGGCGCCTTCACCGGCGCGCGGCGCAAGGGCGCGCCGGGCCGCCTGGTGCAGGCCAATGGCGGCACGCTGTTCCTCGACGAGATCGGCGACATGCCGCTGCAGCTGCAGGCCCGCCTGCTGCGCGCGCTGCAGGAGCGCAGCGTGACACCGCTGGGCAGCACCAAGTCGATCGCGGTGGACATCGCGCTGATCGGCGCCACGCACCGCAACCTGCGCGAGATGATCGACCGCCAGGAGTTCCGCGAAGACCTGTACTACCGCCTGAACGGCCTGGCGCTGCGCCTGCCCGCGCTGCGCGAGCGCAGCGACCTCGAGGCGGTGGCACGCCGCATCCTGCAGGCCGAGCGGCCGCAGGACACGCCGGACTTCGGGCCCGAGGTGCTGGCGCTGTTCCGCCGCTACCACTGGCCCGGCAACATCCGCCAGCTGGCCAACGTGCTGCGCACCGCGGCCGTGATGTCGGCCGGCGAGCGGGTGATCACGCCGGCACATCTGTCCGACGATTTCCTCGAGGACGTGCGGCGCGGCGCTGGCCCGCCGATGGCCGCCGCAGCGGCGCTGCCACCGGCGCCGCACGCATCGGCGCTGCCGCCGGCGCCGCCCGCGATGGCCATGCCGCCACAGGCTCAGCCCCTGAGCCTGCCGCAGCCCTGGCAGCTGCCGGAGCCGGGCGCATCCGCGCCGGCCTGGTCGTCCGCGCCGGCCTGGTCGCCCGCGCCGCCGGCGTCGGCCCCGGTGGCGCCGCCCGTGCCCGCGGCCACGCTGGAGCAGGCCGAGATCGAGCTCATCCGCGCCACGCTGGAGGCGGTGGGCGGCAACATCTCGCTGGCGTCGAAGCGCCTGGGCATCAGCCGCAACACCATCTACCGCAAGCTGCGCTGGAACCACGCGGCGGCCGACAAGGTCACGTCGTGACGGCGATGCCGGCGCGTCAGCGGAACACCGCCGGCTCCAGCTCGCGCCACACGCGCTGCACGTTCAGCGCATGGCGCGCGGCATAGCCCGGCTGCAGGGCAAAGGCCGGCAGCTCGGCCGCGGCCTCCGGCGTGCCGGGCAGGGCGCCCTGGCGCAGCAGCGGCTCGATGGCGCCGCGCAGCGCCACCAGGTAGGCGCGGTGCGCATCGATGGCATCGCCCGTGGCCGGTGCGCCTTGTTCGCCGAGCAGCGGCGCTGCGCCGGCCCAGCGCCGCAACGCCTGCAGGCTGTCCAGCAAGGTGTCGCTGCGGGTGTCGCGCAGCTCGGGCAGCGCACCGGGCCACACCAGTCCCTGCGCGATCACCACGCCGCTGGCGCGGTGGCGCAGCGCCAGCGTCCATTCGCCCGGTGCGCGCTGCAGCGCCAGCGTGTCGAAGGGGCCGAGGCGGCCGTGACCCTCTGCCGCGCGCGCGAGCCTGTGCGTCGGCAGCCTGATCGCCGCGGGCCGCAGGCTCGCGCCGGCCGTGCCGATGCGCGCCTTCAGCTGTGCCAGGCAATGGCCGCAGCGCTGCGCCATCGCGGCACGCACGTCGGCCAAGGCCCAGACCCGGGCACCGGGCAGGCCGGCGTTGCCCAGCACCAGCTCGGGCGCGGCGCGCGTGTCGATCACGTCGCTGACGGCCGCGCCGCTGACGCGCCTGACTTCGCGCGCCAGCGCCGCGGCATAGGCCGGCGTCGGGCCGCTGCCGATCAGCCAGCGCTTGCTGCCGTCGCGCACCAGCACCAGCTGGGCGGTGGCGCCGGCGTTGTGTTCGTCGGGCTCGGTGCCGTTGGCCGGCACGCGCCACACATCGCGCGCCACGGCTTCCAGTGTTGGATGCCCGCCGTTCGCCGCGGACATCGACAGCGGTGCCCAAGCGCCCATCAGCAGCGCGAGTGCGGCGCGCACGCCACGTAACAGCCCTCGGGACTTTCCCTGTGTCTTGCGCTGTCGGGGCTGTGCCGATTTGGAGCACTGCGTCACGCCGGCGGGTGCCGACGGGCCCTGGCGTGGGCGGCATGCGGTTTGCAGCAGCAAGGGCATCACCATCGAAGCGATCATGCCCCAGACCTTTTGCCTGCATCCCCGGTGCCCCGCATGAAGATCCTCGTGCTCGGCTCCGGCGCCGATGGCGGCTTTCCGCAGTGGAACTGCCACTGCCGCCTGTGCACCGCGTACCGCCGCGGCGAACTCGATGCCGCCGCGCGTACGCAATGCTCGGTGGCACTCTCGCAGGACGGCGGGCCCGGCGAGGGCTGGCTGTTGATCAATGCCTCGCCGGACATCGCGCAGCAGATCCGCGACAACCCGGTGCTGCAGCCGCGCGGCGTGGGCCACGTGCCGATCCAGGCCGTGGTGCTGCTGGATTCGCGGCTGCACCATGTGGCCGGCCTGCTGAGCCTGCGTGAGAGCCCCGAGCTCGAGATCTACGCCACGCCGCTGGTGTTCGAAGACCTCACGGCCGAACTGCCCTTGCTGCAGGTGCTGGAGAACTACTGCCGCGTGCACTGGCACATGCTGCCGGTGGCGGGCGACACGCGCAGCGCGGCGTTCCGCATCGCCGCCTTCCCGGAGCTGCGCTTCACCGCGGTGGCGGTGCCGGCGCGCACGCCGCGCCATGCGCGGCAACGCAGCGAGACCGGCGGCGAATGCATCGCACTGCAGGTCGAAGACCTGCGCAGCGGCCAGCGCTTCTTCTTCTCGCCGGCGCTGGCCGAGGTGGGCGAGGCCGAGCTGCACTGGCTGCGCAATGCCGACTGCGTGATGGTCGACGGCACCTTCTGGCACGAGCAGGCACCGCGCGAGGCCGGCCTCGGCGCCCAGGGCGCCAGCGAACTCGGCCACCTGCCGCAAAGCCGCCACGGCGAGCGGCCCGGGATGATCGAGGTGCTGCAGGCCAGTGGCGCGCCGCGCAAGATCCTCACGCACATCCACAACAGCAACCCGATCCTCGACCGCGCCGGCGCGCAGCATCGCGCGCTGGTGGACCAGGGCATCGAGGTGGCGCACGACGGCATGGTGATCGAGCTGTGAAGACGCTGAGTTTGCGAGTTATGACCGATCGCGACCTCGCCGAGCCGCTGTGGCTGGAATGGCTGAGCCTGGGCGGCGTGCTGCTCTTCGCCGGCTGGCTGCTCGGCGTGCGCGGCGTGTGGCAGCTGCTGCTGGGGGCGGACCCCACCGGCATCACGCTGGTGATCATCGTCGTGTTCTTCGCGGCCACGCTGTGGTGCGGCCAGCGTGCGCGCGCGCTGCAGCGGCAACGGCGGCTGTTCGAGCTGCCGTCCACTGCGCAAGCGGGAGAGACCGGCTGGGCCGCCGGCTACCTGCAGGCGCTGGCCCGCACGCCGGCCGCCGCCGACACCGCGCTGGACCTGCTGCTCGAGCACAGCCACGGCCCGCACGGCACGGCCTGGTGGGTCAACGGCATCCAGCTGAAGCTCGGGCTGCTGGGCAAGGTGATCGGCTTCTCGATGCTGGCGCTGACGATCGGCCGGCTGCAGAGCTTCGACCCCGCGCAATCGCAGGAGCTGCTGCGCAGCCTGACCAGCGGCCTGGGCGTGGCGCTGCTGACGACGATGGTCGGCCTGGTCGGCAACATCCTGCTCGGCCTGCAGCTGACCCGGCTGGACCGCTATGCCGATGCGCTGGTGGCCGACATCCAGCGCGCCGGCCTGGCGCGCGAAGCCTGAGCCTGCCATGGCCCGCCGCCGCCGCACCCAGCGCGAAGCGGAAGTCGATCCGTTCTACGACATGTTGTTCAACATGCTGATCGCGTTCGTGTTCTGCTTCATCGTCGCGCTGCTGGCGATGAACCCGCGCGCCACCAAGGCCGGCGACATCCCGTCCAAGGCCGAGTACATCGTCAACGTCGCGTGGCCCGACCACAACCCGAACGACATCGACACCTGGGTGCAGGACCCCGGCGGCCACCTGGTGTGGTTCCGCCAGCGCGAGGCCGGCCTGATGTACCTGGACC
>CAZXLI010000372.1:0-5731 GCA_964641795.1 uncultured Bordetella sp. | reverse complement strand
GGTCGACCTGGTGATGATCCGCACCTTCGAGCAGTCGCGCATCGAGCGCTTTGCCGCGCACTCGCGCGTGCCGGTCATCAATGGCCTGACCAACGAGTTCCATCCCTGCCAGATCCTGGCCGACATCTTCACCTTCATCGAGCACCGCGGCTCGATCGCCGGCAAGGTGGTGGCCTGGGTCGGCGATGGCAACAACATGGCCAACACCTGGCTGCAGGCGGCCGACATCCTCGGCTTCACGCTGCATGTCAGCACGCCCAGCGGCTACGAGATCGATCCGGCCGTGCTGGCGGGCATCTCGAACCCGGGCTGCCTGAAGGTCTTCAAGAGCCCGTTCGCGGCCTGCGAGCACGCGCACCTGGTCACCACCGATGTCTGGACCAGCATGGGCTACGAGGCCGAGAACGCCGAGCGGGCCAAGGCTTTCGCCGATTGGTGCGTGGACGCACAGATGATGTCGCTGGCCCGCAAGGACGCGCTGTTCATGCATTGCCTGCCCGCGCACCGCGGCGAAGAGGTGGCGGCGGACGTGATTGACGGACCGCAATCCGTGGTCTGGGACGAGGCCGAGAATCGGATGCATGTGCAAAAGGCGCTGATGGAGTACCTTCTGCTGGGCCGCATCGGCTAGCTGAGAGGTGAGCCATGAAAACCGCTGTGCTCACCGACCTGCATGCCAATCGCGAAGCCACCGAATCGGTGATCGAGCATGCACGCAGCCAACAGGCCGGATCCTGGGTGCTGCTGGGTGACTTCGTCGGCTACGGCGCCGATCCTGCCTGGGTCATCGACACCGTGCGCGAGATGGTGAGCCAGGGCGCCCTGGCTGTTCAGGGCAACCACGACCTGGCGGTGGCCCAGGGTGCTTCGCCGCACATGCGACCCGAGCCGCGCTACGTCATCGACTGGACGCGGGGGCACCTGACGCCCTCGCAGATCGATTTCCTCGCCACGCTGCCGCTCACCGCCCAGCGCGGCAACCAGCTCTTCGTGCATGCCAACGCCTGGTCGCCGCAGGGCTGGGAGTACATCACCGGCCGCATCGAGGCGATGCGCAGCCTGCATGCCACCGAATGCCGCTACACCTTCTGCGGCCACATGCACGAACCCAAGCTCTACCACGTGTCGGGCACCGGCAAGGCCGGCGACTTCGTGCCGACCCCGGGCGTGCCGATCCCGGTGCCGCCGCACCGTCAGTGGCTGGTGATCCCGGGCTCGGTGGGTCAGCCGCGCGACGGCAACCCGGCAGCCTGCTACGCGATGTTCGACGACGAGGCCGCCACCATCACCTACCACCGCGTGCCCTATGACCACGCGGCGGCGGCCGCCAAGATCCTGGCCGCCGAACTGCCGCAGCGACTGGCCTTCCGGCTCGAAGATGGACAGTAAGCTGTACTCGCAGACGCTGGGCTACCAGCGCGGCGGCAGCGACCAGGCGCCCAGCCCGCTCGAAGCCGGCCAGATCATCGACCGCTTCCGCCTGGAGGAGAAGCTGCACGTCGGCGGCATGGCGCACATCTGGCGCGTTAGCGAGGTCAACCATGCCGGCGATTCGCGGTTGCCGCTGATCATGAAGGTGCCGCGCATCAAGGGCGGCGAAGACCCGGCCACGATCGTCGGCTTCGAGGTCGAGCAGATGATCATGCCGATGCTCAGCGGCCCGCACGTGCCGAAGTTCATCGCCAAGGGCGACTTCACCCGCCAGCCCTACATCGTGATGGAGCAGATCCTGGGCAGCTCTTTGCGCCCGCGCCTGGATGAAGCCCCGCTGGCACTGGACGAAGTCATCGAGATCGGCTCGCGCGTGGCCACCGCGCTGCACGACCTGCACCGCCAGCACCTGGTGCACCTGGACATCAAGCCCAGCAACATCATGTTCCGCACCGACGGCACCGCGGTGCTGGTGGACTTCGGCCTCTCGCGCCACGACCACCTGCCCGACCTGCTGGACGAGGAGTTCATGCTGCCGATGGGCACCGGCCCGTACATGTCGCCCGAGCAGGTGCAGTTCGTTCGCAACGATCCGCGCAGCGACCTGTTCGCGCTGGGGGTGATGCTCTACCACTTCAGCACCGGCGAGCGGCCGTTCGGCCAGCCCGACAGCGTGCGCGGCCTGCGCCGCCGCCTGTGGGTCGACCCGGTGCCGCCGCGCGCGCTGCGGGCCGATTGCCCGCCTTGGCTGCAGGAGGTGATCCTGAAGTGCCTGGAGGTCAAGCCCGAACGCCGCTACCAAAGCGCGGCACAGCTGGCGCTGGACCTGCAGAGCCCCACGCAGGTGGCGCTGACCCGGCGTGCCGAGAAGCTTCAGCGCAGCAGCGCCATGAAGACCTTCAAGCGCTGGTTCTTCGCGCTCGGCGCCGAGCCCGGGCAGGACCGCGCCAAGGCCAGCGATCAGCTCGAGCGCAGCCCGATCATCCTGGCCGCGGTGGACGTCGACAGCGCCACCGCCGAGTTGCTGGAACGGCTGCGCGAGACCGTGCGCCGCATCGTGCTGACCGAGCCGGGTGCACGGCTGGCCTGCGTCAGCGTGATGAAGACGGCGCGGCTGGGCATGGACGAGCTGGTCGACGAGCAGGGCCAGAGCCTGCACGTCAAGCAACTCGTCAGCCTGAAGCACTGGGCGCGCCCGATCAGCAAGGCGCTGAACCTCGATGAAGGCCGGCTCACCTTCCACGTGCTCGAAGCGTCCGACCCCGCTGCGGCGATCGTCGAGTTCGCACGCCGCAACCAGGCCGATCACATCGTGATGGGCGCGCGCGGCACCTCGGGCCTGCGGCGCTTCCTCGGCAGCGTCTCGTCGCAGGTGGTGGCCGAATCCGACTGCAGCGTCACCGTCGTGCGGGCGCCGGGCGCTCCGAGCGCCGAACCATCAGCTTGAGCCCGGACCAGGTGGCGTCCACGGCGCACACCTTCACGTCCACCCAGCCCAGCGGCAACGCCAGCTCGCGGATCACGTCCTCGGTGATGTCGGTCGGTCGCTTCGAGGCCTTCTTCGGCCACGAGATCCACAGCACCGCGTCGGGCGCCAGCGCTTCGCGCAGCCTCACCAGCTGCGCGGCCAGCTTCGCGCGCTGCTCGACGAACAGATGCACCAGCGCCACGCTGCCATCGGCGCGGGCGACCAGTTGCAGCGGCTGCGGCGCGTCCGGCACCAGTGACAGGTAGTCCTGCGGCGCGTCGATCACGCGGATGCGCTGGCCGGCCGCCAGCCCGAGCTTCTTCCACAATGGCGTGCCGGAATAGCCGGCGGTCGTCGTTGCCACGCATGTCCTCCTCTTCGAACAACCCCTGTACGCGTTGCGGCGCCTGCTGCGCGAGCTTTCGGGTCGATTTTGCGCGCGACGAACTGCAGGGCGAAGGCGGTCGCGTCCCCGATGGACTGGCCGTCGAACTCAACGCCAGCCTGTGCCGCATGCGCGGCACCGACCACAGCCCGCCGCGCTGCGCCGCGCTGGTGGGCACGGTGGGCACTCAGGCGCACTGCGGCATCTACGAGTGGCGCCCCGGCCCCTGCCGCGAGTTCGGCCTGCGCGCGCCGCAGGGCCTGGGCGACGAAGCCTGCGCCCGTGCCCGCGCGCGGCATGGCCTGCCGCCGCTGCCGATGTGAATCCCGTCATCGCCGTCCCCAAGCCGATATTCTTTAGTTGTCAACTAATTTCGCGGCGCCTATCATCGCGCCGATGAAGCGCTTGTGGGACATCTCGCCGCCGATCGGCCCCGGCTCACCGGTGTTCCCGGGCGACGCCGAATTCCAGTTGCGGTGGAGCTGGACATTGGGGCCGGACTGTCCGGTCAATGTGAGCACACTGACCCTCTCGCCACACACCGGCGCCCACGCCGATGCGCCGCTGCACTACGACGCAGCCGGCGCGCCCATCGGCGCACTCGATCTCGCGCCCTACCTCGGCCCCTGCCGCGTGATCCACGCGATCGGCTGCGGCCCGCTGATCACCTGGCCCCACATCGCCCATGCGATCGATGCCACGCTGCCGCCGCGCGTGCTGGTGCGCACCTATGAGCGTGTGCCGCCAGGCTGGGACCCCGCGCTGGCCGGCTACGCGGCCGAGACGGTCGAGCGCCTGGCAGACCTCGGCGTGCAGCTGATCGGCATCGACACCGCCAGCATCGATCCCGCCGACAGCAAGCTGCTGCCCAGCCACCAGGTGATCCGCCGCCGCGACCTGCGCGTGCTGGAGAACCTGGTGCTCGACGAGGTCGCCGCGGGCGACTACGAACTGATCGCGCTGCCGCTGAAGCTGAGCACCGCCGATGCCTCGCCGGTGCGCGCGGTGCTGCGCGAGCTCTGACGCATGAACCCGCGCACGAGGACACACCGATGAACCGAGACGATGCACAGGCGCTGGACGCCGCCGATGCCCTGGCGCCGCTGCGGGCGCAGTTCGACATTCCCGAGGGCCTGATCTACCTCGACGGCAACTCGCTCGGCGTGCTGCCGCGCACCTGCGCCGCGCGAGTGCAGCAGGTGGTGACCGCGGAATGGGGCCAGGGCCTGATCGGCAGCTGGAACGCAGCCGGCTGGATGCAATTGCCGCAGCGCATTGGCGACAAGATCGCGCGGCTGGTCGGCGCCGGGCCGGGCGAACTCGTGGCGGCCGATTCCACGTCGGTCAACCTGTACAAGGTGCTCAGCGCGGCCCTGCGCATGCAGCGTGCCGATGCGCCGCAGCGTCGCGTGATCATTTCCGAGCGCAGCAACTTCCCGACCGACCTGTACATCGCCGAATCGCTGGCGCGCGAATTCGGCTGCACGTTGAAGCTGGTGAATTCGCCGGCCGAGATTGCACCCGCACTCGGGGCCGACACGGCGGTGCTGATGCTGACGCAGGTGAACTATCGGACGGGGCATCTGCACGACATGGCCGGGCTCAGCAGCGCTGCCCACGGTGCCGGCGCGCTGGCGCTGTGGGACCTGGCGCATTCGGCCGGTGCGATCGAGGTGAACCTGAAGGCCGACGGCGCCGATTTCGCGGTTGGCTGCGGCTACAAGTTCCTCAACGGCGGGCCCGGTGCACCGGCCTTCGCATGGGTGCATCCGCGCCACGTTTCCAGATTCGAGCAGCCGCTGTCGGGCTGGATTGGCCACGCGGCACCGTTCGAGTTCACGCCCGGCTACCGGCCGGCCGAAGGCATAACGCGTTATCTGTGCGGTACACCGTCGGTGATCGGCCTGGCCGCGCTGGAATGCGGTGTGGACACCGTGCTGGCGGCGCAGCCGCTGGGCGGCATGGCGGCGCTGCGCAGCAAGTCGCTGGCCCTCACGCGCCTGTTCATGCAGCTGGTCGAAGCACGCGTGGCCGGACAGGGTTTCGGCATTGCCTCGCCGCGCGACGACGCCCGCCGCGGCAGCCAGCTCTGCCTGACGCGCGACGAGGGCGCCTATGCGATCGTCCAGGCCCTGATCGCCCGCGGCGTGGTCGGCGACTTCCGCGCCGGCGATCCCCGCGACGGTCTGCCCGACATCCTGCGCTTCGGCGTCACGCCGCTGTACACGCGCTTCGTCGACGTGTGGGATGCGGTCGAACACCTGCGCCAGGTGATGGCGTCGGCCGAATGGCAGCAGCCCCGCTTTCACCAACGCAGTGCCGTGACATGAACCCTTCTTCCGATTCCCCCACCGGCCACCACGGCGCGAAGCTCGACTTCGCGCAGGACATGAGCTACGGCGACTACCTGCAGCTCGACGCCGTGCTGAATGCCCAGCGACCGCTGT
>CAZXLI010000371.1:0-5738 GCA_964641795.1 uncultured Bordetella sp. | reverse complement strand
TCGACGATCATCAGGTTCTCGGCGCGGTTCTTCGCATCGTGCTGCAGCCACCGGCGCTGCGCGTCGTCGGCCTGTGCCTCGGCCGCGCGCGGTGCGGTGCCCTTCATCGGGCGCGCCTCGAGCCGGCCCGCCCGGTGCTGCACGAACAGCTCGGGCGAGCAGGACAGCACCCATGCCGGGCCTTCGACGTCGCCCGCCGGCGGCAGGCGGATCAGCGCGCCGAAAGCCACCGGCTGGCGCGCGCGCAGCCGCCGGTACAGCGTGACCGGATCGCCGAAGGCCTGGCCGCGCAGCCGGTGCGTGAGGTTGAGCTGGTAGGTCTCGCCATCGCGGATCAGCGCACGGACGCGTTCGACGGCCTCGGCATGCGCGGCCTCGTCCAGCGTCGATTGCAGGCCGCCGATGCCGGCCGCCGCGCTGCCGCCCTGCGCGGCGAGCCAGGCGTCGACCTCGCGCGACGACAGCGCGGCGCGGTCGCGGAACATCAGCACGCGCAGGCTGCCCGGCTGCCCGACCGGCTGCCCTACCGACGGCCCGACCGCCCGCACGCCCTGCAGCCTGGCGCCCCACTCGTAGTCGGCCAGCAGCACCGCGTGCAGCCCGGCGGCGAGGTCGGTCGCCACCGCGGCCCAGGTGCCGTCGAGCATCGCCGGGTCCTCGCAGCGCCATTCGCGCGCGAAGCCGGTGCACAGCCGGGCGCTGGGGTGGTCGGGGCCGGCCTGGTGATCGTCGAGCAGCGCGAAGCAGGTGTCCAAGGGCATTCTGGATAACGCGTCAAAGCAGCGGCCTGGCGTTGCAGGGTGCTGCCGGCGGAATGCGGCGCGTGGCTCGCCACGGGGCCGGCGTTGCCGGCACGCGGCGCGCTACTGGGCCGGCGTTGCCGGCACGCGGCGCGCTACTGGGTCGGTGTGGCTGGCACCTCGCGGTTGTAGGCCAGGAACACCGTGTCCAGCTGCCAGCCCAGCGATTCGTACAGCGCCTGGGCCGGCAGGTTCGAGCGTGCGGTGGTCAGGTCCATGCGGGCGATGCCGCGCTGCCGCGCCAGGTCCTCGGCCGCCCGCAGCAGCGCCCGGCCGGCACCGCTGCGGCGTGCCTCGGGCCGCACGTACAGGTCGTACAGCGCGTAGATCGGCGCGGCGATCACCGAGCAGAAGCTGGGGTACAGCTGGCAGAAGCCGAGCAGCGCGCCGGTCTCGTCCTCGGCCACCAGCAGCACCGATTCCTGGCGCTCGAAGCGCTGGCGGATGAAGCGGGCGGCGCGTGGCAGGTCGGCCGGCTGTTCGTAGAACTGGCGATAGGCGTCGAACAGTGCGGCCACGGCCGGCAGGTCGTGCGCAGCGGCCAGGCGGGTGCGCGGCAAGGTCGCCGGGACGCTCATGTCGGAAGATAGGGGCGGATGTTGGCCAGCGCGCGCTCGACGTAGGCTTCCTTCTCGCCCACCGGGGCCACGTAGTGCATCGCGGCGGCGGCCGCGTCCAGCCCGACGCTGCGCGCGATGATCCAGGTGGCCAGGTACTGCGAGGCCAGGCAGCCGCCGGCGGTGGCGACGTTGCCGCGTGCGAAGAAGGGCTGGTTCAGCACCTCGACACCGGCCTCCTGCACCCAGGGCTTGGTGGTGAGGTCGGTGCAGGCCGGCACCTGGTCCAGCAGGCCCAGCCGGGCCAGCACCAGCGTGCCCGAGCACTGCGCGCCGATCAGCTGGCGCCGCGGGTCCAGCGGCAGCTGGGCCATCAACGCGGCATCGGCCACCACCTCGCGCGTCTGCAGGCCGCTGCCGACGATCACCGCATCGGCCGCCGCGGCGTCGGCCAGCGTCGCCTGCGCACGCAGCGTGACGCCGTTCATCGAGGTGACCTCGGGTGCCGGGCAGGCCAGCGAAACGCGCCAGCCCGGCTGCCTGATGCGGTTCAGGAGGCCCAGCGCGATCAGCGAATCGAGTTCGTTGAAGCCGGGGAAGGTGAGGATGGCGATGTGCATCGGCGCATTGTCGCGCGCCGGGCGGGCACGGCCCGCCACGGCAATGGCTCAGCGGGGCCTGCCGCGGACGCTCAGGGTGTGAGCCAGGCTCATGCGATCGATGTCATCGAGCGACATGATCGGCGCGAACATCAGGTCGGCCGGGTCACTGCTGCGCTGCCAGCCGAATTTCATCTCGCCCACGATGCGCATCAGCATCTTCTGCATCCGCGCGGCCACGAGTTCCAGCGGCGCGGGCGTTCCATCCTGCTGATACACCAGCCGTGCCGCGGACAGCACCGACGTGCGCGCCATCGGGCTGTGCGAGGCGAACAGGAAGCGAAGATTCCGCGAGCGCGAATTGATGTCCCGTTCGGTGAGCACGATGAAGTAGGTGCGCGGTCCGGCGTCCTGCAATTGCCGGGACATCGATGCACCCAGCGCGAAGTAGTCCTCGGCGGGGTACTGATTGGTGCCTGCCATCGGCTCTTTGATGCCCGACGGCGCCCACAACGAGGCCTTCACCCACAGGCCGGTGTCCTTGGTGAGGGCGCGTGCGACGCCGGCGGCGATGTCTTCCGGCATGCCATCGGTCGGAATCACGTACAGCGCGACGGCGTCGACCGGACTCGATGGCAGCAGCCGATCCAGGCGCTGGTCCTGTGCGTGGGCCAGCCATGGGGCGAACAGACTCGGCAGTACAAGGCGTCGCTTCATGCGGTTGTTCCGGTCAGGCTGCGCGGCACCGTGGCCGGGCCACCCGGCTGCGTGCCATCGAACGCTACTGCTGCATCTGGAGCGTGCGCACCGCAGTGTCCTTGCCGATCAGTTCGACCAGCGTGCCTTCGGCGTCGAAGCGCAGGTCGACGGGCAGGTCCTCGGCCGGCGTCCAGTAGCGCCACAGCAAGGACTGCAGGTCCGGCGTGTCGGCTGGCGACGGGTAGCCCAGCGCCATGGCCACCTGTGCCCGCTTCATGCCGACGAACACGCGCGCAACGCCGATCGCGGCGCGCACCTCGCGCGGCCAGGACTGCAGCTGCGCGGTCGGGTCTTCGGCCACCACCACGCGCTTCACCCAGCGCATCGTGTCCTGTTCGGTCTTGGCCGAGTCGTCGCGCAGGCCGTACTCGGCGTCGCCGATCGTGCCGTAGACGTAGAACTGGCGCTTGACCGTGTTCAGCCGGATGCTCGAGCCGGCGGGAATCAGGTCACCGCCCTGCACGTTGTTGCTCGAGATCCATCCCTGCATGCCGCGCAGGTTGCAGCAGGTGTAGCCGGCGATCGGCTGCTGTATCGGGGTGGCGACGCAGCTGGCGATCAGCACGGCAGTCGGAACGGCAATGAGCCGCGCCAGACGTGGAAGTGTCTGCACTTCGTTCCTCCCTCTTGCGGTGGCCCTCTCGATCGGGGCCGGCCGATTCTAGGTCCAGGTCAGTGTCTAGCGGGTGACCGGAGCGGCCTTGGCGCACAGCTCGATCGCCTGCTTCATCGTGCGTGGCTTTGGGGCCGGACCGCTGGCGGGCGGCTCGACGTAGTGGAAGGTGGCCGAGTAAGGTTCGAGCTGGCGCACCGGCGGCCTGGAGCGCGAGATCTGGTCGGAGACATAGGGCCCCTTGCCGGCGGCGAAGGGCTGCGCGCCGACGACGCAGAACTGGTACGGCGGCTGGTTGAACTTCGGCTCGCCCAGCGTGCCCAGGGCCCAGCTGGTGAAGGCCTGCACGCCCTTGGCGGAATCCTCGAACACCGGCGAGGGTTCCTTGGTCACGCCGGGGATGGCGACCTGGAACGAACCGAGGGACAGCAGCAGCACGAGCTGGATCGGGGCCATCGAGGGACTTTCGGCAGCGCGCCCGGCGCGCGATGGCCGTCACTGTAGCAATCGGCCGCGGCGGTGCTGCTCAGCCGGGCAATACCAGCGTCACCATCAGGCCGCCCCCGGCGCGGTTGGCCAGCAGCAGCCGGCCGCCATGCGCTTCGGCGATCTCGCGCGCCAGCGCCAGGCCCAGGCCGGTGCCGCTGCGCTTGGTGGAGTAGAAGGGCAGCAGCGCCTGCGCCAGCACGGTGTCGCTCATGCCGGGACCGCGGTCGGCGACGACGAGGCGCAGCTCCCCCGGCGCGGCCTGGATCGCGAGGCACACCTGGGCCGGATCGCTGCCCGACTCGTGCGCATTGCGGATCAGGTTGATCAAGGCCTGCTCGATCTGGCCGGCATCGAAGCGGCCCGGCTGCGACGGTGCGGCACCCTCGAGCCGGAACGCGCAGTGCGCGGCCAGGCCTTCGAGGAAGCCGGGCCAGTCGACCGCGGCGATGCGCGGCTGCGGCAGCTTGGCGAAGGTGGCATAGCTCGCCAGGAACGCGTGCAGGTGGGCGGCCCGCTCGCCGATGCTGTCGAACACGCGCGCCAGCTTGTCGGTCTGGCCGCGGCGGGCCAGTTCGGCGCCGGAGTGCGCCAGCGAGGAGATCGGCGCCAGCGAGTTGTTCAGCTCGTGGCTGATGACGCGGATCACGCGCTTCCAGCTGGCCACTTCCTCGCGCGCCAGCTCGCGCGTCATGTGGCGCAGCAGGATCAGCCGGTGCGGCGTGCCCTGCAGCAGCAAGGCGCGCTGCGACAGGTGGAAGTGCGCTTCGCTGCCGTGGTCGTCGATCGAGAACAGCTGGTCCTGGCCAGTGGCCAGCGCCGTGGCGAAGCCGGCGGGTGCGTCGGCCAGCACCGCCGGCAGCGGCATGCCGGCCAGGCTGCGGCCCTGCGCCAGCAATTGGCGCGCGGCGATGTTGGCGTAGACCACGCGTTCGTCCGCCGCGCACAGCAGCAGCGCCAGCGGCGTGTGCTGCACCACGGTGTCCAGCAGCAGCTCGCGCTGGGCCAGCTGCTGGCGCTGTTCGCGCAGCGCCGCGCCGAGCTCGTTGTGCAGCTGCAGCAGCTGGCCGAATTCGCCGCCGACCTCGGCGCCCTGCGGGGCGCGGATCGAGACGCTGAAGTCGCCGTCGCGGTAGCTGAGCACCGCGCCCTGCAACGCGCGCAGCAGCTTGTGCAAGGGGGCGGTCAGGGCCAGCGACAGCGTGTGGCAGATCGGCAGCAGCAGCGCGAAGGTGAGGCCGAGGCCCCACGCGCTGCCCGGCGCCGGTGCGCTGAGCGTGCTGCCGAAGCTGCGGTTGGCCGCCTGCAGCAGCTGCGGCAGCGGCCACAGCACCAGGCCGCCATGCAGCAAGGCCGCCAGCACCGCGGCCAGCAGCAGCAGCAGCGTCAGGCGGGCGGGCAGGCTGGGCACGCGTGGATTGTGACCACCGGCGGGCCGATCAGCGCGGCGTGCCCGGCGGCGCGTCGGTGGCCAGGCCGTAGCGCTCCATGCGGCGGTACAGCGCCTGGCGCGACAGCCCCAGCGCCTGCGCCGCGCGGCTGACGACGCCGCGCGCCTCGGCCAGCGCGGCGAGCACCGCCTCGCGGCTCGGCTCGTCGAGGGTGCGCGCGGCCGCCTGCGTGCCGGCCGCGGGCGGCGCCAGGCCCAGGTGCTGCGGCAGCACCGGGCCGTCGCCGGCCAGCAGCGCGGCCCGCGCCATCACGTTCTTCAGCTCGCGCACATTGCCGGGCCAGGCATGGGCCTGCAGCAGCTCGCGCGCGGCATCGCCCAGCCGCGCGCCGCTGCCGGCCGGCGCCTGCTGGGCCAGAAAGTGCTCGGCCAGCGGCAGCACGTCGTCGCGGCGCTCGGCCAGCGCGGGCAGCCGCAACTCGAACACGTTGAGGCGGTAATACAGGTCTTCGCGGAAGCTGCCGGCAGCGACCA